>JADGPW010000154.1 GCA_017882265.1 Chitinophagaceae bacterium | reverse complement strand
TGGGAGAATATGATATACCCTTTGACATGCCCTTCAACCAAACGATCGTGGGTGGTTTATCCGGTATCGATTACGATTCCCGCAGCCAGGAATATTATATGATCAGCGATGACCGAAGCGACATAAATCCTGCCCGTTATTATACAGCCAGGATATTTTTTACCCAAAAGGGAATCGACAGTGTGCGTTTCACCGGCGTCACAAGTATGTTACAACTTAATGGCAATGTTTATCCCAATAAAAAGCAGGATGCATCCCATACACCCGATCCAGAAGCCATCCGCTATAATCCTTTCACACGCCAACTGGTATGGAGCAGTGAAGGGGAAAGAATAGTAACGAATAAGGATACGGTCCTGGAAAATCCGGCCATCACTGTTATTTCCACCAATGGAGCCTATATCGATAGTTTTCCATTGCCCGCTAACCTCATTATGCATGCCATTGAAAAAGGTCCACGTCAAAACAGTGTATTAGAGGGATTGAGCTTTGCCGATCATTATAAAACTCTTTATGTAAATGTGGAAGAGCCTTTGTACGAGGACGGACCCCGGGCTGATGTCACGGATAACAACCCTTATATCCGTTTATTCAAATTTAATGTAGCGAGCAAAAAGAACACAGCGCAGTATGCGTATAAACTGGACCCGGTGGCTTACCCCGCCAATCCATCGACCGCTTTTAAGATTAACGGGATACCCGATGTATTGTGTATAGGGAAAAACAGGTTGCTGGTGATCGAACGATCTTTTTCAACCGGCCGTCTGGCCTGTACCATCAAAGTGTTCCTGACCGATATTAGTAAAGCATCCGATGTTTCCGGCCTGGCTTCCCTGAAAACCGGTAGCTCTTTTATACCGGCCACAAAAAAATTATTACTGAATATGAGTGAACTGGGAATTTATATAGATAATATAGAAGGGGTAACGCCGGGTCCTTTATTGGCCAACGGTCATAAAACATTATTATTCATTGCTGATAATAATTTTTCCCCACTCGAAAAATCACAGTTGCTGTTATTTGAAGTGATGGAATAAGGTAGCCGACACCAGTTTATACATGTCCCTCTGCCAACATCGCATCTGCCACTCGTACAAAACCGGCAATATTAGCGCCTTTTACATAATCCACACTTCCATCTGCATTTTTCCCGTAGCGTATACATTGTTCATGTATCATCTCCATAATGACCCGCAAGCGGCCTTCCACCTCTTCTCTTGTCCAGTACATACGAATGGAGTTCTGAGACATTTCCAAACCTGAAGCCGCTACCCCACCCGCATTAGAGGCTTTACCCGGTGCATACAGCAACCGGTTTTTCTGTAAAACCTCGATAGCTTTCGGTGTAGATGGCATATTGGCCCCTTCCGCAACCAGTTTGCATCCATTGGCCACTAATTTCTTTGCGTCTTCCTCATCTAATTCATTTTGTATGGCACAGGGTAGCGCTACATCACAGGGTATCTTCCAGGGTTTTTGTCCCTCAAAGTAAGGACAGCCAAAGGCTTCCGCATATTCTGAAATGCGGCCCCGCCTATTATTTTTTAGATCCAACAGGTAAGCCAGTTTATGTGTATCGATGCCCTGGTGATCATAAATAAACCCGTTACTGTCTGATGCCGTAATGGGAATTCCACCAAATGCCAGTGTTTTTTCGATCGCGTATTGCGCTACGTTACCACTGCCGGAGATCACAACCCTTTTTCCTTTGATCGTTTCGCCTTTTGTCTTCAGCATCTCATCCACAAAAAACAACAAGCCATACCCGGTGGCTTCGGGGCGGATCAGGCTGCCACCATAGGCATAGCCTTTACCGGTCAGCACACCGTTGAACTCGTTCTTTAATCTTTTGAATTGGCCAAACAGGTAACCGATCTCACGTGATCCTACGCCGATATCACCCGCCGGTATATCGGTGTCTTTGCCAATATGCCGGAATAATTCAATCATAAAGCTTTGGCAGAAACGCATCACTTCATTGTCCGATTTTCCTTTGGGGTCAAAATCGGAGCCGCCTTTGCCGCCACCGATCGGTAAGGTGGTCAATGAGTTTTTAAAGACCTGTTCAAAGGCCAGGAATTTTAATACGCTGAGTGTAACATCCGGGTGAAAACGAAGTCCTCCTTTGTAAGGGCCAATGGCGTTATTCATCTGTACCCTGTATCCCCGGTTTACCCGGAAATTACCGGCATCATCCATCCAGGGCACCCGGAAAATAAGAATACGTTCAGGCTCTATCATACGTTCCAGGATATTGGCTTTTTTGTATTCGGGATGTTCTTCTATAAAAGGAATGACGGCCAGTGCCACTTCGTAAACTGCCTGGTAGAATTCCGGCTGGGCAGGATTATGTTTTTCCACCATCTGCATGAATTTATCAATAGCAGAGGCAGATTGTTTTGTTGCAATCATACAGCAAGAGTTAATCGTTAAGCAATCTTTCATCGCTCGGGGTTACCCGATCCTGAAAATAAACATGCCAATGTATAAAATAAATATGAAATAAAATATGTAAATGATTAAAATCAGCTTTTGGAAGACGATATAGGCATTTAAACGAAAGGCGGTTACACCTGAATACATGATAAAGAAAATTATTAAAAGTTTAACTTGTAGGAGTTCCAATACATTACTTTTATATGGATTTGCTTTCCATTATGATTATCTCTTATAATAAATCCGGTAATTAATTTATGAATGGTGGCGAAATAATTGCCCGGCAGCTGAAAGAGAAGGGAGTGAAATTTTTATTTACACTCTGCGGGGGGCATATAGCGCCCATATATGTAGAAGCAGGGAAAGCCGGCATCCGGGTTATTGATGTCAGGAATGAAGCCAATGCCGTCTTTGCTTCGGATGCTGTATCCAGGCTAACGGGTATTTGCGGGGTTGCGGTAGTGACAGCCGGTCCGGGTATTACCAATTCCATCACCGCATTAAAAAATGCACAATTAGCACAGTCTGCCATGGTAGTTATTGCCGGGGCCACCGCCACCTTACTTCGTAACCGGGGTGCGCTTCAGGATATTGACCAGGTTTCCATCGTAAAGTCAATAGTTAAAAAAATAGTTACTGTTTCACGATTAAAGAACCTTGCCCCGGCCATTCAAGAAGCAATGGATGAAGCCGGTAAAGGAGTTCCGGGCCCCGTTTTTTTTGAATGCCCGGTTGATTTGCTTTATGATGAAGCAGTAGTGAGGGAATGGTATTTACCGTTCCATAATAGCAAGAGCAATAATTTTAAAGAGAAGATGGTACAATGGTATATCGGCAGGCATGTCAACAGACTATTTAAAGGCAAGGAAACAAACCAGCTACCTGTAGTAAAAAACACAACAAACTTAACCGCATCAATAGGTCAATTGAAGAATCTCGCCGGGATGATTAGGCAATCAACAAAACCCGTCCTGGTGGCTGGTAGTGGTGCGCTGGCTGATCCCGCGCTGGCGCCCGGGTTGGCCAAAGCGATCAACCAAATAGGAATCCCCACTTATTTAAGTGGTATGTCAAGAGGGTTACTTGGACATGCTCATCCCATTCATTTCCATCATAAGCGAAAGGCCGCCTTAAAAAATGCCGACCTGATCTTACTGGCCGGTTTACCCTGTGATTTTCGGCTCAATTATGGAAAAGAACTTTCACCACATGCGAAAAAGGTCACTATCAACCTGAATAAAACAGAACTTCGGAAAAACATTACTCCTCAGCTATCCATCCATAGTAACCCGGCCAGTTGTATAATTCAATTACAAAATGAGGCCATTACCTGGCCAGCCTGGAGTGACTGGAAAAAAGAACTGAAAGCCCGGGAAATGATAAGAGAAACAGAGATAGCCGGTATGGCGGTAGTAAAAGGAAAAGGAATCAACCCGGTTACTTTATTTCAGAAAATGGAGCAATGGGTACCCAATAATTCGATCTTTATTTCGGATGGCGGGGATTTTGCAGCTATTTCTTCTTATATCCTTCATCCCCGAAAACCATTAAGCTGGCTTGATTCCGGTGTGTTTGGCACCCTTGGAGTAGGCGCTGGTTTTGCCCTGGGGGCCGCATTATGTAATCCCTCTGATTATGTATTTATCATTTACGGAGATGGTAGTTTCGGTTATAGCCTTGCCGAGTTCGATACATTTACAAAATTAGGCTTAAAGATCTGTGCCATTGTAGGAAACAACGGATCATGGGAGCAGGTTGCCCGTGACCAGGTTTCCTTATTGGGAGCGGATACGGCTACTACCCTTCCCTGTTCGGATTACCAACTGATCGCAAAATCATTTGGTGCCAATGGCGAACGAACAGAAACCATCGGCGAATTTGAAGGGGCTTTTAAAAAAGCAATTGAAAGTATGAATAAAGGAGTGCCTTATCTTATCAATGCGATTATTGGATCCACCTCATTCCGGGAAGGCAGTATTTCTATGTAAAAAAGTTATGACCCTCGTTGACAAGATTAAAATAGTCGGACATATTATCCACTGGAGATTGAACTGGAATAGAAAAGACCTGGATTTTTATCCGGAAGAACCTGTTTCATCCAAATTTATAACTGCCAGGGAAGCTGCTTCTCATGTCCATGATGGATCAACTTGTATAAGCAGTGGTATTGGTGGCAATGCCAGGTGCTCCATTTTTTTCTGGGCTATCCGCGACTTGTTTCAACATACCGGTCATCCAAGGGATCTGACATGGATGAATATTGCCGCCCAGGGAGGCAGAGGAAAAGTTCCCGGTACCATCGAAGAAATTGGTCTTCCGGGATTGTTGAAGTGTTATATATCCGGGCATCTTGAAACCGTGAAAGCACAGTTGAAAATAGCTGAGGAGGGAAACCTGGAATTACATACCCTTCCGCAGGGAGTCATGGCTTTTTTAGTGGAGGAAATGGGTAAAGAAAATACCAGGAATTATTATGATTCAAAAGTAGGGCTACATACATTTTTTGATCCCCGGAATGGTGAAGGGACCGCCATATCTGCCCATGCCGTAAATAAATTTGTACAGGTGGAGGGCGATCTGTTGCGCTACACCTTGCCCCGGATCGATATTGCATTTTTCAATGCCCCTTATGCGGACAGGGAAGGAAATATTTACTTTCATCATGCGGCTACGATTTCCGAAAACACCTTATCGGCAAAAGCGGCAAAAGCCAATGGGGGTAAAGCCATTGCAACCGTTTCGGCCATTATACCCAAAAACGAAAAGCTGATCAGTATGCGGGCTGCTGAAATTGATCATATCGTGATTCATCCTTATAATGAACAAACCGCCGGTGTCAGACAGAAAAAATTCTGGCCTATGTTTACAGCCGGTTCAAAAGAAGATCCTATTGAGGGGATCAAAAAAATCAAATTCTTTAACCGGTTTTTAAAGATCACCCCGGTTCGTACTGAAACAGATCATGTGCTCGGAAGGTTAGGTGCTTCAGTGTTTGTAAAGGTAGCCGGGAAAGGTTCCAAAGTAAATATTGGTGTTGGGTTTCCCGAAGAAGTTGCCAGCCAGTTAATGCAGCATAACTTACATCATGACATTGTATTTACTACCGAGGCCGGATCATATGGCGGCCTTCCTGCATCCGGAGTATTCTTTGGAGCATCCATCAATCCACAACATCTTGAATCCTCTACTGAAACGTTTTACCGTTACCTGAATGATCTGGATATGGGTATATTAGGGTTTCTGCAGGTAGACAGCCTGGGAAATGTCAATGCGTCAAAAAGAGGCGGAAGGATCACTGAATATGTTGGACCGGGTGGCTTTCCCGATATTGCCTCGGGTGCTAAAATTGTTCTTTTTGTCGGTACCTGGATGTCGGGTGGAAATTTGGTGATCAAAGATGGTCATTTACTGGTTGAGAAAAAAGGAAAGACCAAATTTGTGAAGCAGGTTGACCAGGTCACATTTAATGGAATGGAAGGGCTGAAATCGGGTAAGAAGATATATTATATTACTAATGTCGGTGTATTTACATTGACGGAAAAAGGCCTGGTGCTGATCATGGTCATGCCTGGAATTGATATTGAAAAAGATATTATCAAAGCCTGTGAAGCAAATATTATTCTGCCCCGTGATATACAAGTCGCCGTGGTGGATGCTTCCATTTTTAATAAAGATAAATTCATAATAAAATGGGAAGAAGGCAAAAAAAGTCAGCAGGATGATAAAGTCCAATAAAGAATCATTCTTACTTTATCATTTTAAGCTCACCCATTTTTTATTTTTACCGCTGTCCGGGCATCTTGTAAATTGTCAATAAGTGGAAAAGATTTTATTATTAAAAGACGGTAGTTTCTCCATCTGGAAAGAACAAGGCATACCCATTGAAGCCATTGAATTTTTAGACAGTATCTCCTGGGGAAATGAGGAAGCCGTCTATGAACATAAAAATACACCG
>JADGPW010000153.1 GCA_017882265.1 Chitinophagaceae bacterium | reverse complement strand
TCTCGCTAATGCACAGTACAAACAGGATAAAAAGGATGAGGCCATTAAATTATTCAATGATCTCGCTACTACCACAAAGGAAAAAGAATTGAAGGAAAAAGCCTGGTATAATAATGGAGTTGTTTTAGGTAACCAGAAAAAGCTGGAAGAAAGCATCGAAGCATATAAAAATGCATTGCGGCAAGATCCCAATGATAAGGATGCCAGGGAAAACCTGCAAAAAGCCTTGCTTGAATTAAAAAAGAGGAACCCCCCGGAAAAGAAAAAGGAACAGGATAAACAGAAAAAGCAGAACCAGCAGCAACAACAAAAACAAGATCAGTCAAAAATGAGCCCTAAAGAAGCCGAACAGCGCCTCAAGCTATTGGAACAGAAAGAAAAAGGAGTACAACAACGGGTTCAAAAAGAAAAAGCCAAGACTGGTGGTACACAGGTTAAAGACTGGTAACTTTTGGAAAAGAAATAAATAGGCAATAGACAATAGTCAATGGGGCATTTCGTCTCGCCTATTGTCTATTGTCTATTGTCTATTGTCTATTGTCTATTGTCCATTGTCCATGCGGTTTGCATAACTTTGGGGTCTCAATTTTCACCATTTCGCCTTCAATATATTCTCATATTTCTATGCAGTTCTACGCCGAATCACTCACCCAATATAAACGACTTAAAACAAGGGAGGTAAAGATCGGTATCCTCCTGCTTGGTAATTTTCATCCTATTCGGATTCAAACCATGACAACAAAGGATACGATGGATACGATGGCCACCGTGGAAGAAAGTATCCGTTGCATAGAGGCCGGTTCGGAGCTTGTTCGCATCACGGCTCCTTCGAAGAGAGAAGCGGAGAATTTATTGAATATAAAAAATGAGCTTCGGAAAAGAGGGTACATGACGCCCCTGGTGGCTGATATTCATTATACTCCCAATGCCGCGGAGATTGCAGCGAGAATTGTTGAGAAGGTAAGGATCAATCCAGGTAATTATGTGGATAAGAAAAAATTTGAATTGATCGAATACACAGATGCGGATTATGCGGAAGAGATCGATAGGATCCGGGAACGCTTTACCCCGCTTGTCACTATTTGTAAGGAATATGGAACGGCGATGCGTATTGGCACCAATCACGGATCATTGAGCGACCGGATCATGAGCCGTTATGGTGATACACCGATGGGTATGGTGGAAAGTGCCATGGAATTCCTTCGCATTGCCAGGAGTGAAGCCTATCATAATATAGTACTGAGTATGAAGAGTAGCAACCCACTGGTCATGGTGCAGGCCTATCGCTTGCTGGTAAAAACTATGTTTGATGAATTTGGGGAATGCTATCCCCTGCACCTGGGCGTCACCGAAGCCGGTGATGGCGAAGACGGGAGAATAAAAAGCGCGGTGGGTACCGGCACCCTTTTAGAAGACGGCCTGGGGGATACGATCCGGGTTTCATTGACTGAAGACCCCGAATTGGAGATCCCGGTGTGTAAGGATTTGGTGAAGAGATATGACAGTCGGCAGTCGGCAGTAAGCAGTCGGCAGTCGGCAGTCGGCAGTCAGCAGTCAATGCCCGATATTGGAAAATTGCCTTATGATCCTTTTAGTTACCAGCGCAGGGAGACATTTACTGTTGATAATATGGGTGGTAAGCATGTTCCGGTCGTAATTGCTGATTTCAGTAAAATAGATAAGATAACTCCGCAACACCTGCAAGGCATTGGATATAGGTATGATGAGGTAACAGATAAATGGAATATCGGGGATGCGGCAGCGGATTATATTTTTTGCAACCAGGTCCTTGATTTTGCTTTACCCGGAACACTAAAAGTCCTCAGTTATTACAATACATGGTTATTGGCCCCGGATAAAGAGAAATATTTCCCTATCCTGGATGGAGATCAGTATTTAAATGGGGCTGGTTCAATATCATCCACCATTAATTTTGTTATGATTGATTGTTATTCTTCCGGGTATGATCAACAACCACTGGAAAAACTCTTTGCCAGGTTAAAGGAAGATAAAACAGCTGTTATTTGTCTCAGTTCAACCAATACAAATGCATTACAAAGTATCCGCCGGATGTTTGTGGAATTAATGACATATGAAATAAAGAATTCTGTCATATTGATTTGCGATAGCCATCATGCCACAACGGACGAAAGTTTGATCCATTATGCGGTAGAAGCCGGGGGCCTGTTATTGGATGGATTTTGCGATGGGGTTTGTTTTGGTCATCATTTTGGAAATGCAGAAGTGATAACAGATAACAAATGGCTGAATACGATTGCCTTTGGAATACTTCAAGCCACCCGGACCAGGATCTCCAAAACTGAATACATTAGTTGCCCCAGTTGCGGAAGAACATTGTTCGATCTGCAACTGACCACAGCAAAGATCAGGGCGGTAACAAACCATTTGAAAGGCGTGAAGATCGCTATCATGGGTTGTATAGTTAATGGGCCCGGGGAGATGGCCGATGCCGATTTTGGGTATGTAGGCAGCGGACCCGGCAAGATCACATTATATAAAGGGAAAGAAGTCATGAAACGAAATGTGAATAGCGAAGTGGCGGTGGAAGAATTGATCAATTTGATAAAAGAGAGTGAGGCCTGGCTGGAGACATAAATTCAAAACATGAAAAAAAGGCTTTGGATCATTCTTTTTCCAGCTGTTCTTCTTTCGGATCTTATCGGGATACAATTCAGGAATGAACAGCTTCAATACATTTTCAAACCCCTGCTTATCCCGGTATTGATCTTTTATCTTCTTGCACAAACCAACTACCGGAATGATAACCTGGTAAAATGGATAGTCGCCGCCCTTTTTTTTTCATGGGCAGGCGATGTGTTGCTCTTATTCGAAGGGAATAATAGTATTTATTTTTTAGGGGGCTTATCGGCTTTCCTGCTGGTGCATATCTTCTACATCATATTTTTCCATCAGATCAGGATGAAAGAAAATATTAAAAGCAGCCCCTGGCTTTTATTGATCGTTGTAATTTATTATGCCGTATTAATGAATATGCTGACACCCCAATTTGATAACCCGGAGTTTCACAAATTGAAATTGCCGGTTCGGGTCTATGGGGTAGTGATCTGCTTTATGTTCCTGCTGGCATTTCACATGTTGTTCTTAAAAAATAAAGCACCCGGCCGGTGGATGATGATGGGAGCACTGCTCTTTGTACTTTCCGATTCCCTTCTTGCTATCAATAAGTTTTATCTGTCATTTGAAACAGCGGGGATACTCATTATGCTGACGTATGGCCTGGCGCAGCTATTCATCGTAGTGGGAGCTATTAAGTATATTCGTGCCCGGTAAAATATTTATTCTATTAATCCTTCAGCCATTAGCGCCCTGGGCGGAACAGAATTATGCAAAAAACAGATTTCCTGGTGATTGGTTCAGGCATAGCCGGATTGACCTTTGCGCTTAAAACAGCGCATGCCTTCCCCGATAAAAAGGTTTTAGTCATGACCAAAGCCGCAGCTGATGAAACCAATACCAAGTATGCACAGGGAGGTATTGCCGTGGTCAACGACCCGGAACACGATAGTTTTGAAAAACATATTGAAGACACCCTGATTGCCGGCGATGGATTGTGTAATGAAAAGGTAGTGGAAATTGTGGTCAAAGAGGGCCCCGACCGGGTCAGAGAGATCATTGAATGGGGAGCCAAATTTGATAAAGAGAAAGATGGGGATTATAAAAGGGGAAAGGAAGGCGGAC
>JADGPW010000152.1 GCA_017882265.1 Chitinophagaceae bacterium | reverse complement strand
CGGCAATGAGTAAGAGAAGGATGCGACACTATCTGTATGAAAGACTGAATCGATATTATAACCGCAAGAGCCAAAGACGCAGTCGCTTGTACGGTCAACAAGCCTTTGAGTTATTAGTCTGTAAATATGGACTAATAGACCCAACCAAGTACAGCGTAAGAAACTCTATGTAAATGCTTGCAAAGAAGAATACAGGAAAGCCGTATGCGGGAAAACCGCACGTACGGATTGACGAGGGGGCGGGAGCGTTAATTTAACTCTCCTGCTCTACTCTACTGTTCCTGTATTCAGCTGCGAAGCAGCTCCTTCCCGTCTTACCGCCCTTTCCGGCAAATCAATTTTCTCTCAGAAACCCCGGGGTTTTTCAAGAATAATATCCCGTTTCAGCATTTCATCCCGGTTGGCCATTTCCCAGGCCGTATAAAAAACGAGTTGGGCTCTTTTAGCCAGGAGCTGGTAATTGATCTTATCAGGAGTATCAGTGGGCTTGTGGTAATCGGCTCCCAGCATACCATCGTAATAAAAAATGATCGGCACACCTTTTTGAGCGAAATTATAATGATCGCTTCTGAAATAAATACGGTTGGGATCCTTGGCATCATTGAATTTATAATCCAGTTCCAGGTTAGTGTATTTTTTGTTCATGGTTTCGCTGATGGGCTTAAGATCGGAACTCAGTTTATCATCCCCCACGACATATACATAATTTGTAGAATCGCCTTGTTTGCGGGTCGCATCGATACGACCGATCATGTCAATATTTAGATCCACGGTGGTCTTATCCAATGGATAAACAGGATGATCGGCATAATAGCCGGATCCCCACAGCCCTTTTTCTTCACCGCTTACCGTCATAAAAACAATGCTCCTGCGGGGTCCTTTACCTGCAGCTTTTGCTTTTACAAATGCCTGGGCCATTTCGAGTACACTGACGGTGCCCGATCCATCATCATCCGCGCCATAATAGATCACGGTATCTCTTTTACCCAGGTGATCGTAATGCGCGGTAATAAAAACATATTGATCTTTCAGGTCAGTACCTTCCAGCAAACCCATTACATCACTGCTTTGCAGGTTGGTGGTGGCTTTATTAAAGCGAAGCATCACATTCGCGGTATATACTTTAGACTGTATGTTCCCTGTTTTTGCATTGGCATAATCGGCACCCATGATCGCGGTGGCCATTTTTTCGGAGATAGTAAACTGGTTGGGACGAACTGTCTTTTGAAAAGCAGACAGGTACATATTCCCTTTCGGGTTGGTTTTGGTGGTCCTGGGAAAATTCCCGGCGATAGTTAGTACGGCGATGGCTCCATTCTTTTGTGCGGCGTCCAACCTGGGATTACCAAAACGATTCCCGCCACCACCTTGTCCGGGTTGCCCGGCCTGGGCCAGCATCAATACAACCTTACCACGAACATCCAATCCTTTATAATCATCATGGGTGGAATCCACGAGCCCGTTGCCGACAAACACTACTTCGGCAAAACGATAGGTGGATGTATTACACTGACCCACACTGACTGAAAAATCTTTATCAAGTTCATATAGCTGACCGTTTATCTCCACAGCAGTATTGACCAATGAATCCTGGTACACCGGGTAATACAACTGGTATCCATCTTTATTTCCCGGCAATAAGCCCAGCGAACGAAACTGGTTTTCAATAAACGCCGCTGCTTTTTTTTGTCCATCTGTAGCAGTTTCCCTTCCTTCCATATCCTTACCAGCCACGATATGCAAATTTCTTGAAAGATCATCGGCTGTGATCGATTTGGCAAATGCATCAGGGCCGGCCTGCTTTTGCGCACCAGCCACCATAGAAGCCAGCAGAATGAGTAGCAATGAAAGTTGTTTCATTTATTGATTTTTTAAAGGAGCCCAAACTTAACAGAAATTATAGTCGGTGTAAGAATAGTATTGATGAATGGCAAGGCTAAGAGAAAAAAGGTTAAAAGGAGAAAAAGAGGAGTTTTCAAAATTGTACCGGGTATATATTAAATTTTTATTTTCTTTTAAATCTTTATCTCTTTGCCCGCACAGGCTATTTTTTCCACTCTCCGTCCATGGCGGCCACCTTCAAAAACCGTTGTCATGAATATACCTACCATTTTTTCTACGTCACCTTCCCGTACAAATTTTGCCGGAATACAGATGATATTGGCATTATTGTGTGCACGGCTAAGTTGGGCAAGTTCTTCGCCCCAGCAAATGGCGGCCCGGATACCCTGGTGTTTGTTGGCAGTGATAGCAACACCATTTGCGCTGCCGCATAAAAGAATACCAAAAGCGGCTACGCCGTTTTCCACAGCGTTAGCCACTGGATGGGCGAAATCAGGGTAATCGACAGGTTCTTTACTATGAGTGCCGTAATCTTTAAAAGCCAGGCCCTTTCCTTCCAGGAATGAGATCAGGTCTTCTTTATAGTCATACCCGGCATGGTCGCTGCCGATGGCTATGGGTTTGTGAAGATCAAAGGGGGAATGCATCGCACAAAGTTAGTCAGGAATTGGGAATTAGGAATTGGGAATTAGGGAGAACCCCAAAAAATAGGAACTTTTGTACTTAAGACCTAATTCCAAATTCCCAATTCCTTCTTCCTAACTCCTAATTCCCTCTCGTCAACTCCATTCCTCTTCTTCCTTCTTCTTCTGTTGTTTGTTGATACGGGAAGCAATAACAATACTGGCTTCGTATAAACCGTACAGGGGGATCGTAACGATCATCAGGCTGAACGGGTCGGTGGAAGGAGTAATAATGGCGGCAGCGGTGATGATGATGACAAAAGAATGGCGGCGGTATTTCTTTAAAAATTTTGCCGTTATAATACCAATCCGGGCCAGCACCATTACCAGCAGCGGCATTTGAAACAACACACCGATACCCACGGTGGTATACACCAGGTTCTCCACGTAGTCGGAGAAGGTGGGTTTTATTTCAATTAAAGGACTTAGTTTATAGGTAAAATAGAAATTAACCATAAAGGGTGTAAGAATATAATAACCAAAAGCTACCCCCAGGAAAAATAGAAAAGATACCCAGAAAATAACGCTTTTTGTTTTACTCCTTTCGTTTTCAGAAAGGGCCGGCCGAACAAAACGCCATATCTCCCAGAATACATAAGGAAAAGCAAGAATAAAGCCGCCGACAAATGCTACAGTAAACGTGGTAACAAACTGGTCGGTCATGCCAATACTGATAAAACTCACTTTTACATCTCCAAAACAAAGTGCATTTCCCATTCCGAAGAATTTCCCCATTTGGCAAAACCAGGAATAGGTAATAAAATCGGTATGAGCCGGAGCCATCAGTATCTTATTCACTACAAGATCGGAGTAAATAAAAACAATAACCGCTCCTATCAATATGGCAATTACTGCACGGATAATATGCCAGCGAAGGTCTTCAAGGTGGTCAATAAAAGACATCTCCGCTTTCGGGTCTTTCTTCCGCTTATTAAAAAAATCGAGTATGCCCATGTTGGTTAATGCAAGTTTACAAAGATAGTGTTCAGTCGGCAGTCTTGCGGTCGGGCAGTCGGCAGTCTTGCAGTCAGCAGTCTTGCAATCAGCAGTCTTGCAGTCGGCAGCACGCAGTATACAGACATGATCGCATTTTATGAAGGATCGGACTGCCGACTGCCGACTGACCGACTGCTGACTGCAAGATTAGGGTCACTTTAATTTCTTCAGCTTCACCATTTCAATCCGGGTGTCGCTGACAGCGATGATGTCGAACTCATAATCATCAATAATAATACGTTCTTTCTGGCGGGGGATGGTCTCGTGGTAATTCACGATATAGCCGGACAGGGTCTCCGATTTTTCTTCGGTAAAATCAAAACCATATTTATCTTCCAGGTAATCCAGCTCAAGACGGCCGGAAAAAATATATTCATTTTCGCCGGTCTGTTTTTCTACAAATTCGGGGGTATCATATTCGTCCTGGATCTCTCCAAATAGTTCTTCCAGCACATCTTCCATGGTGATAATGCCGGCGGTGCCGCCGAATTCATCCACTACCCAAGCGATACTTTTTCTTTCTTTAGTGAATTTGCCGATCAGATCAACGGCGCTCATACTTTCCGGTACGGCCGGGATCGGCAGGAGTACATCCCGGATGGTGGATGGCTTTTTAAAAAGATCAAGCTGGTGTACATAACCGGTGATATGGTCAATATTATTTTCAAATACCAGCAATTTGCTGAGTTTTGTTTCAATGAATTTTTTGGAAAGCTCTTCAATCGATGCCCGGCTATCAATACCCACAATTTCTTTTCGGGGTACAAGGCATTTCCTGATCTTCACTTTTGGCAGTTCCTGTGCGTTTTCCATCAGTTGCGTATTGCGTTCCTGCCGTTCATCATCGGCGTCATGACGGAAAAGATGTTTCAGGTCGCTTTGCTTAAAGGCTTCTTTGTTTTTATCCAGGCGGATGTTAAAGACATATTTGAGCATCCATTCAGCCAGGTCAATACAGCCCGATGCGATCGGATAGAACAAGCGGTAAAAGAAATCAATGGCATGGGCCAGGCGGCTTAGCAGTGTATTACTTTTGGCGCGGAAGATCGCCCTGGGAATAAATTCAGCAAGGACAAGGACAAGAAAAGTAGCCAGCGCTATTTCGGCTATGATATGAACAAGGTTGGATCCTACCTGCAGGTAATTCCAGAGAGGATGCATTACGGCATTGATCTGCAAACCCAGCAGCACCAAAAAAACAGTAAAGCCTACCAGGGTAGTACCCAGGAACCGGGCAGGGGCTTCTACAAATTTTGACAATAATTGTGTAGCGGTATCGCCTTTTTTCTTTTTGATCTCAATACGCAGTCGGTTGGCAGCATAATATGCCATTTCGATCCCTGCAAAAAATGCCATTAAGAGGAGGGTGAGGAGAAAGAGGAGTAAGGTGATCCATAAATTCATAGGACGAAGTTACGAAACCCCCAAACCCCCTAAAGGGGGCTTCGGTGCAGTCTGATTGGTTGGAATATTTACAAATTTCGGATTCTTGCTAAGCCCCCTTTAGGGGGTTTGGGGGTGTCAGGAACTTTCTCACCACATCCTCCGCTTCATTGCAGGCCCTCTCCAATGAATCATTGATGATCACGTGGTTAAATTGTTGTTTGAAAGTCAATTCATAAGAAGCCTTGTTGATCCTGGCTTGTAATGATTCCGGTGTTTCGGTGCCACGGGCTTCCAGCCTTCGGCGGAGCTCATCTATGGAGGGAGGTTCGATAAAAAGAGATAGACAGGTTTCCGGGAATTGTTGTTGAATATGGATGCCTCCTTTTACATCCACATCCAGCAGCGGGGTTTTATCTTCCTGCCAGATTCGCTGAAGTTCACTCTTCAGGGTGCCGTAATATTTTCCTTCGTACACCATTTCCCATTCCACGAATTCATTTTGTTGTATCCGGCTTTTGAATTCATCTACGGAAATGAAATAATAATCCACCTTATCTTTTTCAATATTACGTGAGAGACGGGTGGCGGCAGAGATGGAAAAAGACAGGTCGTTGGGAAAAGTTTTTAGTAAATACCGGGTCACGGAAGTTTTACCGGCCCCCGAAGGGGCGGCAATCACTATTAGTTTATGGTTTGTACTTGCCATGAAAATTAAAGTGGGTAAAAGTAAAGATTAATCATGTGCAAACCTGCCCGGGCCTCGCGCAGAGGAAAAGGAGTAAAAGGAGTAAAGGGAAAGATATATATATTCTTTTTTTTCTCTGTGCGAGGTATCTTCTCGCAGAGTCGCAGAGATGCAGAGACGCAGAGTATCTAACCCATCTCAGCGCCTCAGCCCCGCATGTGCGGGGGTCTCTGCGATACAAAATCAATAATTCAATCCCGATGGATAAGTGTTTACACTGTCATAGCACTTTATATCCGGGTTAATTTGATAAAATACGATAGTAGAATTCCACGTCAATCGGGAATGACCGCAAGAATGAAATTGAGTAAAAAAATAGCAAAACAAGCGTACTATCCGGTATGGGAGCAAGCCTATTGGAAAAAATGGCTTTAAAATCTGGTTTATATCCACCAATCACAGTACCGGCAATAGTTTACCAGCTATTACCTCTTTCGGCCCCACCTTGTTTATATGTGAGTTTTACTAATGTATTATTTGAAAAGTTTCGACAATACAACGGACAATTTGCAGGTATTATACCATCCTGAATATGCTATTACTGTCATTATTTATAAGCAATAGAAAACATTAGCCCATGCAGGATGGTATAAAGTATAAGTGCAACCCCGTAATAATGAAACACGGCTGTAATTATTATTTTCTGCTAGTATAGTTTCACATTCAGAATCGATAAAAACAATGTCTTTAAAAAACCAGATGAAATTTAAATTATACGCCCTCGCTCTTACGATCTCTCTGGTAGGAATTTCCAAAACATCTTCAGCTCAGACAACCGCAACAGCCAGCACATCGGTAGTGATGCTGACTCCGATCTCCGTCGCCAAAGAAACAGATATGAATTTCGGATCAGTGGCCGTCAGCGCTGTATCAGGCACCGTGAACCTGGATTATGCTAATGGTCGCACTGTATCTGGCGGTGTCACCTTACCTGCCGGGAGCATCACTCAATCTGCCGCCGTCTTTACTGTGACCGGAGAAGGCTCCAGCCAGTTCTCCATCGCGATACCCTCCAATGCGATCACACTGACTGGATCAGGAAACGGAGCCATCACGGTAAGTAATTTTGCAGATGATCTCGGAGCAACAGATTTCCTCGTGGGTGGCAGCAAAACGATCAAAATTAGAGGCACGTTAAATGTACCCGCTAATTCAGCCGGAGGAATTTACAGCAATACAAACGATTTATTTGTTACGCTTCATTATAACTGAAACGGGTTATCATTTGATTTGATCAGCCAAATGTGCTATTCAGAACAAGATTTTATCTCCCTGGGTTTTTCCGGTCAAAAACATTTTCTTTATCCCATTTTCCCTGATTATTTCCACCCTATTGTTTTGAGGTGTCAAATTGTATATCAGCTACTCCTGTATTTTTTGAAAAACCAAACCTTTAGCAGATCTGCGGTTATGATATAAGCGGCTACGATGGCGAGGATGGCGAGGAAATTAATTAATGGCAACGGAACTAAACCGACTGTACTGGCAAAAGGCAGGTAGGGGAGCGCAATGGTAATCACCAGGCCAAGAATGCTTAAAATAAAAAGATATTTTCCCGGCTGGCTTTTAAAGAAATTTTTATGCGTGCGGATAATGAACAGGATAAATAATTCGGTGAGTATGGATTCAATAAACCAGCCTGTTTGAAAAGCCGATTCTTTTACATGGAGAATATATAAAAGGGTCAGGAAAGTAATGACATCAAAGAGGGAACTATGGATACCGAAAAAGATCATGTAGTTCCGGATAAATTTCAGGTTCCATTTACCCGGCCGGGTAACCTGTTCGGGGTCCACATTATCCGATGCCACGCTCAGGTAAGGAAAATCGGTAATAAAATTTGTCAATAAGATCTGTTTGGGCAGCATGGGAAGAAAAGGCAGTAGCAGGGAAGCGATGGCGACACTGAACATATTGCCAAAGGTGGAACCGGTATTTATAAATATATATTTTAAAGTGTTGGCAAAGGTTTTTCTTCCTTCTTTTATTCCGTCGGCCAGGACCATCAGGTTTTTTTCCATCAATACAAAGTCGGCAGCTTCCCGGGCCACATCCACCGCATTTTCCACGGATATCCCTATATCGGCAGCATTGATGGCGGACACATCATTAATGCCGTCACCCATATAGGCCACGGTGTATGATTTCCTTAAAGCCATGATGATGCGTTCCTTTTGTTGCGGTTCCACTTCGGCGAAAATATGAGTCTGCTTTGCCAGCGCGCCCAATGCTTCCGGACTGGTGTTGAAAAGTTCTTCTCCTG
>JADGPW010000151.1 GCA_017882265.1 Chitinophagaceae bacterium | reverse complement strand
CTCCGCGTCTCCGCGGACTCTGCGATTAATTTACCCGAGATTTGCATAATGATCGAACCCCTCATCAAACTCACCAAATACTCCCACGGCGCCGGTTGTGGTTGTAAGATCGCTCCAAAAGTTTTAGATGAAATACTAAGAACTTCTCTAGTCTTACCTGATAATGATAAACTGCTTGTTGGCAATAGCAGCAAAGACGATGCAGCGGTTTATGACCTCGGAAATGGAATGGCGCTGATCTCCACTACGGATTTCTTTATGCCCATTGTGGATGATCCATTTGATTTTGGACGCATTGCTGCCGCCAATTCGATCAGCGATGTTTACGCTATGGGTGGAAAACCACTTATGGCTATCGCTATACTCGGATGGCCGGTGGAGAAATTACCGGTGGAGCTGGCACAAAAAGTAATCGAAGGGGGTAGAATGGTTTGTGCTGAAGCTGGTATCCCTTTAGCAGGAGGGCATAGCATTGATTCGCCCGAACCTATATTTGGTTTGGCAGTAACCGGTATCGTGCCAATAAAAAATCTAAAAAAGAACAATACCGCACAGGAAGGTGATTATTTGTTTTTAACCAAACCATTAGGTGTTGGCATTTTATCTACAGCACAAAAAAGAGGTTTATTAAAAGAAGAACATGTTTCCGTAATGATCGACCAAATGAGTACGCTTAACAAAATGGGTGAAGAACTGGGAAAAATAAGCGGGGTTACTGCCATGACTGATGTAACAGGGTTTGGTCTGCTGGGCCATTTAATTGAGATGGCCGAAGGCAGTGGTTTATCCGCCGAATTATTTTACGATAAAATACCTGTCGCGGTGGGGGTAAGAGAATACATTGCCCAACGGATCTTCCCGGACGCCACAACCCGCAACTGGAGCAGCTATAGTGATAAAATAAAATTCGATACCGGTGTAAATGTGATGGAAGCCTTTATATTATTACCCGACCCCCAGACGAATGGGGGATTGCTGCTGAGTGTACGCGAAGAAAGTGTTGAAGAAGTAAATCAACTATTTGAAAAGAATGGGTTGAAACAACATAAAGAAGTTATCGGTCGAATAGTCAGGCGAGATGAAAAAATTGTGACCGTTAAAAAATAAACTCTCTTTTCCAAAAAACTCCCCCGCGATTCTATAAAAGGGCTTAGTACTTCTCCAGCCTTATCATTTCAATCTTTGGGTCACAGGTGCCGCTGGTAATAGTACTGAAAACATATTTATAAACTTTGCCCGTTTCTATGCTGTCTTTTTTTATTTGTTCCGGTGTAATGCTCCTGTTGTTAACCCGGGAATAATCCAGGGTGTCTTTTTGATTGGCGGCTACACCTTCACGCATATCAACTTCAAATAATGCATTATAGGCTGAGCTGTCAGGAGTAGGCAACAGCTTAATAAGTTTAGCAGGGTATACTTTGTCATCATAGCTACAGGGGCCACCATCTATATTTTCCTTTTTCTTACTGACGCAGGAACTAATGATGATGGCAATGGCCAAAAAGTTTTGGAGCTGTTTCATAATACATAGTGATTATCCGTGTATAGAAAACTATAAACCCATTGTGTCCTCGTGGTTCTTTGTGTCCTTTGTGAACCCCAAATCAGGAGCACAAAGGGCACAACGAACCACAAAGAGCGCAAAGTCGAATGAAGTGTCTATATATAAGTTGTCAATTAAAACGTTTTATCAATACACAAACAAAGGCCCGTATATTAAAACACAAACCATTTATTTTTTTTCTAAAAACAATTCCGCCATCATACACCTGACACTACCACCTTCCACTTTTTCAATGGTAGGCACAGCAATTGGCAACAAGGCTGCATAAGCTTCCAACATCTGTTTTTGCTCTTTTCTCAATGATTCATAGGCTGTCTCGCTAAGCACGAGGATCTTGACCCCTTTTTTATTTTTGACCTGCAGCATATTCCCTGCAAAACAATGCATTTGATCTCTGGTGATCGGAATGATACTATGACCTGTAGATTCCAGTAACTGCCGCACGGCGATCAATTCCCATTCTTCATCAATGGCTTCTTCACACAGCACGGCAAAGCCTTCCCCCAGAGTCATCACTACATTGGTATGATAAACAGGTCGGCTGTTCTTATCAGTAGCGATAAAGACAATGGCCTGGTAACTATTTCTTTCTGCAAATTTTTCCAGGACTGATAAACTGGTCCGCTCCGATATCGCCGCATAGATCATTTTATTATCATGATCGATCACCATGCTGCCCGTGCCTTCTAAAAATCTTCCTTCCGCTTCGTATTCAGTCCAGTCCTGCACATCTCTTATGATATATTCCTTTCCAAGCCGCTCCAGGATATCATCTCTTTTCTCCGCGCGACGATTAGGGGCATAAATCGGGAATATTGAAAGGACCCCTCCGGGTAAGGTGCCGATCCAGTTATTGGGAAAGATGGCATCTGGTTTTACCGGATCCATTGTATCGTCAAAGACCAATACATCGATATCATTTTCCCGTAATGTCTGCACCATAGTGTCGAATTCCAACAAAGCGTTTTTTTGCAATTCCAGTTGGCTGACCCCCGGATCGGATTGAAAGAAATTATTGGACGCCGTTTCTTCATTAAAACCAAACGCGGCTGGCCGGATCATTAATATAGTGGAAGGGATGGGCAGTGATGTTGTTTTGGCGTAATACGATAGTTGTTATTGGGAAATTTTGGAATTGGGAAAATGGGAAATTTACTGATAGATGAAATTTCTCTATAAATATGCGCCTTTTCTATAAGACGACCAGCTTCTTTAGAGCAATTTCCCAATTGCACTTTTCCCAATCCAAATTACTTATTACTTGTTCCGGGCTTAGGCTCCAAATATGGCATCAATTTTCTTCGCAAGCTTATGGTCTTTTTCAGTCACAACATCTCCTGCATCATGTGTGTTAAGCCATATTTCAACTGTATCATACACATTTTTCCATAGAGGATGATGGTTCATTTTCTCGGCTTCCAGGGCTACTCTTGTCATAAAAGCAAATGCTTCGCTAAAGTTCTTAAACTTGAATTTGCGGTATAGTTTATTTTTTTCTTCTTTCCACATAATAAATAGTTTTAAGTGTTGGGTGCTAAGTGTTAAGTGAGGAATCAATTTAGTATTTAAAATTTAGTATTTAACATTAAAACACCAGGTGTTCCCTGTGCTTTATCTGTTGATTTGTCAGCTCCAGCACAAGCTGAACACTATTGATACTGCGAATAGTTTCAATGGTCTGTTGTAAAGACGCATCACTTACTTCGTCCCCTTTCATCAGCCACAAAAAATCAAGGTGCCTGAATTCGGGTAACAGGTACTCTCCGTCGAATTGGTTGTTGTATACAAAGTGGGATAAAGAACCTGTCGGTTCAGAATACTCGTACACGGAAAAAAAATAGTTGCGCTGCTTTTTGGTAAGTTGTATCTCTATCTCGTTATTGATCCTGAAATCAAGTCCCACGCTGTGGTTAAGGTGCCAGCAAAACTGGTAATCTTTTACCGAAGCCATAATACCCAGCAACCTGGTATTATCAAAAAATTCATCTGTAAGTTCTTTGTTATTCAGCAATAATTTGATGCCGCGGTCTGCCATAGAAAAGGTTTGCGGGTACAAATTACGGATCACGGATGACACGGATAAAAAAGGATTTTCACGCCTGCCCGACTGAGTCATTCAGGCGGGGATTTTTTACGCTTAATTTGTACCCGGGCGCATACTTCTATAATCCGTGTTAATCCTTTTTATATAACGGCAGGCGGGGCTGACTATGTAATCCGTGAAATCCGTGATCAGAATTCGACAGTCGCTTCCATAGTCACAGCCCCTCTTGTAAACTTTACTTTGGTAGTATCTCCTTTCTTAAATTTTCCCAATGCCTGCATATAATTATCCAACGAGGTGATAGTATAATCTCCCAACCTAATAATGACATCGCCCGCTTTCAGCCCTGCTTTTTGTGCCGGCTTACCCTCGCTGATCCCATCGGCTCTTACACCCGTCCCGGCAAAAGTATAATCCGGCATGATACCCATGGTTACGCTGAATCCGGATCTTGAGGATGTTTGGGTCTCTCTTGTCTTGGTAAAAACAAGTTTCCCTTTATCATTATACCATTCTACCAGTTTATAAATATTGTTGACGATCGTTGACTCCCCTTCATAATTGATCTTATCCGCATCATCGGTCGGTTTATGATAATCGGCATGTATCCCTGTAAAATAAAAAAGCACGGGGATCCCCATCCGGTAAAAAGAAGTATGGTCGCTGGGACCCGTGCCGCTGCTATCGTATTTATACACCAGGTCCGGCCTTGTTTTTTTTATATCATTACCTGAAAAAAAACCTTGCCAGGCAGGAGTGGTGCCATATCCTCCAATGGTTATTACCCTGGTGCTGTCATTAAGTCTTCCCACCATATCCATATTGATCATATAGTCAACCGCCTTGAGATCGATCGTTGGATGTTCTGTAAAATATTTTGATCCAAACAAACCCAGTTCTTCTCCGGAAAAGGCAATGAAGAGGTAATTGTTGTGAGTGGCTTTGGAGGTTTTAAGCATTCTTGCCAATTCTATTAATGCCGCAGTACCGCTGGCATTATCATCGGCTCCATTATGAATCAGATGTTCTCCTGTTCTTAACATGGAATTGCCATCTTCTCCATATCCCAGGTGATCATAATGTGCCCCTAGTATAACCGTGGAAGGCGCCTGGTTATCAATGTAACCGATCACATTGTGACCGATCCTGTTCTTTTCATCGATCCCGGTTCTTATTTTAATAGTTAACGTAGCCTCTTTGTCGCTAAAGTATTTTAATGCAGGCCCTTTTGAAACATAAAGGACGGGAATAGCCAATTGTTCCGACTTGTCTTTGCCATCAAATACAAGTTTATCATCGATCGAAGAGGTGTTATACAAAATGACCGCCGAAGCGCCCCTCTCCTTTGCTTTTTTAGCGTTTATATGAATATAATCCTGGAGATCAAACTGCGGCTTATTTTTATTTTCTTCCAATATTTCTTTCAGGTCAAAAAACCAGGGCATCTCCGCTTCCTGTACGGAAATGGCAGGCATGGCCTCAATGCTCTGATCCGGGCTAAATGGAAATGGGAAGAACTCTTTACCGGTTATAAGTTTGTTGCCATTGATATTAAATTCCGTTACGCTATCGATAGTCTTCCCATCATTTATAGGAAATGACTGCGTATAATATTCGGTCCCTTTTGGAACAAGACCAATTGATTTAAATTGGTTAACGATATAATCCATCGCCAGTTCTTCTCCTTTGGTGCCCGTTCTGCGACCTTCTAATTTATCATCTGCCAGGTATTGGATATGGG
This sequence comes from Chitinophagaceae bacterium, assembly GCA_017882265.1. Taxonomy (GTDB): domain Bacteria; phylum Bacteroidota; class Bacteroidia; order Chitinophagales; family Chitinophagaceae; genus JADGPW01. Next base: position 1,211 of record JADGPW010000151.1, on the reverse strand, counting down.
CTTTAAGATGATCCGGCAACTGGGTATCAACCTTTGTGATCTGCTTTGGGGCAGAACAGTCGGCTAATAGCAGGAAAATGAAAAAGGTTTTTGCAATCTTGGAAAACATAATTACCCGGTTGATATGATACAAAGGTGGAGAATGTCGAACAGATGAACAAGGAATTCAGATTGTCGAAGTCCCTACATACCCATATTCCGGAAATTCTTTTATGTCGGTACTACCCTGCCTGCCTTGAATCGTGCTCCCGCACAGCAGGCAGGTTCAGATTCTTGTGAGACAGGGCATGCCCTGTCTCTACCATGGCAGGCATTCTACATCATTTACATAATAATGGCATTCTTTCCCGATTGGGAGCTTTTTAATCGTATTTCGTAAGACTGTTTGCCCTTGCCTTTCTACTTTTGCTCGCCTGCCTGAGGCAGGAGGGATTGGAACACAGATAGCCTGTCCCGATTTTTCGGGAACACGGATTAGATGGATTTTCACGGATAATGAGAAAAATAAGTCATATAGGTCATTTCGATTTGACCAATTTGATTTTTATGACTTATTTGACTTGACCAACCATAAAAAATCCTTGTTTGCAAGTGTTCAAAAACAAAATGGAAAAACAACGTCTCCATATTGCCCTCGTGGGTAATCCCAACAGTGGAAAGAGCTCTCTTTTTAACTGCCTGACAGGGCTAAATCAGAAAGTGGGGAACTTTCCAGGCGTTACTGTTGACAAGAAAACGGGTTCAACTTCCCTGTCCCCTGTGATGACTGCACGCGTGATCGACCTCCCGGGAACCTATAGCTTATATCCCCGGCGACAGGATGAATGGATAAGTTATAAGGTGCTGCTCAACCAGGACAAGGATGTAAAAGCTGATGTGGTGGTGGCTGTGGCAGATGCCAGTAACCTGAAAAGAAACCTCCTTTTTTGTTCCCAGATGATCGATCTGAAAGTACCGGTCGTCATTGCGTTGACGATGATGGATATGGCCAAGCGGAAAGGAATAAAGATCGATATTCCCGCCCTGGAAAGAGAATTGGGTGTTCCCGTATTCGCGGTTAATCCAAGAAAGAATAAAGGCATATTACAACTTAAAAAAGCTATAGAGCAAACAGCACAGCAATTATACCAGGTACCCGTCCGTGATTTTATTGATAACAAGGCATTAGCGCCTTCCGCTATTGAAGAAGTAAAAGAACTTCTCCCTCAATT
>JADGPW010000150.1 GCA_017882265.1 Chitinophagaceae bacterium | reverse complement strand
GAGATAATTATTTGTATTCTCCGCCGACAGAGAATTGAGTAGCCGGAAAGGGCGGGAAGACAGGAAGAAAGAATGTTTCCTCTTCCCGTCTTCCCGTTCTTCCCGGCAAATAAATTTAAATCATCATGATCGCAGGGCTCGGAATTGATATGATAGAAGTTGATCGTGTCGCTATAAATATTAATAAAGAAGCTGGTTTCAGGGAACTGGTGTTTTCAAAAAAAGAAATTGATTATTGCGAAACAAAAGCGGATAAGTTTATACATTATGCCGCGCGTTTTGCCGCGAAAGAAGCTTTTTTTAAAGCCCTGGGAACGGGTTGGGCAGAAGGAATGGCTTTTAATGAAGTGGAGATCACAAACAATGAGGCAGGGAAACCGGAATTATCCCTGCTGGGGGCCTCCGGGGCATCCATGTCTTCATACGGTGTGATCAAAATTTCGCTTTCTTTGACACATCTTAAAACAATAGCGGCGGCCGTCGTCATTATAGAAAAATAATCATGCCTGATACTCCTGCTGCATATCCATCTGCCGAAAAAATAAAGAGCATCCAGGCACAAAAGCTCCAGGAATTATTAACCTACCTTAACCAGCACTCTCCATACTACAAGAAATTATTTGCAAAACACCAGGTGCAAATAAGCGGGATCAAATCGCCAGGCGATCTTACACGTATACCGACAACCAACAAAGAGGACCTGCAACAGCGAACCTGGGATTTTTTATGTGTGTCCAAAGACAAGATCGTGGAATATGCTTCTACTTCCGGAACATCAGGACTCCCGGTTACGATCGCGCTGACTGAAAATGACCTCGTCCGCCTGGCGTATAATGAGTATCATTCTTTTCTGTGTGCCGATGGATCCGCGCATGATATTTACCAGTTAATGCTTACGCTGGACAGGCAATTCATGGCGGGCATCGCTTATTATTCAGGTATCCGGAAACTGGGTGCGGGAATTATCCGGCTGGGACCGGGCGTTCCTTCCCTTCAATGGGAAACCATACACCATCTTAAACCAACGGCCATTGTTGCCGTTCCTTCTTTTATTCTTAAGCTAATTGAATTTGCAAAAGAGTCCCGGATCGATCCAAATACATCTTCGGTCCGGAAAGCGATCTGCATTGGTGAAAATATACGGAACACTGATTTTTCATTTAATATCCTTGGGAAAAAAATAAAAGAAGGATGGGATATCCATTTGTATTCCACTTATGCCTCTACGGAAATGCAAACGGCATTTACTGAATGCCGGGAAGGGCAGGGGGGGCACCTGCAACCTGAGTTGCTGATCGTGGAATTGCTGGATGAAAATGATCAACCCGTAGGATCCCATACACCCGGTGAGGTGACGATTACCACATTAGGTGTGGAAGGGATGCCTTTGTTACGGTATAAAACAGGAGATATCTGTATGTATTTCGATGAGCCCTGTGCTTGTGGTCGTGGCTCTTTGCGTTTATCCCCGGTGATCGGCAGGAAAAATGAAATGATCAAATTTAAAGGGACCACGCTTTATCCTCCTGCCTTATTTGATCTGTTGAATGAAATGGAAGAGGTGATTGATTTTGTGGTAGAGGTTTATTCAAATGAAGTTGGACTGGATGAAATATTACTTCATCTCTTACCTGCTTCTCCCGGCGAAGCCTCTGATCGTCGTATCCGGGCCTATTTGCAGGCGCGGTTACGGGTAAGTCCCCGGATCGCGTATGTATCCGCTGAAGAACTACAGAAAATGCATTTGGCAGGAACTGGCAGGAAACAGGTAAAGTTTATTGACAGGCGAATAGAAATAAATACAATTGCCGGGAAGGGCGGGAAGACGGGAAGATGAATGTCGAACAGATGAACAAGGAATTCAGAATGTTGAAGTACGTAAATACCTTATATTTCTGGATTTCTTAAATGTTTGGGAATTACTTAGTCTGGTATTAAATCTGCCTGCCCTGCCTTGCGAGGTTCATCTGTTCGGCATTCTTCCCGTCTTCCCGTCCTTCCGGCAAATAATCTGCTTAAGTAATCATTGATTAAAAATTAATTGTCGGGACTATTTACTCTGTGGTTACCCCTCATAAACTTTTCAATTTTACCCTCTGCTAAATGGCATAACTTTGGGTAAACCCACTATATAGGTTTATTACCGGCTTAATACAATTGCCGGCAACTATTTTAATACAAATATTCTTTTTCGATGATACGTGTTGGACAAAGTGTTCTTTCTAGACAAGAATTTTCAGACCTTTTATATAAGAGAGAGCCAGTTGTTTTAGACCAGGCAGCCCTGGAGAAGATCGAACTCAATTTTCAGTTTCTCAGGCAATTTTCCTCTAATAAGCTGATCTATGGAATAAACACCGGCTTTGGCCCGATGGCTCAATACCGGATAAAAGAGGATGATCTTTTACAGCTCCAGTACAATCTTATCCGTAGTCATAGCTCAGGGAGCGGGCCGATCTTGCCCGCTTTTTTAGTGAAAGCAATAATGATAGCCCGCTTAAACAGCCTGATGCAGGGCTATTCCGGCATCCATACAGAAGTAGTGGAACTGCTCAGGGAATTGATCAATAAAGACATAATTCCCTGTATTTATGAGCATGGGGGTGTGGGCGCAAGTGGTGACCTGGTACAATTGGCCCATCTTGCCTTAACCCTGATCGGGGAAGGGGAAGTGATGGTGGAAGGGGGTATCCATTCTACAAAAGAAATATTCAACAGGTTTAATATAAAGCCACTTTCTATTCATAGCCGGGAAGGATTGGCGATCCTGAACGGTACTTCGGCCATGACGGGAATTGGGATGGTGAATATTATCCAGGCCCGGAAATTATTGGGATGGTCCGTGGTGCTGTCGGCCCTGACCAATGAACTGGTGGAAGCTTTTGACGATCATTACTCCTATGAATTAAATATCATCAAGCATCATGAAGGTCAGAACAGGATCGCCACAATGCTCCGGGAAGTTTTAAAGGATAGTAAAATGATCCGGAACCGCTCGAAACTTTTATACAGTCTTGGAAACCCCGACCAGGCCATTCTCGAAGATAAAGTACAGGAATATTATTCATTACGTTGTATCACACAGGTGCTGGGCCCCGTCTTTGACACGATTAGCCAGGCAGAGAAGGTAGTCGTGAATGAATTGAACTCAGTGAATGATAATCCCGTGATCGATCATGTAAACAAAGATATTTTTCATGGCGGCAATTTTCACGGGGATTATGTGGCATTGGAAATGGATAAATTAAAGATCGCTATCACTAAATTATCGATGCTTTCAGAACGACAGCTGAATTTTCTTTTAAATGACAAGCTCAACCAGAAATTCCCGCCTTTTATGAACCTGGGCGTATTGGGATTAAATTTCGGGATGCAGGGCATGCAGTTTACTGCCACCTCCACCGTGGCTGAAAACCAAACCCTCTCGTTCCCCATGTATATTCACAGTATCCCTAACAACAATGATAACCAGGATATCGTCAGCATGGGTTGCAACGCGGCCATGATGACCAAAAGGGTCATTGATAATTCTTTCGAGGTATTGGGTATCCAGGCCATGACGATCTTACAGGCAGTTGATTATTTAAGTTGCGGTGAAAAGCTGGCTGCTGATACCCGGTCTCTTTACAAGGAACTGAGAAAAATATTTCCCATGTTTGTTGAAGATGCCCCCAAATACAAAGACCTTGAAAGGGTAAAAGATTTTTTGGAAAGTAATGACCCGGCGATTTTAAGTAAGCCCCTGGCCTTCCCATAGGGGGGCCTGCTTTTGTAGTGAAGGAGCAAAAGGAGGATTATTTTATCATATATTTTCGATAGTGACTTAGTTTGGAGTGAATAGCACGCAGGGAACGCGGAGTACGCAGAGATTATTTTTTTATTTTCTAATCTCAGCGTACTCTGTGATCTCTGCGTGCAAAATCAAAGTAGTATATTATCCCTGTTATTAAACCTGGCAAATGAAGTGTGCATTAGTTACCGGTGGATCAAGAGGAATAGGCAGGGCCATCAGTAAAAAGATGGCGGCCATGGGATATTATGTTCTGGTTAATTATAAATCAAACCAGGAAGAAGCGGAAAAAACTCTTTCCAGCATCCGGCAGAAAGGGGGTGATGGTGAATTATTGCCATTCGATGTCTCGGATAAAGAACAGGTACAACGATCACTGGGTGGCTGGATAGAAACAAACAAGGAAAAATGTATTGAAGTACTCGTCAATAACGCCGGTATTACGGAAGATAACCTGATGCTGTATATGAAAGATGAACAATGGGAAAATGTGATAAAAAGCAACCTGGATAGTTTTTTCTTTGTAACACGGCAAGTATTACATGGCATGTTGTTTCAGCGATATGGAAGGATCATTAATATTGTTTCCATCTCAGGGCAAAAGGGAGTAGCGGGGCAAACGAATTATTCGGCAGCCAAGGCCGGGTTGATCGGCGCTACTAAGGCATTGGCGCAGGAAGTAGGCCGGCACGGAATTACGGTAAATGCCGTAGCACCGGGCTTAATAAAAACCGATATGACCGCAGGTGTGGATGAAGAGAAAATGAAAGGGTTTATACCGGTAAAACGGTTTGGAACGCCTGAAGAAGTAGCACATGCTGTGGGTTTCCTCGCTTCAAAGGAAGCCGCTTATAT
>JADGPW010000149.1 GCA_017882265.1 Chitinophagaceae bacterium | reverse complement strand
CGGTCAGGCGGGCGTGTCATCCACGTTCCAATCTTTCTTACTTAAAACCGGGGGCAAGACAGGTAAAGCAGTGGTTTTCCGGACTTTCGGCCAATATAGGTAAATGAAAGTTCGAGGCTGTTGGTTCCTGTCACGGCTTTACCCAAATCAGAGGTGTTGACATCATAACTTACCCCCAGCACCATATTCTGGAAAGCCACCCCCGCATAGGGTGAAATAGCGTCCTTGAACCTGTAATTGGCCCCAAAAAGCAAATCGGTATAATCGTTAACCTTCAATTGAGTAAAGACACCAATCATTTTCTCATTGGCATTTCCCTGTTGCAAATAAAGAATATTGGGGGTTATACTGGCAATTTCAGACAGATTTATCCGGGCACCAGCATGAAAAGTATACCGGGCCGGCAGGAATTTTTTGGTGCTGCTGCTGACAAAAGGATCCTCCGGCCGGTTCAGATGAAAAGCGGCAATACCGCCAAAAAAATTGGCCATTTTGTCCGGTCCCCCATCAAAATATGAGAACCCAGCGCCGATATCCAATACAGACGATGATGCTTGGGCAATAACATCAGCAGTCGGATTACCCGGGTCGTACCCGGTAATAGGATTCCATTGGTCACCAAACTGGAATTTTGAGGGGTCAAACCTGCGACTCAATAAACCAAATTGCATACCTGCAGTTATCCTTTGATTATTATCCTTCCCGAATCGAATACCACTGTATGCAATGGATGCATAGGCGTTCAGGTATTTATAACCAGCATCACCGGCCGTCTGATTCATAAAATTGGCTCCGAGGTTCAGATTTTTCCCGGTACTTACATCGGCCGATATCCCTTCTGTTGTGAATGGGGTCATCACATTACTCCATTGATTGCGGTAAACCCCAGTTACCCGGTAATCTCCGTCCATAACGCCGGTCATTCCCGGGTTCAGCCAAAGCGGATAGGCATAGAATTGGGAAAAATGCGGATCCACCTGTGCATTTATTTCAGATACACAGGCAAGCAGGAAAAGTAAAAAGTAAATAACTCTTCTCACATTAACGAATTAAATTTATTGAGCCTTTTTTATTTATGATGGTCGCGTCCTGCAAAACCACTTTTAATGTGTAAGCGTATACGCCTACCGGTTGTAGCTGACCATGATAATTGCCATCCCATCCATTGCTGATATTATCAGACATAAACAGCAGTTGCCCCCACTGATTGAATATCCTGAATTGAATGGATGCCACATAGTTTCCGTAGACCAGCAATACATCATTCCGGCCATCCCCATTGGGCGTAAATACATTCGGAACAAAAATCTCCTTGCTGCTCAGGGTCGTGCCCGAAACTGGCGCGGAAAGCAAACTTGTTTCACAGGGCGTTATTCCCAATGCTCTCACCTGCAAAGTGACAGTAGTGTTACCTGTTAATCCACTTATAGTATGTGTTGTTCCCGTTGGGCCGGAACTTGGCGTTTGAAAACTGGCGCCGCCATTGGTGGTTACCTCGTAGCCGGTAGCACCGGGTACCGCTGACCATGAAAAAGTAAGGGAAGTAAAAGTAGTATTGGTTAAGGTCATTATGGGTTGTGATAAGGATTGCAACAAACTAACTGTAACAACTGTGCGGGTCGGACTGGTACAACCACCGGCTGTAACCGCTTCCACATAATAGGTTGTCATTACAGTTACATTATTTGCAGTATATGATATACCGCTGGCAAGTGGAATGCCGCCTGATGCTGCATTGTACCAGTTATAAGTAAATCCTGCCTGTGGGTTGGTCACTGACAAAACAGCACTGGAACCTGAACATACGGTAGTTCCATTTGCTGCAGGAGCCACAGGTAAAGCCGTTACGGTAACAGTCACTGGTGTTCTGGCGGCACTTAAACATCCGGTTGAATTTGTTGCATCTACATAATAAGTGGTTGTGGCTATTAATGCGGGTGTTGTATAAGATGCTCCCGGGGCCAATAATGTGCCCCCGGTTCCGGCATCATACCAGTTATAAGTAAACCCTGCCTGCGGGTTTTGAACCTGCAGGACAGCGGTAGCACCTGAACAAATCGTAACATTATTTACAAGAGGTGCCGCCGGAACAGGATTCACTGTAACCGTAACCTGGGCAGTGGCAGTACAACCAAGAGCATTGGTCGCATTAACTGTATAGGTGGTTGTGCTGGCCGGTGAAACGGTAACAGCAGCACCAGACAAGTTACCAGGGTTCCATGTAAAAGTTGTCAAAGGTCCTGTTGTCACATTAGCATTTAATTGGACGGATGAACCGAGGCAAATTGATGTCGGATTAGCTGTTGCCGTCATGGCTGCATTATTGTTTAAAGGAACCGTTCCTGTATAAGTTGAGACACAACCGGCTGCATCAGTGATCGTACAAGTATAAGTTCCCGGGGTAAGCCCGGTAGCAGTGGGACCTGTTTGCACCGGGCTGGTATTCCAGGAATAGGTATAGGGAGATGAACTCCCCGTAACAGTCAAAGCGATACTCCCGTTGGATCCTGAACAATCAGCCGGCGTTATGACGGGCGCAATTAATTGAGAATACGGAATACCCGATACGCCAAGAAACACGGTATTAGGGAAAGGAGGATTTGCACCTGTTGTAGTTACGTTAGAAAAACTAATCCTTTGTAGTTGTTTGAGTATATCGGTACAGTTCAGTGTTATTTCAATATAATACATCCTTGGATTATTGGGATATGCTTCATCGCCCCATGGGGGCGACGCCACACGACTGCAACGCCCAAAACCTGTAAGAACCTGGTTGGTCGTGCCATTGAACCAATCAAGTAATGAATAATTGCTGATATAGGGCGTCGTGGTGGCATCGGTAAATGTCAGGGAGACATTCACCAGGGCCCCGGGTGGAGTTAAGGTATTTGCTTCTGTAGCAAAACAAAGTATGCGGATCCTCCCAAAAGAGGATGGCGTCACCAGGTCAAGATTACCGGTTTGATTCCTGAAAACAGATAAGGCATTATTAGCCGTATAGCTGGCGAGTTGGAAAGTCATATTCCCGCTGATTATCGTTCCGTTATCCGGAAGACCGCCACCGCTGATTCCGGCAAATGTCCGGAACGCATTTGAATACATCACTTTATTGGATGCGGCCGCATCCAACACGTTGCTGGTTGTAGCCAGGGAAGAAGGGCCGCCTTCGGCAATCACATCCCAGTTAAAACCAGTAACAGGAACCGGCGAAAAATTCTGAGCCTGCAGTTCAATGAGGGGAATAAATAAAACAATGAATAATCCTATTTGCCTTAACGGGGTCATGCACTTGCCTTTTAAAAATGGAATTCACCGGGATGGATATTTCAGGATATAAAAAAAGGTTGAGTGAATACTCAACCCTTTAAAAGTAATCTTTTTCCCCCTAAACTTTCTGCATCCAGTTATACTTGTCTTCTCTCCTGCCTTCCCTTATATCGGCCAGCCATTTCTTAACGGTAGGAGCCGTTTTCCAGCTATCTACATCAAACTGCATCACATAATCTTTGTATCTGAGTTCTTTGATCATAGAAATAGTTGCCGCCGTGCCAGTTCCAAAAACCTCGTGAAGTGTACCGGCTTTATAAGCCTCAATTATAGCTTCTATGCTAAGGGGTCTTTCTTCAATAGTAAGCCCGATTTCTTTCAATAAAGTGATCGTGCTTTGGCGGGTGACCCCATCCAGAATCGTTCCCTGTTCCAGATCGGGAGTAATGGCTTTGTCGCCAATGATAAAAAATACATTCATGGTGCCGATCTCCTGCACATATTTATGTTCAAAAGCATCCATCCACAATACCTGGTCGTAGCCAAGTTTTTTTGCGGCAGCCGTAGCAAACATGGCCGCACCATAATTTCCGGCTGCTTTTACATAACCAACACCACCCGGTACCGCCCGCACATATTTTTCTTCCACGTATATACGCATCGGCATATTATAATAGGGCCCGCTGGGACTTAATATGATCATGAATTTGTAAGTCTCCGATGGACGTACACCTATCACTTCATCTGATGAAAACATAAAAGGACGGATATACAAAGAGTGATCTTCCCGGGATGGTATCCAGTTCCTGTCCAGGGCTACCAATTGTCGCATTCCTTCCATGAACAATTCTTCGGGGACAGCGGGCATCTGCATTCTTTCCGCAGAAATATTAAACCGTTTGTAGTTGTCCAGCGGACGGAAGATGAAAGCATTACCATTACTATTTTTATAAGCTTTGATGCCTTCAAAAATTGCCTGGCCATAATGAAGGGCCGCCATCGATGGACTCATGAGTAACGGCTGGTAAGGTTTGATCTCCACATTTTTCCATTCGCCATCTTCATAATCTGCCTCCAGCATATGATCTGAAAAATAACGTCCAAATGGAAGGTTATCCAGATTCAGTTCCTGTAATTTGCTTCTTTCTGCCTTCGTGATTGAAATGTCCATAGCTGCGATCATAATAGTTTAATTTTGAAAGGCCAAAGAAACGAAAAAAACTAACACTCATTCGTATAAATTATCAGGTTTATGGATGATCTCAATCATATTGATTTACCTGCCTCCCTTGTGGCTGAACTTTATCCATCCTCACTTATTGATAGCAATGATAGTCCTGAAAACTTTCAGCCAGTTAGCCCCGGTGTTTCCAATACTGTGGCGGAACCGGAATGGAAATGGCTGGGAAACAACAATCAGCACATTCTGATCATAGTAAATTATCCTGGTATGGCGTATTTGCCGGACAGGGAACTTGGTTTTCTTACCGGCATATTGGGCGCCTGCAAATTAAGTGTCGGGGACGTAGCTATAGTAAACCTGTATAATTATCCGGATGTGTTTTATAAAGATCTTATCTCTTTCTTTAAAAGCAGGATCGTTTTTCTATTTGAAGTGGAACCTTCCTCATTTGGTTTGCCGATAAGTTTTCCGCATTTCCAGTTACAGTCCTTCGCCAATTGCTCATTTTTATTCTCTCCATCCTTACTAGTGCTGGAAGAAGATAAAGTACTGAAAAGTAAATTGTGGGTTTGCCTGAGGAGGATGTTTGGATTGTAAATGCGAATAAGTCAAATAAGTCATATAAGTCATTAAAGTCAAGTTGGTCATACAAGTCAAAAAGGTTAAATCAGTCATAATAAGAAGAAAGCGTTTTTGAAAAATGACTTCTATAACTTGTGTGACTTTCTTGACTTATATGACTTATTTGACTCATTTGACTTATTTGACCCACGTATTCAACATCCCGGATTATGAAACTCATTTTCGCCACCAATAACCGCCACAAAGCTGAGGAACTTCGATCCATCACAGGCGATCAATTTGCGATCCTGACCCTGGAGGAGGCTGGGATCGATTTTGAGATCCCGGAGCCATATAATACACTGGAGGAAAATGCTACCAATAAATCGAAGACTATTTTTGAAATGACAGGCATTAATTGTTTCAGCGAGGATACGGGTCTTGAAGTAGCGGCGCTAGATGGGGAACCGGGCGTAAAAAGTGCCCGGTATGCCGGAGATGACCATTCATTTGAGAAAAATATTGACAAGCTTTTGACTAATTTGGCAGGTAAAACGGACAGTCATGCCCGGTTCAGGGCCGTGATCTCCCTGATCATTGATGGCAGGGAAACGCTATTTGAAGGAGTCTGCGAAGGGCAGATTACCGATAAAAGAAGGGGAGAAAGCGGTTTTGGTTATGACCCGGTCTTTATTCCTGACGGAAGTAACAAAACATTTGCAGAAATGAGTATGCGGGAAAAGACCCAATACAGCCACCGGGCCAGAGCTACCGAAAAGCTGGTAGCATTTTTGACTAATTTGAAAACAAAACACTGAACTTGACCCCTGAACGCAACCAAAATATTGCCGAAAGCGACCTAATTAAAGGATGCATGGAAGGCAACCGGCGCATGCAGGAGGAACTGTACCGCCAGTTTTCTCCACGGATGTATGCGGTGTGCCTGCGTTATGCCGGCAATATAGAAGAAGCAGAGGATATTTTGCAGGAAGGTTTTATTAAGATCTTTAAAAAACTGGACAGTTTTCGTAACGAGGGCTCTTTTGAAGGATGGGTACGTCGCATTTTTGTGAATACCGCTATTGAGCATTTCCGTCGCAAACGATACCTGATGCCTGTTACGGATAAAGAAGAAAATACAATCGAAGGAAAATATCTTTCTGTGCTGGACGACCTGGCCGCGAGAGATATAATGGCCCTTGTTCAGGAACTGTCACCTGGTTACCGTACCGTATTTAACATGTACGTAGTAGAAGGCTATACGCATAAAGAAATTGCCGATATGCTGGGCATCAGTGAGGGAACCAGTAAATCTCAATTGTCAAGAGCAAAAGTGATACTACAGGATATGGTGAAAAAATTCATAGATCATCAACGTGAGGCGAAGACAAAACCATGAGCAGCGGGTTACAAAATAAAATGTATAATTACGAACTCAATCCTCCTCCCGGTGTGTGGGAAAAAATCGCTGCCACACTTGAAGAATCAGAACCGGTGCAAGAATTTCCCGCAAAACTTTATGGTCTTGAGGTAGATCCCCCTGGCACGGCCTGGGAAAATATTAAAACATCCCTGGCGGAAATCCAGCCTGGCACTCCCGGAAAGAGAAGACTAATGCCCTGGCTTCGTTATGCGGCTGCCGCAGTTATGGTTGGCTTTATTGCCTGGGGCAGTATTCTATTTCTCAATAAAGGATCGGGAAATAATAAACTGGCAAGTGAGGAACTGATTCAACCCGGAAAAGTAGTGGGTGATGCTATCTCAAAAAACAACGATAATACAGGTAATAATATAACCATATCCGACACAGATGAGACCCGAAATGATGCTGCGCTTGAAGCCAGCAAAAAAACATTCGCTAAGCTGGATGTAGTGGCAGGAAGCAAAATAAAGAAGATCACCAATAATTATTTTGATACCGTTGAACCTGTCAACGAACCTGAAAAAGAAACCTTTAGCGAATTGCACTTCGCAGGCGGAGCAGAGTCATTAGCTCACAATTATGAAATAAATACCAACAGCTCTGCAGACCGTTATATTACGCTGATGACCCCGGATGGGAATATTATCCGCATGTCTAAAAAACTAAGCGGACTTGTTTGTTGTGTTTCCGGCGAAGAACAGGATGAGGATTGTAAAGACCAGATGGAAACATGGAGAAAGAAAATCGCCTGCTCCTCTATCACCTCATCACCGGATAATTTTATGGATATCCTGAATCTGGTAAACTCGCTGCAGGAAAATCATTGAGTAGATAATAGATAAAAGTGTCTTTAAGACAAAAGACCTTACAGGTATTATAATTTATCAAATCTGAAAAAACTATTCAACTTTTGTGAACTATTCACTGTTCACTATTATCTATTATCTGCGAACCTTTTCCCTAATTTTATTACCAAATTCTATATTTGATGGCGAGACTTAAAGCTGAACTGCCTGGTTCATTCTCATTTTCCTGTGTTATCCCCGTTCGTATCACTGATATCAATTATGGAAATCATGTGGGCAATGATGCCATCCTTTCCATTATACATGAAGCAAGAATGCAATTTCTTCGGGGGATGGGTTACACCGAGTTGCAATTCGCTGGTACAGGAATGATCATGACCGCAGTGACCATTGAATTTATTAATGAATTATTCTATGGTGACACCGTGATAGCTTCAGTAACAGCGGACGTTATTTCTAAAGTCGGGTTCACTCTTTTTTATAAACTGGAAAAAGAAAGTCAGGGAAATATAGTATTGGTTGCCGCTGCCAAAACAGACATGCTTTGCTATGATTATGAAAAGAAAAGGATTGTCCCTTTGCCTGACGAAGCAAGGGTCAGTTTACAGTCGGGCAGTCGGCAGTCTGGCAGTCATCAGTCTGGCAACCAGCATTCCACTTAAGGTGATGACTGCCGACTGATGACTGCTTACTGATTACTGCCGACTGTTGACTGACAGACTGCTTACTGCCGACTGCCCGGCTGCCAACTGCCGACTGCCCGGCTGCCAACTGCCGACTGCCCGGCTGCCAACTGCCGACTGACCGACTGACCGACTGATTAGCTGTTCCAAATCCGCCAGCTTTCTTCCGCCTGTAAGCGGAGCATTTCTTCGCCATTCTTTATAGTGGCGCCCTGCTCCTCTCCTTTTTGCAGAAATAATGTCTTTGCCGGATTGTAAACAAGATCGTAAAGTAAATGTTTGTCAGAGATATACCGGTAAGGGATATCGGGGCAGGATGTAATATCCGGATACATTCCTAGTGGCGTTGTATTGATAATGACGGTATGGTCATTCATGATCGTTTCATTAATGTCCTGATAAGTAAACGTGGATCCATCGTGAGAAGAACGACTTACCAAAGAAAATTCAATTCCATTTTTTCTAAGCACGAATAGTATGGCTTCGGAGGCACCACCCTTACCTAAAACCAGGGCTTTTATATGATGGGGTTTTATCAACGGAGTAAAGCTTTTTTCAAAACCAATCCAATCCGTATTATAACCAAGCAGATTGTTGTTTTCAATTTTGATACAATTACAGGCGCCGATCCCTTCGGGGATATTAAAAGCAGAGGTCAGATATCGTAACACAGGTTTTTTATAAGGTACGGTCACATTTAATCCTTCCAGTCCGGGAGTTTGCTTTATCAGTTGACCCAACTCATCAATTGACCGGATCGGGAAAAGATCATACCGGCAATCCGTCAATCCTTCCCGCTCAAACTTTTCCGAAAAATACATTTTGGAAAAAGAATGAGACAAGGGATAGCCAATTAGTCCGAAGAGCCGCATCAGGCTTCTTTTTTATCAAGATATAAGGTAAATGTATCACCCCGGAGACCGATCCGCATTGTTTCCATGGGTATCACTTCCGAGGGTGCAATATTTCCCAGGTTGACATTACAACCCAGCAATTCGATGAAATAAAGTTGTTGTGCTTTTTGTGGGGCCTCCCAAATGACCTTCTCCCCGGGAATCTGCGTAAGGATTTCCTGTACCAGACCCTCTCTCACTTCGCCACTGCCCCTGTAGATACCCACATTACCGGCCTCTCTTGCCTCGGCAATAACATAGGTTGCCCCGGCTTCCAGTTCAGCCTTCATCAATTCGATCCATTTGTAGGGTGGAATAATGTGTGCTGCATCCTTGCTACCTACTTCACTCAGTACCGTTCCATATTTGGTAAGTTTCTCAATATAGCCGCATTTTTCGGCATGGGGAATGGTAATTGATCCGTCGCTCACTTCCATATAACTGATCTCAAATTCTTCGCACACTTTTATATAGTCATCAAACTGGTTTCGAATCAGGAAAGCTTCGAATAAAGTTCCGCCAAAATAGACAGGCGTATTATACGAACGATAAATTGCCAGCTTCTCTTTAAGATTAGGGGTAACAAAGGAGGTCCCGAAGCCCAGCTTCACAATATCCACATGCGGATGACAAACACTCATAAAATTCTCTGCTTCGTTTACGCTAAGGCCTTTGTCCATTACCATGGTAAGGCCGGATTGACGTGGCTTTAGTTTTCGGTCGGGGATCTGCGACAAATTAAAATTCATGCTAATGTTATTTGATTTTATAAAATGTAGAGCCGGCTGGCATTATCGTGTTGGGAGCCAGGGTCTAAACTATTATTTTTCCGAAGAGTTACCCTTTTTTAACAATCGTTCGGGGCGCAAAAATAAGGAAGTATGATCAGAGTGAAGATGATTTTGAATGTCGAACAGATGAACCACCGCCGTTGGCGGGGCAGGCAAGAGTTAAGAATGCCGAAGTCAGGTCGGGGGTTAAGAAACATCTTATAGAGGAAATCTTCAACTTCTTCGTTCTGCATTCCTTGTTCATCTGTTCGACATTCAAATGGATTTATTTCGTTTGAACCGGGCCAGCACATCCACCACTAGTTGATTTTGTAAAATGGATGGATTCAGCTCTACAAATTTTTTTAACAGTCGCGGCAATCTTTCCATTGCCTTTTCCAGTTGCAAAACGGCCTCTTTTGTTTTGCCCAGGCCAAATAACACTGATGCTTTATAAAAAATAAACAGGGGTTTATCATTTGTAACCTTCAGCGCCGCCATCGTTTGTTCCAATGCTTCTTCAAAATATCCGGCTTTGTAAAGACAACGTATCAAAGCTTCCCAACCCATCGTATTGCGGGGTCTGGTTCCCACCACAATTGAAAAATACTGGATGGCCTCTTTGAATAAGCCCAACTGCATTTTACACTCCCCTGCCAGAAGATTATAGTCCGGTTGCAGCCGGTTAATTTTCAGGGCATTATCCAGTTGCTTTATACAACTGGACCATTGCGCTTCATTGAAATAGGTGCAGGCGATCTTGTAAAACAATTTGCTGTCATCCTGCCGCAGGTGCGAAGCTTTTCGATAATAGAACCTGGCCTGGGCGAAATTCTTCATCCGGTCATAGCAATGCCCAATCGCTTCATAGATCACATCTTCCGGCTTGGCAAGTTCAATTACTTTTTCAAGCACTTCGATCGCCTCTTTATATTTCCGGATGCGTATATAGGCATCCCCCATATTACGATAGGCATAATCAAATTTTTCATCGATGGTAATGGCATAATGATAGGCATCAATAGATTTTTCGTACAGTTTTAGTCCCTGGTAGGCGGCCGCCAGGTTAAACCAGGCCAATTCATTATAAGGAAATTCATCGATGATGCGTTGGTGAAGACGGATACTCTCTTCGTTACGCCCGGTAAAATCTGTCCAGAAACAGATTTTATATAAAGCTTCTTCATTATTCGGTTCCTGTTCCAACAACATTTTCAGGCAGTCAAATACCTTATCAAATTCTTCATAATCATCATAGACATCTGCCAGTTCAAACAGCAGCTCTATTCTTTCGTCGCCTTCGAATAAGGAAAGAGCCTCTTCCAATAGCACAACGGCTTTTTCGGGCTGGTCCAGGGCCAGGTGAGCATCTGTTTTTAATATGTAAAGATTGATATCGCCACCATCCAACAGGGAAGCTTGTTCAAGCACATTCAGGGCCTCCCGGTAGCGCCGGTTGGCTAATAATATATCCGCCTTTTTGATCAGCAATACTGAAGAATAAGGATATTGTTCGCTGCCTAATTCGGCAGCCTCCATGGCCTTGACCAGGTCATCTTTTTCCTGCAGATAGTCGATAATTTTTTCAAAGGCATCTTCTTCTATAAAGGAATGGCTGAGGCCATTTTTGAGGTTTTCGATCTGTTTGAGTAGCTCCCGTATCTGGTCCCGATCTTCCCGGTATGGATTATCTTTCATGAATTCCAATATTTTGGCTGACAAAAGATTATTAAAGAACTGTTGATAGCTGGGTTGGATCCACTGCAAACAAGCTATTTTCAACAAGTTAGTTTAAAAAAATGTCTTTGAAAAGGGTTTAGTTTTCCCCATATGTGGAAATAGTAGCTTTTTTTACCCATTCCTCATAACAATATGACCGATTTCCCGTTAATGAAGTATTAAATTTCTGGATAAACGGTTTGTTTTATATCATTTTTTGTAATTACTTTTGTATCGATGAACCACCCCGGCAAGACAATTTGGAAATTCATTGGCAGGAAACTGGCAGTTATATTATTATTGGCCGTTTCTGCAGCTGCTTTTGCTACTTTAGGAGATGGGAAGATTAAATCGGATAACCCTAAATCTTCTTTACACTCCAACAGAATTACAAAATCAGGTTCTTTTTCTCTGAAATCCGGATATACCTATCGTGGATACCAGGTCATAAACACCCAAAACGAGAGAAAATACATTAACCTCAATACCGCTGTTACATTTCAAAAAGGCAACACCAGTTTCATTATCCCACTGAAAAAGAAAGTGATATTGGATAATGTAAAGATCGATATCGCCAACAAGCAATCCCAAAAAAACTGGTAATCTCCGGAAACAACCCGGATATTAATTCAGCCGCTTACTCTCTTCATAAGTCAATTCCCGGTAACCTGATGTTGGCAATTCAAGTTTTGATTGCAATACAGGGTTAAAGTTGATATTTGAAACCGTATACGTCACCTTCATTTTGCCCAGGGAGGCTTCATATTGCATAGCGAGACCCGGCAGATTCCTGTTCAGGTATTGAAAATCTTTATTGACAGGTACCAGGTCCCTGGTGAAATAAACAGTAAAGTTTGTACTGTCGGTGAGCCGGCCAATAGCTTTCTGGCAATTATAACCGGCAATCGTTTTAAATTCATCCCGGTAAGAAAAAGTGATGCCTTCGTATTTTTTGTTGGACTCCTTCCAGTTGTCAGGCGTCATTTTGATCATATATTTCTGCTCACCATAATTCTTCAGGATGGCCACGTTGCCCTTATTGTCAATGATCGTTGCCTGGGTACCCAGGGAGCTTATCATTTCTGACCGGCTCGAATTACCCTTAAGATAAATGACACTGGTGGCACCATCCAAAAGATCAGGCCCCTGCGGTTTGGTATTGCTGGTATAAATGATAATGTCATAGGAGATAGTCGCCTCCGTCAACTTCCGCTGAGCCACCAATTGGGATGCCGGCATGATGAGGGCAAACACGAGAACCAGATGGATTTTTCTTTTCATTTAATACCGATTGGCTTATTATAAGAGAAAGACGTGCCAATTTAATCAATAAGTTGCAGTTCTGGCCTGCTCTTTCCTGGTTCGGAGACCCCGAGTAGAAATGCGGGGCCGGTAAAAGCTAAGAACGGTTCTTCTTAGGAGTATTTTAACGAATTCAGCGCCTGTTTTTTTGCTGAGCTTCCTTTAACTTTTTTTGCTGCTCCTGCATTTGTTCCATTCGTTCCTGCCATTTTGATTTCGTTTTTGGCTTTTTCCTGTTCTCTTCCATTTTGAGAAGAATCTTCTCGTGGTCAATAATATAATTCTGAATGATGAATTGCAGGGCCAGTGTGACAATATTGGACACGGTATAATACCATGTTAAGGCCGATGGCAGGTTGTTAAAAAAGAACAAGAGGAACACGGGAAAAATATAGGGCATGTATTTCAGTACCGGGTTGCTCTGGTCCGGCGACATACTCATACTATACCAGGAGATCAGAAAGCTTGTCAGACAGGCGGTAATTGTAAAAATGCTGAGGTGATCGCCCAATAATGGAATTTTGCTGGCAAAATGGATAACCTTATCCGGAGCGGAGAGGTCATTGGCCCATAAAAAGCTGGCTCCCCGCAATCCCACGTTGGAAGAGAAAAAACTGAATAAGGCAAAGAAGATGGGGATCTGGAGCAAAGCCGGTATACAGCCGCCTAAGGGATTAACACCCGCCTCGCGGAACAATTTCATCTGGGCCACGCTCATTTGTTGCTTATCATCCCCAATCTTTTCTTTTAGTTTGGCTATTTCGGGCCGCAATACCTTCATTTTTGCACCGCTTAAATAACTTTTATAGGTCAACGGTGAAATGATCAACCGGATAAAAAGGGTCAGCAGGAATATAGCCAGGCCATAGCTGCCTACCCATCGTTGCAACTGATTAAAGATCGGCATGATCGCAAACTTGTTCAACGGGCGGACAAAAGCATACATCCCCTGTCCAAGGTTGATCAGTTTTTCAAATTTCATATTATAGCTCTGCAGGAATTTATAATCAGACGGGCCATAGTAAATACTGAGGGGAACGCTTGCCGTGGAAGCAACGGGAAGCTGTATTCTCATATTGGTAGTGGCTTTAACAATGGCTTTCGCCGAATCGGGGGGAACTGTCCACTCCATATTACCCGAGGTAAAATTGTTTTTAGCAACCAGGATGGTATTAAAAAAGCGCTGTCTTATCCCGATCCATTGAACGGGTTCCCCAAATGTTTTGCTGCTTCTTTTAATGATGCTGTTATAATCAAAACTGCCGTTCATCTGGTAACCGACCTGCGTATTTTGTTTTTCAAAAGAAATAGAACCCTCCTGCTGGGCGGCCATATATTGCCATTCCAGGTTCAGGTTCCCACCCACCAGCAGTTTATCAGCGCCATTCATCTTTATATTGAAATCGATCATATAATCAGCAGGCTTTACGATGAATTCATGCGTAATCGATGCGCCGCTACTGTCCGATGATTGTAATGTGAAGGAAATTTTTTTACTGCCGTCCGCATTTTGAACAGAATCAATCTTTGAAAAATTCAAATCACTGGTCTCCGTACTGCCATTATTATTGCTTCCGGTATTGATCCGGTAGCTTATATTATCATCTTTAGTAGCAGCCAATTTGACCAGGGTGCTATCAGGAGCTTTGAATTTTTTCAATTCTACCATTTTGGGCTGGCCACCTTTTGTGGTAAAAGTGATCCTGATGAATTCGTTCTCAACAGAAATTAATCGCCCGGTATCTTTTATGGCAGCCTGAAACTGGCCGGCTTTGGCCATTTTACTAACCGAATCATTCAGGATTGAATCTTTCCGCATGGTCACCGTGTCCTGTTTGGGTGCATTTGACCTGGCAATCGAGTCCTGCCTGGCCTGCTCTGTTTCTTTTTGTTTACGCAGGGCGGCCTGCCCTTTATTGGTATAATAGAAATACCCAATAAACAAAGCAGCCAGGATCACAAAACCGAGAACGGTATTACGGTCAAACTTCATGAGAGGAGGGAATTTAAAGACGGCAAAGATAGGGAGTTCAGTCGGACAGTTGGCAGTAATCAGTCGGTCAGTCGGCAGTCAGCAGTCAGCAGTCAGCAGTCGGCAGTCAGAAGTCTAAAGTTGGAGAACTCCCAACTATGAGAATCCATTGCTATACTTCAACTTTTAATAAAACCATTTACGACACAAATAATAATATGCTTCGTTCGACGACAGAGGCAATGTCTGCAGCAATAGGCGGTGCAGACTCAATTACTGTTTTGCCTTATGATATTGTTTTCAGAAAACCAAATGACTTTTCTTACAGAATTGCAAGGAATACGCAGATAATACTTAAGAAAGAATCATATCTTGATAAGGTTGTTGACCCCT
>JADGPW010000148.1 GCA_017882265.1 Chitinophagaceae bacterium | reverse complement strand
TGGCAAACGGGCAAAGGGGAATGATCTTTATGTGATGTGTTCTGGCGTATTCTACCGCGGTATTCAACAACTGGTAACCCACCTTTTTATCGCGGAGCTGATCATCCACTTCTGTATGCTCGATGATCATCTTATATGGGGAGGCCATGGTATAAATCATTTCAGCAAGTGTTGTATCGTTGTCAGCGACAAAAAATGATCCTTTATGATCCGATTCTTTCTGTTGGATCAGCATAAATAAATATTTTAATTAAATTTCCTCCGATAACTGGTGGGTTTATAAAATTCAATTTGCGAGCTCTGCGCACTCACCCCGTGATTATTTTCAAACTAAGGTATTGCCAAAATTACAGGTTTAGATTTCTGAAATAAGTCTCCGTAAAAGCGGGATCGATCTTATGATAAAAAGAGATCATCAGTTTTACTTTTTGGCTGATCCTCGGGTACCCGTCCACCAGGTTCCAGAAACCTTCACCCGGACTAAAGATATTCTGGGCCAGGGTATTGATATCGTTTTCCAGGCTTGATAAAGCATATTGTGTGAGAAATCCTTTTTTGCAAAGAACTGAATCCAGTTCCTGCGATGATTGGTTGTTGCGAATGGCGCCGACCCCATTTTCAGGGTCATTATAATCAAACCCTGGCATATTAACCTTTATCCAGGCCGCATCATCAAATAATAACGGGTTATTCCTGTACAGGATGCTGGAGAATTCATGATGAAAGGTCTGTTCCAGGTAAAGATCCGTATAACCCATGTCCTCTCCATCATTGGTGAGGTATAATGCATCATTGGAATTGGTGCCACCATAACCAACGTCGTAGAACTTCATATCCTTAAGGAAGTAAACTGCCCGCAGGTTTTTTTTAAGGGCAGCTATGGGGTATTTTTTCAAGGCGTTAATAATGGCTGATTTACAACGTCCGGCTTCGGATGAATTAAGTTGTTCACCTTGTGCATTGATCGGGGCCACCTGCCATGAATCCGGGAATATCGAAACGGAATAACGGAAGCTCACCAATACTCCCCGGATCGATGTATCGGCGGGTATGGACTGCGAATCACTCTGCAGGTTGAGAAAAAGAAAAAAAATGATGCCTAATGAATTCGTTTTAAAGCTAGCTGCTTTGGACTTTAAGATCGAGTTAAGAATTAGCATCTGGAAGGGTTCTTTTTATCCCTTAAATCTAAAAATAATTAGCGAATCTTGTTTTTTTGCTATTATATTTGTGAAGAATGAAACAGGAAATTAACAATAAACAGTGGTGGTGGCTTGCAAACAGGAAACGGGGTTTGTAATGCTATAGCTGTGTTTATGCAAACATATTAAGCCCCGGAAATTTTCGGGGCTTTTTCTTTTACCCGCCGAAGCTTTAGCGTAGGAGGGTTTACCGCCGAAGCCTTGGCAAAGGAGAGTTTACTGCCGGAGCTTTAGCATAGGAGGGATTACCCGCCGAAGCTTTAGCGCAGGAGGGTTTGCCATCAAAACGTTCCAGGGAGCGGGATATAAAAGAATGATTATTATTAATAGTCAGAATGTTCATGAAAAAAATAGAGATAAATACTACCTGTAAAAAAATGCTGGCCGACATCTTTACGCCGGTCGGTATCTACCTGCGTTTGCGGGACAGGTTCAGGGATACGGTCCTGCTGGAAAGTACAGATCATCACTCCGCGGAGAATAGTTATTCTTTTATCTGTATCCATGCGATCGGCGGGATCGAGATACGTTCAACAGATACTATAGAATTTAAATTACCGGGTCAGAAACCAGAAAGAAACGGGATTAATAAGGAGCGTAAAGTGCCGCAATTATTATGGGAGTTCATGCAAAGATTTGAGATAACGGGAATGGGTGTTAAAGAAGAAAAGTTTGCCCAGGGATTGTTTGGTTATGTTGTCTATGACGCGATCCAATTTTTCGAAAACCTCACCCTAAATCCCCGCCTGAATGGCTCTGTCGGGCAGGCCTCTCCAAAGGAGAGGGACTTGGCGAAGATTCCTTTAATTCGCTATCGTATATACCAATATGTAATTGCCATTGATCATTTCAAAGACGAATTATTCATTTGTGAGAACCATGTATCCGGAGCAGAAAGTGAAGGGGCGGTGGTGGAATCATTGATCCGGAGTAAAGATGTGCCTGTTTATCCTTTTAAAAAAAGAGGGGAAGAGGAATCCAACATGAGTGATGATGATTACCGGGCCATGGTGAAAAAAGGGATAGCCGGTTGCCATCGTGGGGATGTGTTCCAGATCGTATTGAGCCGGCGTTACCAGCAACCATTTATCGGGGATGAATTTAATGTGTACAGGGCGTTGCGAAGCATCAATCCTTCCCCTTATTTATTTTTCTTTGATTATGGCGATTACAAACTAATGGGCTCATCACCTGAAGCCCAGTTGGTGATCAATGACGGAAAGGCACTGCTGCACCCGATTGCCGGCACCTTTAAAAGGACGGGTGATGATGAGGCAGATGAACAGGCCACGAAACGCTTATTAGAAGATGCCAAAGAAAATGCGGAGCATGTGATGCTGGTAGACCTGGCCCGGAATGACCTGAGCCGGGTTTGCGATCACGTAAAGGTGACGAATTACCGGCAGGTACAATATTTTTCACATGTGATCCACCTGGTCAGCGAAGTGGCAGGTATCGTGAGAGATGGAAGCAATCCTTTTGATTTGCTGGCCAATACATTTCCGGCCGGCACGCTTAGTGGCGCACCGAAATTCAAAGCGATGCAGCTGATCGATGCTTATGAACCCACATCGCGGAGTTATTATGGCGGCGCCATTGGCTTTATAGGATTTGACGGTAGTTGCAATCATGCCATTATGATTAGGACATTTTTAAGCAGGAATAATAAATTGACATACCAGGCGGGGGCGGGGATAGTAGCGGCGAGCGACCCGGAGAGTGAATTGCAGGAAGTGAAAAATAAGCTGGGCGCGCTGAAGAAGGCGATTTCTTTAGGGGAAGAAATTTAAAAAAATAAAATGTTCAATATTCAATGCTCAACGCTCAATGTTCAGTGTTGCGTTTATTGAAAATTGAACATTGAAAATTGAACATTGAACATTTATAAAGCAACTGTGAAAATATTAGTCTTCGATAATTACGATTCCTTCACCTATAATCTCGTCCATTTGGTGGAAAAGATAACCCATGTTAAAGTGGATGTGTATCGTAATGATCAGCTACCCATGGAGAAAGTAAAAGAATATGATAAGATCATTCTGTCTCCCGGCCCGGGTATTCCAAATGAGGCAGGACTTTTGTTGCCGTTAATAAAAGAGTATGCTTCTTCTAAATCAATCCTGGGTGTTTGTCTCGGTCACCAGGCAATAGGAGAGGCATTTGGGGGAAAGCTAGTGAATTTGAGTACGGTGTATCATGGAGTCGCGACGAAGATTGCAGTCGGCAGTCAGCAGTCGGCAGTCAGCAGTCAGTCCCCTGTCAACAGTAAGCCGTCGACAGCCATTAGTCCTTTGTTTGAAGGTTTGCCTCGTGAACTGGAAGTAGGGCGTTATCATAGCTGGATCGTGAGTGATGAGAATTTCCCGGAAGAATTAGAAGTGACGGCAAGGGATGAAAATAATTATATTATGGGGCTGCAGCATAAAAAATTTGATGTGCAGGGTGTACAGTTTCACCCGGAGAGTATATTGACGCCGGATGGGGAAAAGATTTTAAAGAACTGGTTGAGAGAATAACCGCGGAGGCGCAGAGACGCTGAGTGTATTCTCTGCGCCTCCGCGCCTCCGCGGTCTCCGCGATAAGAAATGAAGAAGATTCTACAATATCTATTCGAACACAAAACCCTGTCGCTGGAACAGGCCAAAGAAGTTTTGGTGAACATCGGGAAAGGGCTTTACAATGAACACGAGGTAACAGCTTTTATGACGGTGTACCTGATGCGGAGTATTACTATTGAAGAGCTACAGGGTTTCCGGGATGCTTTGCTTGAATTAAGTGTGCCTGTTGATCTGGAGGGCTATGAAGCCATTGATATAGTTGGTACAGGCGGGGATGGCAAGAATACATTCAATATTTCCACACTCGCTTGTTTTATCGTGGCGGGTGCCGGACAAAAAGTGACCAAGCATGGCAATTATGGAGCGTCCTCCATCAGCGGAGCCAGTAATGTAATGGAACAGTTGGGGTATACATTCAAACATGATAATGATAAACTGAAACGGGAGATCGATGAAACTAATATTTGTTTCCTGCATGCGCCGCTGTTCCATCCGGCATTAAAAACAGTGGGGCCGATAAGAAAGAACCTGGCTATCCGGACCTTCTTTAATATGCTGGGGCCGATGGCGAATCCGGCTAACCCCGCATTCCAGTTGGTGGGTGTGTACAATTTAGAAATGGCGAGGATCTATAATTACCTATTGCAACAAACCGGAAAGGCATTTACCATAATTCATAGCCTGGATGGATATGATGAAATTTCGCTTACCAATGATACCAAGGTTATCACGAGAGAAGGGGAGAGGATCATGACACCCGAACAATTGGGTAAACGCATGGTTTCACCGCAGGATATCAGCGGGGGTAATACAGTGGAAGAAGCTGCAAAGATCTTTACAACGATCATCCAGGGGGAAGGCAGCTGGGCGCAAAATGCGGTGGTGCTGGCTAATGCGGCCATGGCCTTAGATTGCACCGGTAATTTTAATAATTACGAGGAAGCTTATCTTGCTGCTGTGGAAAGCCTGGAAAGTGGGAAAGCATTTCAATCGTTAGAGAAACTGATTAAACTGCAATCATGACCATCCTGG
>JADGPW010000147.1 GCA_017882265.1 Chitinophagaceae bacterium | reverse complement strand
TGAGCACCAATTCTTATAATACCATTTTCATCCAGGTCCTTCGTTGCTTCCTCAGAAACATTCGGTATATCCGGTGTCAGTTCTTCTTCACCGAGCTTGGTATCGCGAACTTCCAGTTCATATTCGGAAATATGAACAGAAGTGAACAGGTCTTCCTTTACCACTCTTTCACTGATCACAATGGCATCTTCAAAATTGTAACCCTTCCAGGGCATGAAGGCTACTTTGAGGTTCTTACCCAACGCCAGTTCGCCATTCTGAGTTGCATAACCTTCTGTCAGGAAATCACCTTTCTTTACTTTCTGGCCTTTCTTCACAGCAGGTTTTAGGTTAATACAGGTCTCCTGGTTGGTTTTGATGAATTTAGTCAACCTGTAAATTCTAAGATCGTCTTCAAAACTTACCAGTTTCTCTGCTTCATCGCGGTCATAGCGAACATGAATTTCATTGGCGTCTACATATTCTACTACCCCATTACCCTCAGAGTGAATCTGGATCCTAGCATCTCTTGCTGCTTTACCTTCAAGGCCAGTGCCTACAACAGGCACATCAGGGCGGATAAGCGGAACCGCCTGGCGCTGCATGTTCGATCCCATCAGGGCCCGGTTGGCATCATCATGTTCAAGGAAAGGGATCAGGGAAGCACTCAGTCCAACAATCTGGTTAGGTGCGACGTCCATAAACTCAACTTCACCTTTATCCAATATTGGGAAGTCACCTGTCTGGCGACTAACAATTTTATCTTCAACAAATTCCCCTTTCTCGTTCAGGACAGAATTAGCCTGTGCAATTTTTGCCAGGTCTTCTTCTTCAGCACTGAGAAAAGAAAGCTTCTTCATATCAACTTTACCCTGCTCCACCCGGCGATAAGGAGTTTCAATGAAACCCATATCATTGATCTTAGCATGCACACATAGTGTAGAGATCAAACCAATATTAGGACCTTCGGGTGTTTCGATAGTACACAAACGACCATAGTGAGAATAGTGAACGTCACGAACCTCAAAGCCCGCTCTTTCACGACTCAAGCCACCTGGCCCGAGTGCGGAGATACGACGTTTATGCGTAATTTCTGATAAGGGATTGGTCTGGTCCAGAAATTGTGACAACTGGGAGGTCCCGAAAAAGGAATTGATCACGGAAGAAAGAGTTCTGGCGTTAATCAGGTCAACAGGCGTGAATACCTCATTATCCCTAACGTTCATCCTTTCGCGAATCGTTCTTGCCATACGGGCAAGTCCTACACCGAACTGAGCATACAATTGTTCGCCAACGGTGCGTACACGACGGTTGCTGAGGTGATCGATATCATCTATCTCAGCTTTGCCATTGGTCAGGCGAACAAGGTATTTGATAATAAGAATAATATCGTCTCTTGTTAATGTCTTTTGTTCCAGCGGCGCATCCCGGTTCAGTTTGCGGTTGATCTTATAGCGACCCACTTCTCCAAGGTCATAGCGCTTATCACTGAAGAATAATTTATCGATGATACCCCTGGCTGTTTCATTATCGGGTGCATCGGCTCCGCGAAGCTGGCGATAAATGAATTGGACAGCTTCCAGTTCGCTGTTGGAGGTATCTTTATTCAGGGTGTTGTAGATGATAGCATAATCACCACCTACATCTTCCCGCTGGATAAAAACACTTTTTACATCCATTTCAGAGATCGTAGTAATAGCATCTTCATCCAGTACGGTATCACGTTCCATCACGATCTCGTTTCGTTCGATAGAGACAACTTCGCCGGTATCTTCATCCACAAAATCTTCCACCCATGTTCTTAGTACGCGGGCAGCTAATCTTTTCCCGATATATTTTCCTAATGTTTTCTTATCAGTTTTCACTTCATCGGCCATACCAAAAAGTTCCAGTATATCCTTATCCGTTTCGTAACCGATAGAACGCAAAAGGGTAGTTACCGGGAACTTTTTCTTCCGGTCGATGTATGCGTACATCACATTGTTGATGTCGGTAGCAAATTCCATCCAGGCGCCTTTGAAGGGGATCACCCTGGCTGAGTAGATCTTGGTTCCGTTCGGGTGAACGGATTGACCAAAGAATACACCTGGTGAGCGATGTAACTGGGAAACAACTACGCGCTCAGCACCATTGATCACAAAAGTACCACGGGGTGTCATATAGGGTATGTTGCCAAGAAATACGTCCTGGACAATGGTCTGGAAATCGACGTGCTCCTCGTCATTACAACTCAACCGGAGTTTGGCTTTGAGAGGAACTGCATACGTTAGTCCTCGTTCCATACACTCTTCGATTGTATAACGGGGCGGATCAATAAAATAGTCCAGGAACTCCAGTACGAAAATGTTCCGTGTATCAGTGATCGGAAAATTTTCCTTGAACACCCTGAACAAACCTTCAATATTCCGTTTGTCCGGGGTCGTTTCTAACTGGAAAAATTCTTTAAACGATTGTATCTGTACTTCGAGGAGGTCGGGGGCTTCGGCCAAATGCCTGATTTTACCGAAATCCACCCTTTGATTCATTTTAGTAGAAGACATATGCGTAAAAACCGGGTTTAAAAGAGTTTAGGACGTACAAATCACGTTCAGGTCTTCATTTCATTTGAAACAAAAGCCTGTGAAAATCAACTATTTAAGCATGATTTGAAGCGTCAAAATATAATTGGCTGAAATAAGGGATGGCAAAGGTAAGGATTTAATGCGTTCAGCCAATAAAAATTTGCTAAGAAAAACACTATTCTTTTCCGGCCGGAATCACTGTTTTCCCGGCAGTTTCCTCCGTTAATTTGACCTGAAAATCTTATACATGCAATGGAAAAGGATTGTAGAGGATTACCTGAGTTTTACCCGAAAAGACAGGATCGGGATTCTGGTGCTCATTTTGCTGATGATCATTGTGATTTTTCTTCCAAAGTTCCTCGGAAATACCGGCAGACCAAGCCCAACCACAAATGATTCGGCCTGGATAGCTACTATGAAAAGGCTTGAACAAAAAGAACCCGGTAACAATCACCAGGAATATAATGATGATGGCAATTATACAACCCAGTATGAACGTCCGAAATACCCGGGTTATGAACAACCAAAGGGTGAATTATTTTATTTTGATCCTAATAGTTTATCAACCACCGGATGGGAAAAGCTGGGCATAAGGGACAAAACCATTCATACTATCCAAAATTATCTCAGCAAAGGCGGTCGCTTCAAAAAACCGGAAGACCTGCAAAAGATCTATGGTTTACATGCCAACGAGTACGAGCGGCTGGTGCCTTTCGTTAAAATAGAACCGGTAGGTGAAACAAATACCTATAATGAATTCAATGATAATAAGATCCCCCATGAAAACAAACCCATAAAAAATTATCCTTCACGTTTTGTTGTAATTGATATTAATTCAGCAGATACTACAGCTTATATCGCTTTGCCGGGTATCGGGAGCAAACTGGCAGCCAGGATTGTAAATTTCAGAGACAAACTGGGTGGTTTTTATTCCATCGCGCAAGTGGGAGAAACTTTTGGATTACCTGATTCAACTTTTCAAAAAATAAAGCCATACCTGAAGATGGAAAACTTTTCCATTAAAAAGGTTAATATCAATACGGCGACCCTTGATGAATTGAAAGCCCATCCTTATATCAAATGGGTTCTAGCCAAACCAATCATTGCTTACCGGAATGAACATGGGCCTTTTTCCAAACCAGAAGACATTAAAAGGGTGGTGGCGGTGACGGATGAGGTTTATAAAAAGCTGGCCCCTTATCTTACAACACAATGAACAAAACAAAAAAAACCGGCATTCGGCCGGGGTTTTATTAGTTATCCTGTCAGCAGTATTAAGCGATCTCTACATCTGCACCGGCTTCTTTCAGCCTGGCTACAATTTCTTCAGCTTCCGCCTTGGAAATACCCTCTTTGATGTTTTTCGGTGCACCATCAACCAGGTCTTTCGCTTCTTTCAAACCCAAACCGGTCAAGTCTTTCACGATCTTCACCACGTTTAGTTTGGAAGCGCCGGCGCCTTTCAATACAACGTTGAAAGCTGTCTTCTCTTCTACCGCGGCCGGGCCGGCACCATCGCCACCTGTCACGGCTACAGCTGCAGCAGCGGCCGGTTCGATACCATATTCTGATTTTAAGAAATCAGCCAATTCCTGTACTTCTTTTACTGTTAAGCTTACTAAATTTTCAGCTAATGCTTTTACGTCTGCCATTTGATTTAAATTTTTTCCGCCTTCATTGTTTTTGACTCCGGCGGAGTGATTAAAAAAATTTCTCTTATAGTTAAGCTGCGGGCTTCGAGCCAGACGCTCAAAGCTCATAGCTATTACTCTGCTGTTATAGCTTCTCCCCCACTCGCTTGTTTCTCATGATGGTGCAATAAAGCAGCCAGCACCCTTTTAGCTGGTGATTGCAATAAGCCGATTACCTCACCGATCAGTTCGTTCCTTGATTTGATCTGGGTGAGCGTTTTCAATTGATCATTCCCCATGTAAATATCACCATTGATAAAAGCAGCTTTCAATACGGGTCTTTCGCTGTTGCTTGCCTTACGAAAAGAACTAATGATGAGTGCCGGATCTTTCGGGTTCTCCGAAAACATCAATGCCGTCACCTGGTGCAATGAATCATACACCCCTGTATATTTTTGACTATCGAGTGAATCCAGTGCCTTTTTTATAAGTGTGTTCTTCGCCACTTTCATTTCAACCTTCTTGTCAAAACAGGCACGACGTAATTTGACCACCTGGTCCACAGAAAGTGATTCAGTATCCGTTACATAGAAATTGGTGTATTGAGAAAACTTGCCTTTCAATACTTCAATCACTTCGTTTTTTTGATCTTTTGTCATTTTATTTAAGTTTTATCAAAGCGGTCTGGCCGCTGCAATAATTAAATCAATCCGCTAATTAGCGGCCTGACCCTATTAGTGAACAAATGCTTTAGCGTCAACAGTAATCCCCGGACTCATAGAACTGGCCATGCTGACGCCTCTTACATAGGTACCTTTCGAGGAGGATGGTTTTACCTTTAGGATCGCATTCAACAATTCGAGGCTGTTCTCTGCAATCTTTTCAGGCGTAAAGCTGATCCGGCCGATTGACGCGTGGATGATACCAACTTTATCCACTTTGAAAGCGATCTTACCGCCTTTTACGTCATTGATCGCATTCGCCACATCATTTGTAACAGTTCCTGTTTTGGGGTTTGGCATCAGGTTACGGGGGCCCAATACTTTACCCAGTTTTCCGATCTTCGGCATCACTGACGGAGTGGCAATGATCACATCTACATCCACCCATCCACCTTCTATCTTGGCAACAAACTCATCCAGGCCAACATAATCAGCACCGGCGGCTCTTGCTTCAGCATCTTTATCGGGGGTACAAAGCACCAACACTCTTTTTGTCTTACCGGTTCCATGGGGAAGTGATACCGTGCCACGGACTGCCTGATCGGCCTTTTTGGGATCCACACCTAACCGGATATGGAGATCAACGGAAGCATCGAATTTGCAGGTGGTAATTTGTTTTACCAGGGCTGATGCCTCTTTCAGTGTATAGGATTTGTTGCCATCAACTTTCGCATTTGCAACTTTTCTTTTTTTACTAATGAATGCCATTGTAATTCTTTTTTGGAGTTCTATCCCGGAACAGGTCCGGGAAAAAGTTAATTTTCCCAGGGTGCTTTACCCTCAATATTTAAGCCCATACTTCGGGCAGTGCCTGCTACCATTTTCATGGCGCTTTCAACGGTAAAGCAGTTCAGGTCGGGCATCTTGTCTTTAGCGATCGCTTCAACCTGTTCCCAGTTGACCTTACCTACTTTGTCGCGGTTGCTCTCTTTTGAACCCTTTTGAATTTTCGCGGCTTCCATCAGTTGAATGGCTGCTGGAGGGGTCTTGATAATAAAATCAAAACTCTTGTCGGTATAAACCCTGATTAATACGGGAAGAACTTTTCCCTGTTTGTCCTGCGTTCTTGCATTGAACTGCTTGCAGAATTCCATGATATTGATACCCTTGGAACCTAATGCAGGACCGATAGGTGGTGCGGGGTTGGCCTGGCCACCCTTGCACTGTAGCTTTACAAAGCCAGTGATTTCTTTTGCCATTTTCTTTGATTTATTGGTTCAAGCGATCTTTCTCCGCCTTTGGCGGATACCGGGTCTCCCAAATTCCTCATTTCCGCTGATAGCGGATTTTCTAAAGAACTTATTTGGGCGGCAAAGATAGGGGCAAACAATCTTTTGGCAAAGCGTTTATAGAATTTTATTTTGCCCGCCACCCAGCCTGAAATGAGCTTCCTCTTAGTTTTTCTTCTTCCATTTTTTAAAATCGAGGTAATCGAGGTAATAAATGATCTTCAGGGATAGATTGTTATTCAGGGGGCTGAAAACCGGGATAGGCAATACAACCATGGGTTATCGGACGCTTTAATATTCAATCGTCCCTGTAACGAAAAAGCCACCCTGCGGATGGCTTTACCTGGTAATTAGCTTAGAAGGCTTTAACTTATCTTTTCTACCTGCATATAATTCAACTCGACCGGTGTGGAACGGCCAAATATCTTCACGGTTACTTTTAATTTTTTCTTTTCATCATTCACATCTTCTATCACGCCATTAAAGTCATTGAAAGGTCCCTCAATGATCTTGATGGTTTCCCCAACAATAAACGGCTCACTCATGCTTACACCGCCGGCCTCAGCCATCTCATCCATTTTACCGAGCATCTTATTTACTTCAGCCTTCCGCAGGGCGATGGGGTTTTCTTTTCCGAGGAAGTGAATAACACTATTGGTGTTTTTGATAATATCCCTGAGGTCATCACTTAATTTTCCTTCAGCAATTTCGATCATCACATAACCCGGGTAATAGTTCCGTTCCCGCATCACTTTCTTACCGTTCTGTACTTTATACACCTTCTCCACAGGCAGAAAAACCTGTTTTACAATGGCGCTCCACCCGCCCCGGGAGATCTCTTTGTCAAGGTATTCCTTTACCTTTCTTTCCTTACCGCTTACAACCCTCAGCACGAACCATTTGGTCTCCTGCTGCTGTGTATTTTCGGTATTAGTAGTTACTTCTTCCATCTCTATTATTTAGGAAATAAAAATTTATATACCTGTTTCAAAACATTACCGGCTGCAAAATCCATAACCATTAATATTAAAGTAATAACAAGAGTAGCCGCCAGCACGATCATCGTCGACTGCTGTAATTGGGGCCAGGTTGGCCAGCTGACTTTTTCTGCCAACTCTTTGTATGATTCCTTAAAATAAATCGCGATCTTATTCATATTGTTTATTAGTTTATACGTTAAAGAATTAACAACTGGATCGGTATAGGCTGCATACAACGAATTTTTCCTTGTCAATTTATCAGCCTTCCAACCTGTTAACCCATGCGCACGGGCAGAGAGATTCGAACTCCCATCAACGGTTTTGGAGACCGCTATTCTGCCATTGAACTATGCCCGTAGAAAGCTAAAAGCTATCCCAACCATGTCGGGACAGCTTTTAAATCTATATATTGCAAAGATAATCAACTTTTGCAAAGTGTACAGCTGATAGCAAATAGTTCAATGCTTCTTACTTCAAAATCTCTGTCACCTGTCCGGCACCTACAGTCCGGCCACCTTCACGAATAGCGAATTTCAACCCCTTCTCCATAGCGATAGGCTGTATCAGTTTCACCGTCAATGATGTATTATCGCCCGGCATCACCATTTCAGTACCCGCTGCCAGTTCCACTTCACCTGTTACATCGGTCGTACGGAAGTAAAACTGGGGACGGTATTTCTGGAAGAATGGAGTATGACGTCCGCCTTCTTCTTTACTCAATACATATACTTCGCATTTGAAATCAGTATGCGGGGTAATGGAACCAGGCTTACAGATAACCATACCGCGGCGGATCTGTGTTTTTTCAATACCACGAAGTAAAAGGCCTGCGTTATCGCCGGCTTCACCTTCGTCCAGTAATTTGCGGAACATTTCCACACCGGTACATACAGAAGTAAGCGGGATATCAACCAATCCAACGATCTCCACAGGTTCGCCTACTTTGATCCTACCCCTCTCAATACGACCCGTAGCAACCGTACCGCGACCTGTAATCGAGAATACATCTTCTACAGACATAAGGAAAGGCTGATCCACCGGGCGGGGAGGAAGCGGAATATATGTATCAACAGCTTCCATTAACTCTTCAACACCCTTAACCCATTTTTCTTCCCCAGCCAATGCGCCTGTCGCAGAACCCTGGATAATAGGAGTATTAGCCCCGTCAAAGCCATAGAAGGTCAGCAGATCGCGGATCTCCATTTCAACAAGTTCCAGTAATTCAGGGTCATCAACCAGGTCAACTTTATTCATGAAAACCACAATCTTAGGTACACCTACCTGGCGGGCCAAAAGGATATGCTCTTTTGTTTGCGGCATAGGACCGTCAGTAGCCGCCACAACAAGAATGGCACCATCCATTTGGG
The DNA here is from genome assembly GCA_017882265.1 of Chitinophagaceae bacterium. Classification (GTDB taxonomy): domain Bacteria; phylum Bacteroidota; class Bacteroidia; order Chitinophagales; family Chitinophagaceae; genus JADGPW01. The sequence continues at coordinate 15,658 of JADGPW010000147.1, read as the reverse complement.
CAGCGCCGGTGATCATGTTCTTCACATAATCGGCGTGTCCGGGACAATCCACGTGAGCGTAGTGACGATTAGCCGTCGAGTATTCCACATGCGCCGTGTTAATCGTGATACCACGTTCCTTTTCTTCGGGCGCAGCATCAATTTCTTCATACTTTTTAGCCGTTGCCATACCCTTTTTAGACAGGATCGTAGTAATAGCGGCAGTCAAAGTGGTTTTACCGTGGTCAATATGACCAATGGTACCAACGTTAACGTGAGGTTTGTCCCTCTTAAATGTTTCTTTAGTTGCCATCGTTATCTGTTTTTAAATTGTGTTTTATTAATTATAATTACAAAGCTTCCAGCATTATTACTATCAGCTTTTTGTTGCGTCGTATTCTTTCCCCTACAATACTTCGAAGAACCCGATCCATGTGTAAGACGCTCTTCTTGACGTCAGACACCTCAGAGCCGTTAAAGGGAATTGTACCCTTGACCTTCCTGACCAGGTCGGGATGCTCTACCTCTTTGTACAATTCAATTAACAGCATTCAAAAACCTTCAGAGCCGTTAAAGGGAATTGAACCCTTGACCTCTTCCTTACCAAGGAAGTGCTCTACCACTGAGCTACAACGGCTTTTCTTCAGTCATTGAAGTCAGTGAGTCATTTAGGTCTGCGAATAGGAAAGTCAAACCCAATCGACCTGCTTGACCCCCTGATATCCTTTGGAATTTGACTTATTTGATAATCATTCCAATCAGAGCGGAAGACGAGGCTCGAACTCGCCACCTATAGCTTGGAAGGCTATCGCTCTACCAAATGAGCTACTTCCGCTGGAGTTGAGCATTGAGCATTCCTGCCCGACTGCATCAGGCAGGCGGGGAAAATTGATTGTTGATTATTTCTCTCAGTATACTCGACGTTCAATGCTCGCTGTTTAAAATTTCAAAGATCGTGGGCAGAGAAGGATTCGAACCTCCGTACTCGTGAGAGAACAGATTTACAGTCTGTCGCCTTTAACCACTCGGCCATCTGCCCTTTACGATTTTGATCCTGCCATTCGCGGGGCCAAAATTCTCCTGAGCCACTTGTCGGAATCGAACCAACGACCTACTGATTACAAATCAGTTGCTCTACCTGCTGAGCTAAAGTGGCATATTGAAATGCCCGCCTCCTTCCTTTGTCTTTGCTCAGGATTTCAGGACGGTCGAAGCAATAAAGAGCTACCCCAAAATTTTGGGAAGGCAAAGGTAAGGGAATTTGATAATCGGAAAAATTTTGCCCTGGTATTTTTTTGCTTGTTTTCAGTTAGTTGTGAATAAGTATAAAGAATATGGGATAGTATGAAATACCCCAGTACAGGGTGCAGTAAGTGGTATTTTCAACTTCCGATCTTTCGCTAATAAAAAAGACCCCGTTTTATGCGAGGTCTCGATTTTTTTAAGCAGCTTTTCTTTCTTTTTTCTTTTTTATTTGTGTTAACATCGAGTCAAATGCATCATCAAAAGACTCTTGAAATGATTTGCTTGTTGATTTTACAAAAAAATGGTGCCGGGGTATATGTACCCTGATCTCAGCGATCTTGTCTTTAATGGCATGAACCACATTGTCGAGTTTCAGAAAGACATGCACCTGGATGATGCGGTCGCTAAAATTAGTTAGCTTTTCCAGTTTACGGTGAATGTACCCGATCAATTTACTGTCAGCATCAAAATGAACAGATTGAATGTTTACGTTCATAGACATCAATTTTTAGTGAACAATAAATAAAGAACTTTATACGGCCTTTTTCTTAGGGAGGTGTTCTTTTGTCATATTCAAGTTACGGCAAAAGCCCATTTTTCCCAAGCTAAATTTTTTAATTTTTTATTGTGTTGGGGGAGAATAATCATGCTTTTGGATGCGCTTTTTTATGCACATCTTTTAATTTGCCGATCGTATGATGTGTGTAAACCTGGGTAGCTGCAAGACTGCTGTGTCCCAACAACTCTTTTACGGCATTCAGATCGGCGCCGTTGTTCATGAGATGGGTGGCAAAGGTATGCCTGAGGATATGAGGGCTTTTCTTCTCAAGGGTGCCTGCCTGACCCAAATACTTTTTTACCAGCAGGTAAGCATATTTTGGGTAAATCTTTTTTCCCTTTTCTGTTACTAGTAAAAAATCATTGGTTTTAGCAAATCCTGCTTTTTTTAATTGCTGGTACTCCCGGATAGATTTTAGTATCATTTTGCTTACGGGAATAATACGCTCCTTATTGCCTTTACCCAGTACTTTGAGTTGTGACCTGCTGAAATCAATTTGCTTCTCTTTCATAGAGATCAGTTCACTCAACCGCATTCCGGTTGCATAAAAAATGGTGATCAGCATTTTGGCATTCAAGGTCTTCCAATCTTCAGTCGATTGACTTAGAGATTCCACTATCCTTTTTGTTTCGGCTTCATTAATAAAGACCGGGAGCCGCTTGCTGTTCTTTGGACTTATCACTTTGGCCATCGGGGTTGCTTCTATATTTCCCTTTTTTAACTGGAATTTAAAAAAGGACCGTAGCGCAGATATTTTACGGTTGATTGATTTCGAACTCAGCCCCTTATCTTTTAAACCGGCCAGCCAGCCCCGGATTAAACCATGCGAGATATCTTTTAATGCAACAGTCCCGAATTGCGTATCCAGGTAATTGATAAAATCAGCCAGGTCTGTTTGATAAGCGGTTAGTGTGTGAGCAGAGTATCTTTTTTCGAATTTCAGATAATCCAGGAAGGATTGAATTAATAAAGGGGAATTGAAAGGCATATGACTATGCTAAGCTACACAATAGGCAGCAAAAAAACAGCTGCCCGGTTACAAAACCTGGCAGCTGTTTTTTTATCAATAAAAGAAGTTCAATTAATTTTCGATCTTCCCGCTGGCAAGGTTCTGCTTATAAATTGCTTTCAATATCTGTCCCCTACGCCTGACAGAAGGCTTCATGAAACTCTGACGTTCACGTAACTGCAACAGAACTTTCGATTTCTCGAATTTCTTCTTATACTTCTTTAACGCTTTGTCAATGTTTTCGCAATCTTTGGAGTCGATGATCAGCATAAATTGTATACCTCCTTTGGTATTTTTTTGGAACGCAAAGATAAGCGGGAAATCTGAAAACCGGAAATGGAAATAAGGAAATGAGTTATCTTGGCAATATGTTTACTGGAATTGTCGAAACCACCGGAGTAGTTAAAGAGGTCATTACCAATGCTTCAAACAGGAGTTTTTGGATCGAATCTCCCATCTCTTCACAATGTAAAGTGGATCAGAGTGTAAATCATTCCGGTGTTTGCCTGACGATAGAAGAAATAAGCCAGAACAGACACTATATCACCGCCATTGATGAAACGCTGAAAAAAACCAATTTGGATGGCTGGGAGGCAGGTACCCTCGTGAACCTGGAACGTTGCCTCCGGTTAAATGACAGGGTTGACGGTCACCTGGTACAGGGACATGCAGATGCAACGGGGATCTGTCTGGAAAGAAAAGAAAAAAAAGGCAGCTATGAATTTGTATTTGGATTCCCAAAAAAGTTTGCTTCCCAGGTGATCGAAAAAGGATCTATCTGTTTAAATGGGATTAGCCTGACCGCTTTTAATGTAAAAAGAAAAACATTTAGTACCGCTATCATTCCATATACATTTGACCATACCAACATCAACCAGGTCCGGGAAGGAGATCACATAAATCTTGAATTTGATATGATTGGAAAGTATCTGATCAGAAGATTATCTTTGTCCGAAGGACTCCTTCGGAGAAAGAGAAATAACTAACCTGTTCAATACCTAATGAACCCTGGAAATCCCAACAGGCAATACTACCCTGCCCTTGACGGCCTGAGAGGACTTGCTATCCTGCTCGTTGTGGTTTTTCACAATTTCTGGTTTGTTAATTATTTCTTTTATGGTTGGCTGGGTGTGGATCTCTTTTTTGTACTTTCCGGTTTTCTCATCACTGATATTCTACTGAGAACACTTACCCGCAAAAACTTTCTCTCTAATTTTTATATAAGAAGGGTTTTGCGAATTTTTCCACTCTATTACCTGTTTCTCTTTCTATTCCTGGTCGTACTTCCCCGGTTGGATCTACAATTAAATGTAAAATATTATCTCGATAACCAGGTTTGGATCTGGACCTTTATGCAGAACTGGCTTTATGCCTTTAAGGATCCGGTTAATACCAATACATTAAACCACCTGTGGTCACTCGGGGCAGAAGAACAATTTTACCTGCTATGGCCCCTGGTGATACTACTGGTACGAAAACCCCGCGGCCTGCTCCTGTTTATTTCATTGGTCATAGTAACCGTGATCGGGCTTCGGGTATTTGTATGGACCCGGCACATTCCGGGTTTCGCTTATTTCAACCTCTATACATTCACCCGGGTTGACGGCATTTGTATAGGCTGTATGATAGCCATTTTACAAAGAATTGATAAAGATGTATTGAGAAAATATACCTGGATCATCGTACTGTCGTTTGCGCTGATGAATTTCGCCTTCTACTTATTCGATAAGAGATTCTTTTTTTCCGTTCCCTACCTGGCGATAATTGGTTATCCCACTTTTGCTATGTTGTTTGGCCTGTTGGTTAATGAAGCAATCACAAAAACATCCAAGCTGGTGAATTATATTTTTACTATTCCTGTACTTACATTTTTTGGCAGGATATCATATGGCTTTTATATTTTTCACTGGCCTGTCTATATAGTATTGTATCCTTTCGTGTTTCCCTGGCTTACCCATTATTTCAAAGAAATTTCAGCGCAGTACATCGAAGCCATTTTGTCCACGGGAGTGGCTGTTGTGGTAAGCTGGATCAGTTACCGGTACTATGAAAGATTCTTCCTGAATCTAAAAAACAGGTTTGCGTAAGTCCCGCAATAAACTGTATCATTTTTTTGATTGTATCTTTAAGCCCGGTGGCTATGAAGGAAAAAGTAATCATATTGATCCCTGTTTTTAATGACGAAGAATCATTGAACAAACTGCTGGGCGAATTAGCCATCTCCTTCGGGAAATTTACCGGTTCCACATTTTCTGTTTTGGTGATCGACGATAGCTCTACCGATAAGCTCCATATTGTTACCCCACCTTTTTTTTCTTTACAGGTACTTCATCTTCTTCGAAACATTGGTCACCAAAAAAGTATTGCGGTTGGCCTGGCTTATATCAAAGAAAATTTACCCTGCGACAAAGTACTCGTGATGGACAGTGATGGTGAGGACCGTCCGGAAGATGCTGCTGCGCTTTTGATTAGCTCCCAAACTAACCCCAACAGGATCATTTTTGCCCAGCGTAAGTCCCGAAAAGAAGGCAGGAGCTTCCGTATATTTTACAGTCTTTATAAATTCGCATTCAGGTTGCTGACAGGAAAAAGGATCTCATTTGGAAACTTTTTGCTCATGCCCAGCCCATTACTGGATAAAGTGGTTTATTACAGTGAGATCTGGAACCATATTGCCGGGGGTATATTGAAAGCGGGGTTACCTTATACATCGATCCTTACTCATCGCGGTCAGCGCTATGCAGGTAATTCCCGGATGAGTTTTAATAACCTATTGATACACGGCCTCGGTGCTATTGCTGTATTTATTGAAGTAATAGCAAGCCGACTGCTTGTTTTTTCATTGATATTGATCGGTATTTCTTTACTGGCCATCCTTGTGTTGATCGGAATAAGGGCTTTTACTGATCTTGCTATTCCCGGATGGACTTCCACGGTGGCATCAGCCATGCTGATCGTATTATTACAAAGTTTCCTGCTTTCCCTGTTCACTATCTTTCTTTTTCTTTCTTCGCAATCACAACGAAAATTTATCCCGGCCCATCATTATAAAGATTATACCGGCGCCATTGAAACTATTTGATAAATAATTTGCTATCACTTTTATTAAACCCAGGCATTATTGAAGAACGGCAGGCGGTAATCGTCTTATTATCAGGGCGAGCAAAGCATAACAGACCGCTGCTAAATAAAAATTGACGGAAATCCCTGCATAAATGGAGATAAAGACAGCTAGTGCAGAAAAAAGCACCCCAAAAATCCCATTGAGTCCCCAGAACCAGGGCGTAGCAATATCATTTTTATTTCTTATTAAACGCATGCCCATAGGGAAGAATAAACCGAGGAATAATCCCATGGGAAAAAGTAGTAGTATCGATGAAAATACCTTAAACCTGAAATCGCTTTCAATATAATTTGACATGACGAACGTTACCCCTGTTTTGGTCAATAGTATCAGCCCGGCAGCTGCCAGCGGGTATACCACCAGCCATTTTTTATTACCGGTACGGATACTGCCGCTGATAAAACTTCCAATGCCTGCACTGAGTATAATAGTAAATAGTAAAACACCTAATGCATATACAGGATGGCCAAGATAAACGGACAATCGTTGAATCAAAGCCATTTCGGTAAGCATAAATCCCGCGCCTATAAGTGAAAAATAAAAAGCCCCGTAGCGGTTCTCATATAATATATTTCTTATCCCGTCCGTTTGTTTTGCTTTTATGATAAGCGGAACTACAATAGTAACAATAGAAAGAAGAACAAGAAAAAAGATCAAAGCCATCAATACAACCGTGGCCTGAAGGTTACCTACCATCACTCCTTTACTGTTCCTGATAAACCTCCAGTTAAGGTTATTAATCTTAAGCATATTAAAGAAATACGGGGTTTCGTCTGTTGGTGGCATATAATTAAGAGGATATTTTCTTAATACCCGGTGAAGTTCTTGTTCAGATCGGGTACTGGTTATCGCTTCCAATACCCTATTGGAAGGATGAGTACCCGGAACAAGAACGAGATTGAATTTAAGATCACTTGCTTTCTGCCTGATCGTGTCAATATCATTTTGAGTAAAAGGCTCATTGCTTACCATCAGGGTAGCCAGGTTATTTTCTGTTACCATGGCCAGGTGTTGCGAAGGGTCTGTTTTTCCTGCCCGGAATAATGATGCCATAGCAAGGCTAATCAACCTTCCCGTCTCGGCGAGATCAGCGGGGTCGTACCAACGGGAGACAGTAAATACACCATCCGGATTGAGTCTGTTCAAAAAGATCTTCCAGGCCTCCAACGTGTACAAATTATTTTCGGATAGTGAAAAAGCCCCGGCCCCTGTAGCCGCCCAGGTATCTACTAATGACATTTGAATCAGATCATAGTTTTCGCTATGCTGTGATAGATAGATCCTTGCCTCCGCCGTCTTTAGGTTAACGCCCGGATGACCGGCAATACCAGCAAATTCCCTGAATTTATTTTGCAATAGATCAATAAAAACAGGATTAATATCGATACCGGTCACAGTATCAAATCCAAATAGTATAGCATTTTGGACATCTTTTCCGCCACCCACTCCAATAATGCAGGCCTTCCCTTTATTTCTAAGGTAACAGGCAAATCCCGTTAAATCATATTTAAGATGATCAATATCTCCCGGCGTCGAAAATTTTCTCATGACCGTACCGGCATCGCCATCAATTGTCATTTTATACTGACTGCAATCGTTTTTAACAGGAGCTGTGGAACTGGGACCCCAATATTGGGGACTGCTAACGGTGAGGGGAGCCACACTGACCCTGGAAAAAGAATTCCATTTTTCATAGACATAGCTGTTACCCGATTCTATACGGCCCTTGACCACTAACGGTCTTATTCCATTTTTAGTGACCATATTAATCAGGGAAAATAACACGGCGAAAATGAAAACCGTTACCCCTATCCTTTTAAAACGCCAGCCCGGAATATGTATAGAAAAAAATAAAGCGACAAGTGCCGCGAAAACAGATGTCATAATTATCAAACCTGGCGCATCGACCTTCCCGATACCCCACAAAACAAATATCGCCCCGAAGGATGCTCCTACCAGGTCTGAAGCATATAATTTATTAACAGGTAAATCAAGTTTAGTCAGGATAGCTGAAATGATGATACCTGAAAAATAAAAAGGCACAGAGCAGGTAAATGTGATCGCCAGCAAACCCACCAGTTTCATGAAAGAAATATCATTGCCAACAGGGATCAGGCAGATCATCATTACAGAAAAAGGTATGGACAATGCAAACAAGACAGCTGCTTTCGTAAGGTTTCTGAAAATAGAATTCCCCCCAAACCAGCCTGGTTTAAGAAATACGGTGATGGCCCCAGCTGTCATACCCAACATGGCTACAGAAACTGCAAAAAAAGCAAGGTAATAATAAGAAATAACGCTTAATAACCGCGTGAGTGATATTTCAATTATCATAGTGGCAAATGCAGTAAAAAAAGTTGCTGCATAAATAGTTGCTTTTTTATGAAAGATATATGGCTGCATACCCGGGATCCCTAAATGAGATACAATATAATATAAAATGGGAGACCGGTGCAGCCATTTCGAATTAGAAATAAAAATCAGATTGTTTTAGATGATGTGATTTCAGCATGATGATTATCATTTGTAAATTTGCTCCTTATCTTCACACATGAATAATCTGGAGGGAATAGCATTTGAAGACGTTGTAGATCCGGGAGGCATGGCTTATAAAGAATGGCGAGTCCGCCTGAAACCTCGTTTCGCCATGGTGTGGAGAGATATACTGTTGGGATATTTCTTTCTATTCCTGTTCATAGGAGCTTCTGTTTGGATACAGATCCATTACCCCGCATGGGTGATTCTGAATATGGTTATCACCGTTATCGGGACAGGCTATTTTATTGCTTATATCGCATTATTTATTCATGAAGCAGGTCATTTTAATATTCATCCGGACAAAAAGATAAATGATCTGCTTGCTGCTATTTTTTTATGTGCACTGTTCGGTCTTGATATAAAAACATACAGGAAGATCCATTGGCAACATCATGTACACCTTGGCACCCCCCAGGATACCGAGGTCTCCTATTTTAACAGCCTTACACCATTCTTTTTATTTGAAACACTCACAGGCTTACACCTGCTGAAAGTGATGCGCAAAAAAAACCATGCCCATTTACTTACGGTGACTATGAAAAAAAACAGCAGGATTATGTTAGGGATCGGTCTTTTGATCAATGGGTTGATCCTGGCTGTTTCAATTTTTACGGGGTTCTGGCATATCGCTGTCATATGGTTAGCTGCGATGCTCATCTTCTTTCCCTTCTTTGCCACCTTAAGGCAAATTCTTGAGCACCGAAGTGAATGGGCAGAAACAAATGTCGATTATACAAAGATCCCACACGGCAAACTAACCCGACTGTTTGTTTCGGGACCTTTTAGCAGTTCATTTGGTGCTGCAGGATTTAATAAACATATGATCCATCACTGGGATCCACAGATATCCTATACACAACTCAGGGATATTGAAAAGTTTCTAAAGAATTGTGAGACAACTAAAAACATCGTTCACTCTTCAAGAACTTCTTATCTTGCCACCTTAAAAAAATTAATTGCCGCCAAATGAATGTGGATAATCCTTCTCCTATCGAATGCCCGGTTTGTAACGAAAAAAAAAGCAATCCCTGGTCTTCAGCAAAGGATTATGAATATTTCTCCACCAATAACACCTACATCTATTATCGATGCCCTGCCTGTGATACTATTTTTATTGACCCCCTACCTGTTCATGAGCTAAAAGTAATTTACCCCTCCAATTATTACTCTTTTGTTAACAAGCGAAAAAACGGGGTCGTTCGGTTAAAGGAATGGCTTGACAAGCGATTTTTTAAAAAAATATTCCGGCAACTACCGGCCCCGGAATTAAGCCTGCTTGATGTTGGAGGAGGTACCGGATGGATGCTGGACATTTTGAAAAGAACAGATCCGCGAATCCACTTCACCCAGATCGTTGACATCGATGCAAAAGCTAAAAGCATTGCCGAAGTAAAAGGACATGCTTATTTTGAAGGAACGATTGAAGCATTTACAACAGACAACCGTTTCGATCTTATCCTGATGCTCAACCTGGTAGAACATGTCGCTGACCCATTGGCCATTTTGCAAAAAGCGCAGTTACTGTTACAACCGGGCGGCATCATTGTTATTAAAACCCCAAATACAGATTGCTGGGATGCACGTCTTTATAAAAAGACCTATTGGGGCGGGCTGCATTGTCCTCGACATTGGGTTCTTTTCTCGGAAAAAAGTTTTCGCCTGCTGCTTAAATCAACAAAGCTGCGCATTGAAAAACTAACCTATACACAAGGTGCTCCTTTCTGGGCATTTAGCATCATTACTTCATTATACAGGAAACACATTGTGCGCATTTCGTCAGAAAGACCGATCATTTTTCATTGGCTATTTGCACCTCTCAGTGCCTTCTTTGCTATTTTCGATTTTATGAGAAGACCTTTTGTCAAAACCTCACAGATGTTTATAATTTTGAAAAACTAACCTTTTAAACCTACATGGATATTGTTGAACACAACCCGGCCAATAACAGACGTCACCCCTGGGAATTGGCCCGCTTAGAAGTAATGTGGCACTTTATCCGGAAATATAGACCTTCTGCTGATAAGCTTCTGATCCTGGATATAGGATGCGGGGATTGCTTTTTCAGTATGGGTCTGTTACAAAAACAACTACCCGCAACCATTATCGGGATCGATCCGGCTTATACGCAGGAAGAAATTGTGAGGAAAATGAAAGAGATCAGTCATCCTGACTTCTATTTATTCAGGACCCTGGAAGAAGCGCAGATATTATTGAACTCACCGGTTGACTTTCTGTTATTATTAGATGTTATAGAACATATCCCTGATGACATGTCTTTTTTAAAGGATTTGGCCGGAAAGAATTTCATTCATACAAAAACCAGGTTCCTGATCACGGTCCCCTCCTATCAAAGCCTTTTTACTTCTCATGATAAATTCCTCGTTCATTTTCGTCGTTATACAAATACATCATTGAAAAAGGCCATCAGCAGCAGCCATTTGCAACCCGAAGAAACAGGATATTTCTTTTTTTCCTTATTACCATGGAGGGCTTTACAAAAATTAAAAGAAAAAATATTCGGGAGACCCGAAAAAAATTATGGACTGGGGGCATGGACGCATGGCCCCTTTTTAACCGGCCTGGTAAAGCACTGGTTGCTGATCGATTTTGCAATAACACGCTTTTTTAAACGAATTGGTATTACAATGCCCGGCTTGTCAAACTATAGCATATGCAGGAAACCTGTATCATAATTCCTTGTTATGACGAAGCAGCCAGGCTTGACCAGGAAGCCTTTCTTCATTTTTCAATGGGAAACCCCCATATCTTTTTTTGTTTTGTAAATGACGGCAGCAAGGATAATACGATGGATATCCTCCGGGAGTTAGCGTTAAAGAATGAGCAGCAATTTCAGGTTCTGGACCTAAAAACGAATAGTGGTAAAGGAGAAGCCGTCAGGCAGGGCATGTTGAAAAATGCAGTTTCATCTTCTTTTCAGTTCATGGGCTATTTTGATGCAGATCTAGCCACACCATTAGAGGAGATCCCAAAACTACTCAGCTATTTTGCCAATAACCCCTCATTAGAAATTGCATTTGGTTCCAGGAAAAAAACAAAACAGAATAGTATCCGTCGCAATATTTTTCGCCACAATTTCGGAAGAATATATGCGGGGTTCGTTACTTCTGTATTACGACTACCTATTTATGATACGCAATGTGGTGCCAAGATCCTTACCACAAAAACAGCCGCCAATGTTTTCCAAAAACCGTTCCTGGATAGATGGCTTTTTGACCTGGAGGTCTTTTGCCGGATCAAAAAGGAAAAAGGGTCATTATTCAGGCAAAGTATAAGGGAAGTGGTGGTAGAAACATGGACCGAAACAGGTGATTCAAGGATAACTTTTTTTGACATATTGAAACTTCCATATAAAACACTGAAATTGTTTTTTCGTTATCGTTAGCTGAAAGATTCGGGGAAATATTGCTAATTTACCCGTGGTTATTTTATCTCAAAAGACCGCATGCAGCCGGAATACCATCACCATAAATCTGATTATCCTCACTGGAAGTCATACCTGTTTCTGTTGTTTATCGCCCTGTTAGCCTACTGGCCTATCAGCTTTCAGCTCTTCAGTGTAAAAAATGATGCGATCCATTATTTCCTCCCTCTCCGGTATATAATCAGCAATAGCATTCAGCATGGTTTCTTCCCTTACTGGGCTAATTCATTTTATCTCGGCTATCCTATCCATGGTGATATGCAAAGCGGGGTCTGGAACCCCTTTGTTCAGTTCATTTCCTTTTTTACTACTTATAATGTAACCATCCTTCATATTGAATACCTGTTGTATATCTTTCTGGCAGGTGCAGGTATGTATAAACTGGCAGGGGTGGTGACCACTTCGCCTTTATCGAGAATAATGGTGGCCTCGGCATATATGCTCTGCGGCTATATGTTGGGCAGCGGGCAATTTATTAACTGGCTGGCTTCTGCTGCTTTTATTCCATTTGTACTTTATTATTATCATCGGTTTTTACATACTGTCGCTATTAGCGATTGTTTTAAAACAGCCTTGTTTGGTTGGCTTTTATTCGTTTGCGGCTACCCGGCTGATAGTATCATTACCATATATATCCTTGGAGGTATGTGTGTTTGGCACCTAATAAAAGACAGAAACAGCCTGTTAAAAGAAAAGAAACTTATCAGGAAATTTGTAGGATATCATTTCATCCTCCTGGTCACCACATTGCTTCTTTCTGCCCCTGCCATCATATCCTATGTTGAATTACTGCCTTATTATAGCCGGGGAAATGGTATCGGCGTGGAAGAAGCGATGATAAATTCATTCGATGGCAGGAACTCCCTGTCATTCTTTTCACCATGGAGTGTTATAGCCAATGACTTTCGTTCCACCAGTGATCTTACCAGCCGCAGTATTTTTATGGGTCTTTTTACCCTAATTTTCGCAGCCTCCTCTTTTTTCCTGAAAAGCACGGGTCGGAAAATAATTTTACAAATGGCTGTCATTTTCAGCTTTTTATTTTGCCTGGGAGACGCCACCCCATTCCGAAAACTGTGTTATGACCTTTTACCGGGCATGGATACCTTTCGTCATCCTTCCCATTTCCGCCTATACACTATCCTGGCACTCTTATTACTGGCTGCGATTACAATTGACCAATTTCTCAAAAGAGAAAAACCTGTAGAAAAGATCATTCGTATAATGTCTGTTTCCATGGCAGCACTAATGTTCTTTTTTCTTTCCATTAGTCTGGTAACAGGAAGTGCTGGTAAGTTCTTTAACCTTTTTTCAGTTCTTTCCGACCGCGAACATCTAAAGATACTCTTGCAGGGTTTAACCTGGAAAGACATGTTGCTGGGATCCTGTATACTGCAATTACTCTTTCTTTTTATTTTTCTTTTCATTACCCGGAGAAATAGGGTGTTCTCTAAAAAAACATTCCTGGCACTCCATACCCTGAATCTTATGGTAAACAGCCTGCTGGTATTACCGGCGATATTTGTCAGCAAAACCCCGCCTTCCCTGATCAATTCATTAATCAGGGAAAAAGCCGGGTTTTATAATCCATCTTTCTTTAACAAGACCTTACGTGAAAACACAACGGGCGCTTTTGATCATTTTGACGAGATCGGTCCCTCCTATTTTTATTCACATCAGCCGGCTCTTACAAAAATTACAAAATCCCCGGCCTTTTTATCGTCTATGGATTCGTTCATACAAACCGAAAAACTGTATAATTATATCCTGGACAAACCTGTTGCCTGGCTATCCGGTCAAACCTTACCATTAAAGGATAGTGTCATGGCGATGGACAGCAATAATCATTGTAGCTATACATTTTCAGAAAATGTAAAAACTCCCGCCATGCATCCATGTGATTCACTTCCGGGCAATGTGATGATCACCCATGTGGGCCCCGGGAGTTTTATAATGAAGGTTAATACATTTTCCCCGGGTGAGTTGAATCTCAGCCAGGCATATCACCCCAATTGGACGGCTGCGATAAATGGCAAACCGGCAATCATTCAGAAAGCCAATATTACATTTATGAGTATCCCGTTGCCAAAAGGATCATTCGAAATTACCTGGCGTTATAAACCTACTATTATCAGTTATACATTTATTGTTGCATTATTGATACTCTTATCCATCATCATTTTTTTAACAATACCATATTTCAGGAGTTTTCCTGGTAACAGGTAAGAATAGCACAGCGTACTATATTTCTCAATCCTGTTTAGACGTTAACTTTGTTTCTTCCGGATCAGCAAATGAAAAACAGAACACTGCTTATACGATCAATTCTCTTTAGCATCCCGGTTATTTTATTTATTCTACACCAGTTTTATTATCACGAAAAGGGTCTTATACCAACAGGTTTTTCCCTCGATGACGATCCGGTCTACATTTCCAATGCCAGGCAGTATCTTGATGCCGGCCATTTTTCTTTGTTTTATGCCAATCCATTCGACGGAAAAACAGGCTCCCCGGCTATTTATCTCCAGCCCCATAATTTACTTTTTGCCTTACTGATGAATTGGGGTCTTGAACCTGGTTATATCCTTACTTTTTTTGGGCTTCTCTTCACGGTGTTGAGCGTTTTTGTTGGTTTGAAGATCATTCAACAGGCGTACCCGGCCATCCATCACCAAAGGAAGATCCATCTCCTGTTCACATGGGGTGGTGGTCTGCTGGCATTGACGGGATTATTGGTAGCTATGGTTTTTTACAAAAGAGTGCCTCCTCCCCTTGATAGTATTTTTATCGCCGACCCCGGAAACGGATGGTGGGGTCTGAATTTTGGCAGGACCTTGTTTCTCCCTATGGAGGCCTATTACCATTTCCTCTTTTTATTTTCCATCCTGCTGATATTAAAAGGGAAGTGGAAGACCGCATTAGCTACAGCTTTTTTCCTGGCGCTATCTCATCCTTTTACCGGGATCGAATTTCTGGCCATCATCTGTTGCTGGGTCTCAATTGAAAAACTGTTCCTGAAAAACAGGGATATTCCGTGGTATTTCGTTATCGGGAATGCAATGATCATCATGTCTACGGCCGCTTATTATCTGATTTACCTCAACTCGTTTGAAGAGCATAAGATCCTGCAGAAACAGTTTTCGGCAGGATGGACCTATAGTTTGCGCATCATAATACCCGCTTATATCCTGGTCCTGATATTATCCTGGCTGCAATTCAGGCGTAATAAAACCGCCGGGAAATTCTTTCCTACTGCTAATCAGCGATTATTTTTTTCATGGGGAGTAGTCGCTTTTCTTTTATCTAAGCACGAATGGTTTATAAAGCCCATGCAGCCGGTTCATTTTACCAGGGGCTATATATGGATGGGATTTTTTCTGTTTGCGGTGCCTGCACTTGTATGGCTTTTTGATAAAATAAAAAAGGTTAAATATGCCGGTTTGATAATGATGACCTTCCTACTGGTCTTTCTTTCAGATAATATTTTATGGACAATCGATCTGCTCCGGAAAAAAGAAAAATATGAATGGGTCGGCCACCTGGCTCCTGATACCAAAATAACGCTGGATTGGTTGTCCCATCATACAACTAATAATGATCTTCTTTTTAGCAATGAATACCTTATTAATTACCTCGGTAATGTATATGGAAGCTCCTACTCATGGTATTCCCATGTATATAATACTCCTGAATACGAAATGAGAAAAGCGCAGGCGGTCAATTATTTAACCACAGGAACCATCTTAAAAGAATGGGTAGGGA
>JADGPW010000146.1 GCA_017882265.1 Chitinophagaceae bacterium | reverse complement strand
GAGATATTGGCCAGGAATTCATAAGGTAAATGGGCCCAGTCAGCTGTCATGCCATCCACGCTGGTAACTGCTCTTAAAGCTACTGTAAATTCATATGTTCTTTCATCACCCATAACCCCCACGCTTTTTACCGGCAATAAGATTGCCCCCGCCTGCCAAACCGTTGCATAAAGACCATTATCGATAAGGGCTTTAACGTATAAGTGATCAGCTTCCTGCAACAACTTCACCTTTTGAGGTGTGATCTCTCCCAGAATCCTGATCGCTAGTCCCGGCCCGGGAAAAGGATGGCGGTTGATCATCCGGGGAGGGATGCCTAATTCGCGACCTACTTTCCTGACCTCGTCTTTGAACAGGGAACGAAGCGGTTCAATTAATTCCAGGTGCAGGTGTTCGGGTAAACCACCTACATTATGATGTGATTTGATAGTAACGGATGGTCCATGCACGGAAACACTTTCGATCACATCAGGGTAAATGGTTCCCTGTCCCAGCAGGCCGATCCCATCGATCTTTTTTGCTTCTTCCTGGAACACATCTATAAAAGAACTGCCGATCACTTTTCGTTTTTCTTCCGGATCTGTCTTACCAGCTAGCGCATCATAGAACCGCTGCTTTGCATCGATCCCTATCACGTTCAAACCCAGTTGGGCGTAGGTAGCCAGTACATCCTCGAATTCATTTTTACGCAATACGCCATTGTCAACAAAGATCCCAAAGAGCCTGTCGCCGATAGCCTTGTGAATTAAGGTAGCCGCTACGGTGGAATCAACACCACCGCTTAATGCCATGATCACCTTGCGATCACCGATCTGTTTTTTTAATGTACCAACCGTGTCTGTAATAAAATGGGCAGGTGTCCAATCCTGTGAGCATCCACAGATATTCACGAGGAAGTTTTTCAATATTTTTTTGCCTTCGGTGGAATGATATACTTCGGGATGGAATTGGACACCATAGAGTGGATATTCAGTCGGCAGTAAGCAGTCGGCAGTCGGCAGTCTGTCACTGACTGTAGACTGCCGACTACTTATTGTCGACTGTTGACTGCCGACTGCCGACTGCTTACTGCCAATTTTCTTAAAGGCAGCGATCGGAATACTCTCCGTAGTGGCCAATAATTCAAATCCATCTGGTAATTCAAGAATGGTATCGGCATGACTCATCCAAACCTGGCTTGATTGTAAAACATCCTTTAGTAAGATATTTTCATTCGATCTTTGTAAGAGAGCACGGCCATATTCCCGCTTATTACTTTTTTCAACCTTGCCTCCATAACGCTTTGCAGTAAGCTGGGCGCCATAGCAGATACCCAGCACCGGAACTTTAGTGATGAATTCCTGCACATTAACATCCGGGGCGTTTTCTTCATTTACTGAAAAGGGAGAACCCGATAGAATGATCCCTTTCAACCCGGGTTCAAAAGCAAAGGGTTTATAATAGGGAATGATCTCGCAGTAAACATTGGCTTCCCTTACAGCACGAGCGATCAACTGGGTATATTGGGAGCCAAAATCGAGAATAAGGATCTTTTCGGTCATGTTCCTGCGAAGATAAGAAAGGGGACTGGTTGCTGGTTGCTAGTTGCTGGTTTCTACCGGGATCCAGCTATCCTCACTTTTGAGGGGTAGGTTCAACAAAAAGTAACCAGCACAACCTGTAACTTGCACCTGATTCCTTGCGTCTTAGTAACCAGCAGCCAGCAACCAATAACCAATAACCAGTAACCAGCAACCAGTAACCAGCAACCCAAAACCAATCATTATGAAGCGTACAGTTTTCTTCTCATTTTTTTCGATACTCCTTTTCAGTTCCTGTCATCATTTTTTGGGCAAGCGTGTCAGTGGCAGCGGTACGATCAAAACAGAAACGAGAACGGCAGGAGCTTTCACTGCTGTGGATGCCAGAGATAATTTTGATGTGTATATAAAGCAGGATTCAGCCCGCAGCATCAAAGTGGAAGCTGATGACAACCTGATGGAATATATAGATGTGTACGAAGAGGGAGATAAACTTATTATTCAGGGAAAAGATGGCTATAACCTGCAACCCAGTAAGAATATTAAAGTATATATCAGTTCTCCGGCGTTTAAAAAGCTGGAGGCTTCCGGAGCCTGTAATATTTACAGCGAGGATACGATCCGCTCAACTGAATCAATTGCCATGGATCTCAGTGGCGCGTGCGAAATTAGAATGGACATAAATGCACCAAAAGTCGGGGCTGAATTATCCGGCGCCTGCAAGGTGGAGTTAAAAGGCCAGACAAAAGACCTCAGTTTAGAAGGGAGTGGCAGTTCTCATTTCAGGTGTATGGATCTGTTGGCCGAGAATGTAGACGTTGATATTTCAGGAGCCGGTGATGCGGAAGTTTTTGCCAGCGTAAAATTAAAAGTGGAAGTAAGCGGTGCGGGCGATGTAAAATACAAAGGCAATGCTTCCGTGAGCCAGAGTATAAGCGGGGCGGGGAGTGTGAAGAAGGTGGAATAGAAAGAGATAAAAGTTAACTAGATAAAAGATAATAGTGTCTGAAACTCGTGATAACGGACAAATAAATAACTCTCCGAATATCGAAGAGTTTCCAATAATTTACTCACTAAAAAGTGTATGACACACTTAATTGAACAGGCCCGCTTTGAAGAACTTTTATCTTTTATCTGGTAAATTTTTATCTATAAACTCACATACTTTACCGTAATCTTAATATCCCTGTTTCTTCCCTTATCATCTGTACAGGAAATTTTCACCGGGCCCTCATCGGGAATGAAAAATTGTTATTCTCGGGTAGGCTCGGAGTCTTTTTTATTCTTAAAGAAAGTTTGATGATACATAGAAGTTCTATGTATATTTGTCTAATCATCAATTTATGGCTGATTACTCAAAAGACCTTATAGCCGCTTCTTCTATTCCCTTGATACTTTCTGTTTTGTCCAAACGGGAAAGCTATGGCTATGAGATAATCAAGACGATCCGGGAAGCCAGTAACAATGAATTGGAATTTGCCGAGGGAACGATTTATCCGATTTTAAAAAAAATGGAGGAAAAAAAATTGGTGATTTCCAAGTGGAAGAAAACAGAAAGTGAAAGGGAAAGGAAATACTATAGGCTGACTGCAGAAGGCAGGAAGCAACTTTCAACTGAAAAGAACAACTGGTCATTTATTAATTTAATACTTCAATCATTATGGCAACCTCAAACTTTGAGCTTCAGCCGGCCATTGAGAATTGGCTAGCCGCTATGCAACATAAGGGAGGCATAACTCCCGATGACCTAAATGAGTTAAAAAGCCATCTTTTGGAAAGTACGGATGATCTCCATGCAAAAGGATTGTCGATCGAAGAAGCTTTTATCATTTCAATGCACAGGCTAGGTAACGAAAGCCAGTTGGCAGATGAGTTTAAAAAAGTGAATGGGAATACTCTTATAAGATCAGAATGGGTATTAATGATATTAGGCGTTTTACTTTTTCTTTTGATAAGATCGTGCTGGTTTGCACTTAATTCACTCACTTTCAGTCTTGGCGCTTATGGATATATTTCATCTGAAACTTCCATACTTCTTGAGTTTTTGAAGTCTGGGATACTCTTACTGATTATCTATAAAATAATGAACAGCCAGTCTATCATAAAATTTCTGATGAAATACTTCTATAAGAATCCAGTCAATTTTTCATTTCTTTTTGTTTCTATTGCAAGTATTTCAATCTACGCTTTTTATTTGCTTAAATCGTGGTTAAGTTTTTGGCTTTCCAGGGGCCATCCAGCAGTATTTGATTACGGTGATGGTTTATTGGTTTATTCATTCTGGGTTGTGCCCATCGGATTTTATATACTATTATTTTATAAACTCATCAGAGAAGCAAGTAGTAATAGACGGTTTAAAATAGGGTTTGTAATTAATACGGCGAATTTTTTGTTCTTTTTTCTTTTTGGAATAGGATGGGAGTTTCTCGCTGCCATTACGAGATTGGTGGGATATGGGAGAAGTATGTGGCTGGAGGTTTCCGTCTTTGGGTTCGTGTTTTTTATTGGCTCATACCTGATTGTAAGATATGTTGTTAAAAAAACATTGATTAAGTTGTTCGTATTTTGCTCCTTTGCTGCAGTAGTTGAACTTACCGGAGGATTCCTAAATCCTCTGTTAACAATGGGAACCCCTTTATCAGTCTTTGCTTATTCCCTGATAGCTGGTATTGGTGCAGGGTATTTTTTGGGGAGACTATTTAGACGACGGTCCGGAAAAAAGAATAATAATTTTGTGATTTCTTAATTATTACTATTACCTAAAGATTAATATATCTGACCATAATCCGTATATCCCTATTCCTTCCCTTATCATCTGTACAGGAAATTTTCACCGGGCCCTCATCGGGAATGAAAAATTGTTTTTCCCCCGCATTACAACTCTTGTAGAATTTATTGTTGATATACCAGTATACTTTACTTACATCGTTGGCAGTTTTGCTGATCAGTTGCAAAGGTTCAGGATCTTTTTTATTGATCAGGTATTCCGTACCGTTTACCGGGGAAGTAATAGAAGGGGCAGCGCCCTTAAAGATCAGTTCGCAGTCAGGGTTATGTGGCGGTATCTTTTGATAAGCGATCCGGTTCTCTTCAAACCAGGCCTGCATATCAGGTTCCACAACCTTATACCATTTCTTTTTGTAACCTCTTTGCGGAGCACAACTTTTACAGTAGGATATCTTTTCATCGGGGCTGATCATGATCTCCTGCCAGTTATCACAGACTTTTGTAGAAGAGATCAAAGGAATAAAATAATCCGTCACCAGGTTGGTGCAATGGTCCGAAGGAACTAAACCCGTTTCACTGCATACCTGCCGGATATCGCAATCCTTTGGCTGGGTGAACCATTCTTCATCGCTGTCGTAATCGATGGTGTTGAATATCTTGAATAAAAGAGGAGTGGCTACATTGGCCCCGCTAAGTTCGGCTGCGCCAATGCCGGAAAAATTACCGACCCAGATGCCCACTGTATAATTTTTATTATAACCAATACTCCAGGCATCTCTTTTACCATAGCTCGTACCGGTTTTCCAGGCGATCTTAGGCATCCGTTCCGTAGCGGTCCAGTTGAGCGGGAAATCAGGCCGGTTCACTTTCGACAAGATCTCATTGATCATAAAATCGGCTGCCGGGCTCATCACATTTACCCTTTGTTGCACCGTATCATTTTGCGTGTAGGCAGGAGAGATATAAACACCTTCATTGGCAAATGACGAGAATAAACCGGTCAGTTCTTCCAGGGTGGTGCCACAACCTCCCAAAATCATTGATAGCCCCAGTTTATTCCTGTCCTTTTGAATTTGTTTGAAATGGCAATTGGATAATTTCTGTATCATTTTCTCATGTCCCAGTAAGCGCAGGCTTTTCACCGCCGGGATATTCAGGGAATGTTCCAACGCGTACTCAATGGAAACATAGCCATTGAATTTTTCATCATAATTCTCCGGCGCATAGCCTTCATAATTGACGGGGACATCAGTGATGACAGTCTTTGGAGTTAGTAATCCTTCATCAAAACACATCCCGTATAATAAAGGCTTTAGTGTGCTGCCGGGTTCCCTTACCGCGTTGGCGCCATTCACCTGCCCCCCATCCGTAGTATCGTAAAAACCGGAAGAACCTACATAGGTGATCACCTTATGTGTGCTGTTATCAATAATGATCACGGCGGCGTTTTTAATATTTTTCAATCGCAGAGCCCTGGTATAATCGTCCACCAGTTTTTCTGTTTTCAATTGTGTTTCCATGTCGATATTGGTTTTGATGATATCGCCTCCCTGCTTCTTTAGTTTATAAGCAAGGTGCGGGATATAATGGGGCACGGTTCCTCTTGTGGCCGTTAAAGGTTCGGCGAGGGCGTCTTCAATTTCTTTCTGCGTAAATACTTTCTCATCGGCAAATTTTTTCAACCACCTGTTCCTTTCTTTAACGATCAGGTCATTGTTCCTGCCGAGGATCAATGCACCCGGGTGATTGGGGATGATACTTAAGGTAGTGATCTCGGCCAGGGAGAGATGGTCTGGATTCTTTTTGAAATATAATAAGGAGGCCGATTTTACTCCTTCAATATTTCCGCCATAAGGTACCAGGTTCAGGTACATCTGCAGGATCTCATCCTTGCTGTATTTCAATTCCAGTTGAAAGGCCCGGAACATTTCCCTGATCTTGCTCCAGATATTCCGTTTACCCGGCTCCAGGGCCTTGGCGACCTGCATAGTGATGGTACTCGCACCGGATGTTCGCCGCATCCTGAAAACATTATTAAAAAAAGCCCGGATCACCGCAAAAGGATTGACCCCGGGATGGGAGTAAAAGTGTTTATCTTCTTTGGCAATGATGGTTTTTCGCAGCAGCGGCGAAATTTCACTGAGCTCTGTTTTCATGCGCCATTTCTGATCTTTTGTCAGGAAGGCATTCACCACTTCTCCTTTATTATCGGTAACAATGGTTGAATACTCAACCTTATCGGGTAGCGGAAATATCCAGTTCAGGATAAAGAATAATAGGACCAATCCCAGGATCCCCATACCCAGCCGCTTAAGAAACCGGAGAATTCCCTGGCGGGTGAAATACCTGCGGGGAGGCGCTGTAGGAGGTCGCTTTCGCCAGGGTAAATATATTTTGAAGAGTTTGTTCATTTTGTGTTGGAAGGGTGTCACGGTTCAAAACCGTGGCACCCGTCATCAAAACCGTGGCCCCCGTCATTAATTATACCATATGAGTCCTCATAAAATCTATTCATATCCAGGTCTAAAAGCTGAATAGCAAGTTCTTTATTTGTCAAAGTTCCATTTCTCAAGCCTAAGTAATCTCTAAAAGAGGAATATTCCCAATCTTCCATTTTGTCAACCAGTTTTGTCCTCATTGGGTTTTGATGAATATAATGGAAGCAGGTTTGATAATAAAGGTTGCTGCCATTTGAAATTATAGGTTTTGCTTTGGTCTTTAGCCGGGAAGAACGGGAAGACGGGAAGAAATTATACTACTTCCCTTCTTCCCGTTCTTCCCGGCTACTCTTTTTTATTGCTGCGGAGCCGCCTCTGCTTAACAAATATTTATCTTCCATGACTTGCAACTTCTATTGTATGGGTTGTATCTTTCTATTCAAATTCTTTTCTTCTTGTATGGACTCGCCTGACTCGTCCTCCGATGGAACCATTTCGGGTC
>JADGPW010000145.1 GCA_017882265.1 Chitinophagaceae bacterium | reverse complement strand
TACACCATCCCATTTTTCTTCATTAAAAACCAACCTGATCCGCATGGGATCCATTTCATAGAAAATCCCGTTCTGCAGGGAGCTTTTTACTGTCGATCCGGGATTTTCAACAACCATGTAAGCGTCAAACCTTTTTTGATTGTCCTGTGCTACACCTGTTTTTATCAAAAAAATTAAGAATACAATAATGATTATGCCCTTTGAGAATAGTTTCATCTTACCTGCATTTTGACAGCCTGTTAAAAAATTATTCCTTATAATATACCAAGTTAATAATGTTTTTGAAAAAAGCATTCTACGTACAGAATTAAGCAGGGTGCGCCCGAAGGGGTTATTGAATGTCGAAATTCGGTAAAGACTGGGCATACCCTGTCTTTACCCGGATTTTCCTATGATTTCCTGATCGTAATTTATTTATACCAACACCGGCAGTTCAACATGAAATGTGGTCCCCTTTCCCTCCCCGGTTTCAAACCATATTTTACCATGAGCCTGCTCTACAATTCCTTTACACATGGCAAGACCCAGGCCGGTGCCGGATGATTTGGTGGTAAAATTTGGAACAAATATCCTGGACCGCATTTCGGGTGGAATACCTTCTCCGTTATCCCTGATACTGATGCGGATCCTATTCTCCATTCTTTCTTCATTTACCCATATCCCGCAATCCCTATTCCCATGACAGGCCTCCACGGCATTAGCCAACAGATTGGTGAACAAACGGTTCATTTGGGTTCTATCCGCTTCCACCATCATTTTCCCTTCGGCCGGATGCCACTCCAGTTCTACGTTATGGTTTGGCTGATAGAGATTTCGGAGGGAAGAGATCACTTCGTGGAGATCAAATAACTCCACGTGAGTATTCCCAATATTCGCAAATTGCGAAAAATCCGCAGCGATCTTCGAAAGATGATCGATCTGTTCGACCAGGGTATTCGCCACACTACTGGATAATTCTTTCACATTCGGCTGGTTATTATTTATGGCCTTTTGGAGGTATTGAATGCTCAGTTTCATGGGTGTCAGGGGGTTTTTAATTTCATGTGCTACCTGTCTTGCCATCTCCCGCCAGGCTCCTTCCCTTTCACTTTTAGCCAATGCATCGGCGCTTTCGTCCAGTTTAGCAACCATTTTATTGTATTCTTTTACCAGGTCACCAATCTCATCATCCCGGTTCCAGGCAATCGCTTCGTTAAGTTGGCCGAGGTTCACTTCTTTCATTTTGTTGCTGATCAGGGAGAATGAACTGGTGATCCGGTTGGTAATAAATAAAGCGATCAATCCCGCGACCAGGAAGATAAAAGCGTTCAGATTAATGATCGTCACCAGAAAATTGGATATTTCCTGGTCCAGTTCAGGCTGGGAAGCGAAATAAGGGATATTCAGGTAGGCATACATTTCCCCTTTATCATCTCTTACCGGGGCGTAGATACTGAAATAAGAAAGGTCGGCGATCCGCTCTTTCTGGACATGCTGCACTTCTTTTAGCTTGTCCAGGTGGTAAAAAGCATTGGGATCCATTTGTTTGCTAAGCACCCCTTTATTATACACATTCGCCTGTGAAGAAACCTGGAGACTGCCCTGCGGGTTATACACGTTTACATCTACTCCATGGATATCGGCCACTTCATTGACCAGGTTTTGTAAATTATTCAGGGAGACCGAATCATACATTTTTATCACATCATCAAACGTATTCAGATCCTTTATCTTTTTCCTCATTTCATTTACCGTAATATTCATTGCCCGGCCGAGTTTGTCCGTATTATTCCTGTTATACCTGCTGATAAAAAAAGAGATCGTGGCAATACCGATAATAACAAAGGACAGGAAACTGATAAAAATAATGGTGCCATGCACCTGGCTGCGGATATTCCATTGCAGCATTTTTTTAAGTTTCATCTGCCCGGCGCCAATTTTCAGAACAGCTGAGATCAACCGAACAAACAAAACCAGGAAGAGGAAGGAGCAGAATATATAAGAAAACAAGGTGATCGTTTCAATGACCGTGTCACGTTTGCGTGTCATGACCACTATTTTTTTGGCGGAAACCTTATACCATAATTCATCATAGCTGCCTTTTTCCCGTTTGTCAATTTCCCCAATGGGAATCTCATCTTTGCTGATCCTGGTGTGGAAAGGGTATTTGGTGATAGGGGAAACAAGAACGGTATCGATGTAGATGGCATACGAATAGATCGGGGAACTTTCCACATCCTCATTCCGGAACTGTTTGAATAATTCCGGAAGTAAAGCTTCACTCTTATACTGCCGGGGGTTTGAAATAATAAAAACAGATCCGATTTTCTTTCCGGCTTCATTCGTAATGTCCCGCCTCGTGATATATGTAAACTTATCAAAAGCGGTCTCATAAAAAAAAAGCCCGGGTGTGGTAGTGGTTTTTGCCTGTACGGATAAAATGGTATTTAAGGCTTCATAGGAATCTGGATCCTCATTGTAGAGTCCTTTGCCGGTGGAATCAAACACGTATAATTTTGTTTCATATTTATTGATATACGTTTTATAATTCGCATTGATAATACTATCCCGCAGGAATTTGCCCGTTTTTTCATTCCGGAACCGGGCAAAGTTGTCAAATAAAAAATCATTGTCCAGGTACGCAAGCCCGATACTAAGGGTCGTTTCACTGGAAGGATCAGTTTGCACCGCAATTTTTTCGGCATAGGTCTTCCTTCTCTCCCATTCTGCATTTTTGTTTTCGGTCAGCATGATCACCGAAATAGAAACGGAGAATACCGAGATCCAGAAAAGTATTCCGGCCACATTGATACGGACATGTTCCAATAAAAAGCTTTTCCTGCTGAGCAACCAGGTGTACACCAGCAGCCAGACCAATACGGGGATATAGAACAATACGGCCGGATTCCCTGAACGAAAGGTTAAATAAACAAGACCTGTAAAAGCAATTGCGAAATAGATCAGGTACGTGTGGCCCCTGAAAAGCGGGAAGATCAGCCGGAATAATAATTGGGTGAAATAATAATAAGAAAGGGAAAGACAGGCCAGTACAATAAACCCGAAAACCGTATTCTTATTAAGACTGAAGAAATTGGTCACATCAAATGATATCTTGGAATCGGTGACCATACTGCGAATGGTGGTAGCCAAAACCAGTGTAGAACTTATCAGCAGGCATAGGGAGAGCAAACCCGTTATCCATTTAGTCACCGGTTTTGAATGAAAAGTCAGATCATCTATATCCCGCAATTTTGACCAGGCAAACAAAACAACCCAGGATAATAAAACAGCATTGATCAGCAAATCACCTAATGAACGATTAACAATATTAGATCCATAAATGCTGGGGTCAAACAGATCAAATTGCCTGAGATTGAGTATAGCCGGGAAATAGTAAGTTATGACCCGTAATAAGATCAGGGTAGCCAGCAGGAATCCGATACCTTGTAAAGCGCCTTTCCGGGCTGCTACTGATTCAGCAAGGCGGAACACGAATACCAGCAAAAAGAAAATAGCGGCAAAACGCAGCCATACTGTGAATGTATCATTGTAGGTAACAGCCCCTGATGTTTTTTTAGCTAAATAAAAAATTGTTTTGCCATCCACAGCTTTTACGGGAAAGGGCGTTGGCTTTTCACTCAGGGAAACTTTTTTATCGGCTTCATTACCAAAAGTAAACCGCTGGGGCAGGTAACCGGTTTCTAAAAAAAAATCTGAACGGATAAGGATCATCGCAATAGCAAGTACCGGTTCTTTATCCGTACCGGTCATCTTCTTCTTCACCAGGTAATAACCATTGGATAAATGCATGAAGTAGGCCCCGTCCGGTTCACTGAATGCTTCCGGGGGTGGCAGGATCAGTTGACTGCTCCAGCTGGCAAGGCTCCAATTTCCGGTTGAGCTGATCCGATATAGAAAGATTCCGTAAGGCTTCGAGGTAAATCCTTTGAATTCCTCCGGGAAATTGGTATTGTATAGTATTTTCTTGATTAATGTTGTATCCGCTGTAAAAGCGCTGAAGTCCTTTTCGTGATGATGAAGGTATTTTTCAGCTGCACGAACTTCCTGGGTAACGGATGTCCGGTTATAATAGAGCGTGTCAAAAATTAATGAGAAAACAAATAGGAATATAGCCACCCCTAACAGCGCCTTCCTGCTAAAAAAAATATGGCGTAAAGGTGGCTTCACTTCTCTTGTCGTTGTTTGATCGTGTTCCAGATGGCATCCATTTCTTCCAGGGTCATTTGATGCAGGTCTTTACCGTTTTGCAAAGCTTCCTGTTCCATCTGTGTAAACCGGTGGATGAACTTCTTATTGGTCTTTTCCAGTGCATTTTCGGCATCCACCTGCAAAAACCGTGCATAATTGATCAATGAAAATATAACATCACCTAATTCCTCTTCGATATGCTGCTGCTGTTGTTGCTGTACAGACAGGGCATGCCCTGTCTCTACGACCGACTGCTGATTGTCGTCCCGATAGCTATCGGGAGCCGACTGCTGACTGCTGACTGCCGACTGCCGACTGCTGACTGCCGACTGCCGACTGCCGACTGCCGACTGCAACTCCCTCATTTCCTCCTCCACTTTCTCCCAGACCTGTTCTTTGTTATCCCATTCAAACCCTACCTGTTTAGCTTTCTCCTGCAGCCGCATAGCTTTTACCATAGCCGGGAGTGATGGGGGTACTCCCCCGATTACTGATTTCTTTCCTTCTTTTAATTTTAGTTTCTCCCAGTTCTTTTTTACATCTTCGGCGGTATTTACGTTTCCCGCATTGGCGGGGTCACCATATACATGCGGGTGGCGAGAGATTAATTTTTCGCAAATGCCATTGATGATTTCTTCCAGCTCAAATTGCT
Organism: Chitinophagaceae bacterium; assembly: GCA_017882265.1. Taxonomy (GTDB): domain Bacteria; phylum Bacteroidota; class Bacteroidia; order Chitinophagales; family Chitinophagaceae; genus JADGPW01. The sequence goes on along the minus strand of JADGPW010000145.1, from coordinate 4,389 downwards.
TTTCTTCACTGCCGATCTTTGCATAAAAAACAACATGCAGCAATAAATCGCCCAATTCTTCTTTGATAGCTTTCCAGTTTTCTTCGGTAATGGCATCTGCCAGTTCATAAGTCTCTTCAATGGTCATTTGGCGTAATGACTGGATGGTTTGTTTTTTGTCCCAGGGGCATTTTTCGCGCAGCACATCCATTATTCCAACCAATCTTGCGAATGCGTCAGCAGGCTTTGAATTCATCTTGTACAAGTTAAAGGGTGAAAGCCGAAAAGAATATAAATAAAAGTAAGAGGATAAACATCATGATCAGTGATAAAAATACGACCAGCAGGAATTTCAAAAATGTTTTGCCGCGGCCCTGCCCATAGAATTTCCGCATAGCCAGGTATAGGTACACGAATAAACTAATAAATAGCGCCGCTATCAGCCAGTTAAAAATTCCCCAATGGGTTAAATCATACAAAGAATTTATCCCAAATACAGCCAACAGAACTAAAAATGTAAAGACATACAGGTGAATAGTAAAAACGCCATGATCCGCGAAATAGAATTGCTTTCGTCTTATGTAAACCAGTCTTAGTATGAGCGCAAAAAGCGGCAGGGATACAAAAAGCAAATAGGGCAAATTATGCAAGAGGCTTCCTGTGAATTTATCGAGTGCTTCATTAGCATTGCCGCGGTATTTATTATTTATTTCGATCACTTTTTTGATGATCCGGCGTTTGAACCACCCATCCCTTGCCGAATCAGGCAAGGCTTTTTCCATCGAATCATATTGGGCGATACTCCTGTATTCCCTGGATCCTCCTAAATGGATAAAATTGCCCTCGGATAAGAGTAAAAGATCATTCATAGTGACGTTTCTTGTCGTATCTTTTAATAAGTCCAGTTGCTTTAGGTATTCATCTTTACCGGGTTCTGCTTTTAATTTCTCCTCCACCGTATTGATAAATTCTACTCTTGCTTTCTTGGTCATTGGATCATCCAGGGTGGAATGTAGCGTTTCGGGCTTTAATAAACTAAAGAACAGGAGGAAGAAAATGGCCGATGTAAACATATACATCGGTACCGGGTGCAGGTAACGGGTGCGCCTGCCCAGTATATATTCTTTTGACAGGAATCCCGGTTTGAACAGGAGATGATATATACTGTAAAAAAATTTGCTGTCAAAATGGGTAATATCATAAAAAAAATGAGTTGCCATGTGCCAAAACGTTTCTTTTGGCACCACATTCTCCTGTCCGCATTCCTGGCAATAACGCCCCTGTACAATCGCCCCGCAATTCAGGCAATCTTTCTCTTTTCGCTCCGGGAGATGCGACACGGTAAATTTTTCTTAAAAATAGTCACAAAAATACAAGGGGGCATTCTTTTTCGTTGTTGATCAATTCAGGTAATTTTGAGTACTAAAACAAGGTTAATCGCAGAGGCGCAGAGACGCAGAGATAATGATAGACCCTCTCAGCGTCTCTGCGCCTCTGCGTCTCCGCGGTTATAATCCGAAAATTAAAATCTTCCGTTTCTCGGTTTTTACTAATAAAAACAATATATCCACGCATGAAAAACATTTTCCTGGCCTTTTCTGTCTTACTCTCCTCTTATTTGCATGCTCAGTATTATTATAATGATATTATTGGCACCCAGGAGACCAACCGGCAGATGAAAACTTTTATTGCTAATAAAGTAAGAACAGTTACAGCCACCGGATATGACCCACAGGGAGCCAGGGCTACAGACTTCACCGAATTACAGGAAGTGAAAGAAAACGGGATGGCTTTAAAGGTCTCCACGATCACGAACCTGAATAAAACGATCATTTATTCACGGTTTGATAACCAGGGAAGAATAATTAGCATGTCGGATTCTTCCACGGAGATTCAAAGCACCACCACCTATGAATATAATGCCAGCGGTCAGATAACCCGGGTACAAAACATCACCCGTGATACGGCCAATGATTTTGACCAGTCTGAGGTCCACCAGTGGTTTTATAATGTAGCAGGTAAACCAACCCATATGTGGCGGATCATATCTTCTACGGGCAACGGAAAAAGTATAGATAGTCTTGAGGTTCGCTTTGTAGCGGACCAGGATGGCAATGCGGGCGAAGAAAGAACCTACAGGGGAGGTATAGAAGCCGGTTACCTTTATTATTATTATGATGATAAAAACAGGACGACCGATATCGTACGTTATAATTCCAAGGTAAAAAAATTATTACCTGACCTGATGTTTGAATATGATGACAGTGACCGGGTGATCCAAAAAATAACGACTACTTCGAGTATAGACCTCAATTACCTGATCTGGCGTTACCTGTTTGATGCCAAAGGTCTCAAGACTAAAGAAGCTCTTTTTAACAATAAAAAAGAACTGACGGGAAAGATCGAATATAGTTATGTGTTTGGGCAGTAAGAAGAGATAATAGATAATAGTGAATAGATAATAGTGAATAGTGCTCTAAGTTGAAAAAACTGTACGGAATTGGGAGAGTATCCAAGTTGTAAGATCTCTTCGGATTTGAGAACTATTCACTATTATCTATTTACTTCCCTATCTTGACAATCAATACGAGAGCAACCATGTCAACTGTAAATTCTAATGAGGGTTTAAAACGCGTAATAGGTGTTCCTGGTCTGGCACTTTCAATTGTCAACGGTATAATTGGTGCTGGTATTTTTGCACTGCCGGCCATTGTAAGTATTAAAATAGGTGCTTTTGGTGTATTCGCTTATATATTTTGCAGCATTATGCTGGCTGCCATTATGCTTTGCTACGCCGAAATCGGGAGCCGTGTTTCCACCAGCGGAGGTTCCTATGCTTATGTAGAAACCGCATTCGGCAACTTTCCCGGTTATATCATTAACTGGCTATACTTTTTTGGCTGGGGCATTTTGGGTAGCGCAGCGGTGATGAATATCATTGCTGATTCATTGGCTGTTGTATTTCCTGCTTTTGCAAATCCGCTGATAAGAGCTGTTTTCTTTTTTGTACTAATTGGTTTTATGATAATGATCAATGTGCGTGGCGCAAAACAAGGTATTGGCCTGGTGAAACTTCTCACCATAATAAAATTACTTCCACTCTTTGGTATTATTATCTTTGGATTCAGCCATGTGAAAGCCGGCAACCTGCACTGGGAACATGTACCATCCCTGAAAACTTTTGGTGACACTGCCCTTATTTTATTTTTTGCCTTTGCCGGATTTGAAACCTCGTTGGGTACAAGCGGAGAATTCAAAAACCCGAAACGCACGGTACCCCTGGGTATTTTGATAGGCGGTTTAATTGTACTTATCGTATATATTTTATTACAAACGGTAACGCAGGGTGTATTAGGTACAGAAATAGCAACATTTAAAGCCGCTCCACTTGCTGCGGTGGCCGAAAAAATTATTGGACCGGTGGGTGCAACCATCCTCTTAATCACCGCCGCTATTTCCTGTTTTGGAAATGTAACTTCCGATGTACTGGCTACGCCCCGGTTATTATTTGCCGGTGCCAATGATGGGATGTTCCCCAAATTCCTCAGCAAAGTTCATCCCAGGTTTGCCACGCCTCATTTGGCAATAACCACTTACGGCTCACTCATTTTTATTTTTTCTATTTCCGGTGGTTTTAAACAATTAGCCGTTATGGCCAGCGCGGCTATACTGCTTATTTACCTCGCCGTTATTTTATCTACCATTAAATTAAGAATGAGAAAGCCGAATGGAGCGGAAAAAACATTCCGGGCACCCGGCGGCTTGATCGTTCCTTTAATTGGCATTGCTGCCATTGTTTGGTTACTTACCAGTTTGAGCAAATGGGAAATCATCTCGACCATTATCTTCATTCTTGTAATCTGCGTTATCTATGGTATCATGAAGTGGGTAAAAAGCAAAAATGAAGACAAGGCAATGCAATAATGAAATAACGAATTAAATAAAAGATTTTTTTGTAATGCCACTATGTCAAAGAGCTTTTAAAAAATTGTCTATTTCCTTTGTCGCTACCAGGGAAAGGGTTACCGGGTCCGCTCTTCCCGGTAGTCCTGGGCGAATCCCTATAGCTATCGGGATCCCTGGCATTGACGAAGTAAAATTAATTCTCATCCCGTTTGGTTTGCTCAAAAATGTGACGGTGTTCTCCAAAACTTGTGACGGTATCCGACAAAACCTGTGACGAATCTCTTTTTTGCCTCGGATTTGTCTCTTTGCCTCCTCTTTGCCTCCTCGGATTCGCCTCTGTTCCCCCTTGAAATCCGAGAGAGCAAAGAGGCAAATCAGAGGAAGCAAAGAGGCAACAATAGCCGTTCAAAGAGGAAGCAATGAGAACTACGGGGGCAGATTTTTAGAAAGTTTTTGATGCTCTTTCTGTTTATCGCTTTATTGTGGATGTTCTCCCTTACATTG
>JADGPW010000144.1 GCA_017882265.1 Chitinophagaceae bacterium | reverse complement strand
GCGGCTCTTTTTTAAAGAAAAGAAGATGACCGTTGATTGAAGTGTGCTTTTTATACAATTAAGCTGATTAAAACAGAAAATATGTTCAACGGATGCAGCAGACTCTCATCATTGAAGACGCGGAGAACAATAGGCAATAAGAACAACAGACCCGATGCTTTGTCTTTTTGTCTATTGCCAATTGTTAATTGCCTTCAACTTCTCCGCGCCTCCGCACCTCCGCTGCCTCTGCGATTTAAACTTAATCCTGTATTAAATAGTATTTTTGTTCTTAAACCCAATTACTATTCCTTCAACCCGACACATATTCACCCTTTTTAAAAAAGACCTGCTGTTGGAAGTGCGGCAGCAATATAGCTTCTATGGTATTCTTCTATATATCGGTTCCACCATCTTCGTTTTATTCATGGCCATTGAGGAGCCGGAAAGTAAAGTATGGAACGGGTTGTTCTGGGTGATCCAGTTATTCATTTGTATCAATGCCGTCGCCAAAAGTTTTTTACAGGAAAGCAAGGGAAGAATGTTGTATTACTATTCTATCGCTTCGCCGGCCGATTTTGTCCTGGCCAAGCTGCTTTTTAATTCCCTGCTGATGCTCGTGATGAGCCTCCTGAGCCTTTTACTTTTTAGTCTTTTCCTTGGCAATCCTATTCAAAAAGCAGGGCCATTTATCGGGCTTGTATTATTGGGAGGCTGGAGCCTTAGTCTTGTTTTTACTTTTTTAGCGGCTATCGCAGCCAGGGCCCAGCAAAACGCGGCTATCATGGCTGTGCTCGGTTTTCCTCTTATAATCCCGCAACTATTATTACTTATGCGACTTTCCAATGCCGCTTTTAATCCTGCATTGACCATTCCGCTCAACACCATATTACTCCTTGTCGCCTTAGACCTGATGATCATTATGCTGGCGGTTATCCTATTTCCCTTTCTTTGGAAAGACTAGCGAATGTCGAACAGATGAATCCCGCATGGCGCGGGACAGGCAGAATTAAGAACAGAAGAAGTAGTTTACGATCACATATGAAATTCACGGGCATAATGTATGTACGGACTTCGGCGTTCTTAAATCTGCCTGCCCCGCTTCATGCGGGGTTCATCTGTTCCCTGCCCGTCCGGTCAGGCGGGGATATTCATTTTCCCCTTATTTTTGCAAACTAATTCTCTTCGCCGCTGGGATCTTCTGGATCTATCCAATGGCTAATAATAAACGATATGAGTAAGTCATGGTGGAAGATCGTCTGTGTTGTTTTACTGGTTTATACAATTGTGGCAGGCTTACTCATTAAGGTTCCCAACCTTCCCGCCCTGGGACAAACCAGCCGCAACCTGTTCTTTCATGTAGGAATGTGGATGTGTATGATGACCCTGTTTACTATTTCTGCCGTCAATGCCATTCGTTACCTGCACACCTATAATCTCAAGTATGATATCTATGCCCGGCAGTATGCCACCAGTGGAATATTATTCGGCATTTTAGGATATACAACGGGCGCTATCTGGATGAGTTATACCTGGGCCGATCCCAATAATCCCCTGTTTGACTCTTTTAGCGCTATTGCCAGGGAGCCCAAACTGATCGGGGCTGCCATCGCTTTACTTATCTATTTCGCTTATATGGTTTTACGTGATTCCATTAATGATATGGACAAAAGAGCCCGGATCAGTGCGGTGTATAATATTTTTGCTTACGCGATGCTGTTCCCCGCTATCTGGATCGTACCCAGGATATTACCGAGCCTGCACCCCGGGCAGGAAGGAAACCCGGCTCTTGATTTTAAGGATGTAAGCCAGCTCATGCGTATGGTGGAGTGGCCGGCTTTCCTGGGATGGTCCTTACTAGGCGTATGGATAACTACCTTGAAAATACGTTTATCAATATTAAAAGAACGAAAGTTGATGCAATGAGAAAATTAAAGCCTCTCTTATTAATGCTGTTATTATTATTCATTTCCGGAATAATGAACGCACAGGATGGAAGCAAGGAATCAACTGTCGGGGAATTCATGCGTAGTGACCAGCGGAGCTATGTGGTAATAGCCGTCATTCTCACCATACTCGCAGGTATTGTATTGTACCTTGTTCGGCTTGGGAGAAGGATTGGTAAGATGGAGAGGGAGGGTCAGTCGGGCAGTAGGCAGTAGGCAGTCGCTCAGTCGCCAATCGGAAAAGTTCTTTTAGGTTCGTAAACCATTCACCATTCACAACTCACCATTCACAACATAAATCTCAACTCATGCCAGACAAACATTACAGCTTTTTCGGCGCGGTGGAAAAAAGTTTTGACAAAGCCGCCAAATTTACCAAATGGGAAAAAGGGATACTGGAACAGATCAAAGAATGTAACGCGGTCTTCCAGATGCGGTTCCCCCTAAAAAGAGATGATGGCAATATTGAAGTGATAGAAGCTTACCGTGTACAACATTCCCATCACAAAGCGCCCTGCAAAGGAGGTATTCGTTTTGCGGCGGAAGTGAACCAGGATGAAGTAATGGCCCTGGCTGCATTGATGACCTACAAGTGTGCCATTGTAAATGTTCCTTTTGGCGGGGGAAAAGGCGGCATCAGGATCAATCCCAAAAAATATTCTCCTTATGAACTGGAAAAGATCACCCGTCGGTATACGGCAGAACTGATCAAGAAAAATTTTATAGGTCCGGGTACAGATGTTCCCGCACCCGATTATGGAACAGGTGAAAGAGAAATGGCCTGGATACTGGATACTTATTCCGCGATGCATCCCGGCGAGATCGATGCGGCAGGTTGCGTAACCGGTAAGCCGGTAACGCAAGGAGGCGTTCGTGGACGCAGGGAAGCCACGGGTTTGGGTGTTTTCTTTGGTTTGAGGGAAGTATGCAATATGCCTGATATTATGAAGAAGCTCGGGTTAACAACCGGGGTTGAAGGCAAAAGAGTGGTTGTGCAGGGCCTGGGTAATGTAGGTTATCACAGCGCCAAATTTTTCCAGGATGCCGGCGCGAAGATCGTTGGCCTGGCGGAATACGAAGGCGCCATCTGGAGTGATAAAGGATTGGATGTGGATGAGGTCTTTAACCACCGTAAAAAGACAGGATCGATTCTGGATTTTCCCGGCGCTAACAATTTTGAAAAGAATGGCGATGCGTTGGAAATGGATTGCGATATCCTGATTCCGGCTGCTTTGGAAAATGTCATTAATGGTGAAAATGCACCCCGTGTAAAAGCAAAGATCATCGGTGAAGCGGCCAATGGTCCCTTAACTCCCGATGCTGATGATGTATTTGGTAAAAAGGGTACCCTGGTAGTCCCGGATATGTACCTGAATGCCGGGGGCGTTACCGTCTCTTATTTTGAATGGTTGAAGAACCTGAGTCATGTGCGTTATGGCCGGTTGGAAAAACGTTTTGCGGAAAACCTCAATACCCATATCCTCGGACAGATGGAAGAACTCAGCGGCAAACGGGTAAAAGAGAACGAAAGAGAATTCATTATGCACGGACCTGATGAGGTAGACCTGGTATATAGTGGTTTGGAAGAAACCATGATCGCGGCCACCCACGAGATCATGAATACCTGGAAGAATAATCCGGCTATTCCGGATATGCGGACGGCGGCTTATGTGGTTGCGATCAATAAGGTAGGGACCAGTTATGCGGAATTGGGAATATTCCCGTAAAGAATGTTGAACAGTGAATAGATAATAGATAAAAGTGAACTAATAATTGCGAACATTCCCTTTCGGGAGTGTAAAGTAAACTGTGTCAAAGTTCTTCTTTCCCCCCGTTCTTCCGGTGGAAAAAAGATATGAAAATTTTTCGGGGCCATCCGGATACGGTAATTGTTGTTTCTTCCTTGAAGGGTCATAAAGGTTATTGGTTAAAATCAACAAGAATAATTGCCAACAATTGTTCACAGGTATTTTATACCGGATCCTGGTTCATTAATGAATAAGTTAAATGAAGCAGCATTACCCACCTACTCCATACAACCCCTCCCTCACGTTCACCGTCTATCCAACCAATTTCCGCATTAACCTGAAAATCCTACCTTCACCCCCGCCTTCGCTAAAGCTATGGCGGATGAACTTCAAAAACACAACTCATGAAGAAATTGCTTTTTGCCTTTTTCAGCCTGGCTGTTGTTACCGCGCAGGCACAGACGGTTGATGATGTGATCCAGAAATATACATCTGCTATGGGCGGTCTGGATGCTTTTAATAAAGTAACCAGCGCTAAAATGACCGCAACGGTTACAGTTCAGGGTAATGATCTGCCCTTAACTACCCAGATCATCAACGGGAAAGCCATGCGGACCGATGTGGATGTAATGGGGCAATCCATTACCAATGTATATTATAATGGAAAAGGCTGGAAGATCAATCCATTTGCCGGAGCTACCACCGCTACGGAAGTAACCGGTGCGGAACTCAACGATTTTAAAGCTCAGGCAAGCCTGGTTAATCACCTGATGGATTATAAGGCAAGGGGTCATAAAGTGGAGCTGCTTGGACAGGAAGACGTGGATGGTATTAAGACCTTTAAGATAAACCTGACCAGTAAAGACGATGGTAAGATCACTACTTTCTTTATCAATACCACGGATTATATGCTGAACAAATCCATTGCCAAACAGGATATGATGGGACAGGAAGCTGAAGTGGAAACCTATTACACGGATATCAAGGATGTGAACGGTCTTAAATTCAGCATGACCAGAACAAAAAAAATAGGGGGCCAGGATTTCCAGCTGATCAAATTTGATAAGATAGAGCTGAATGTTCCGATCGATGAGAAGATATTCGCGATGCCGAAATAATTTGGCCGGTCCGCAGGACTCTGCGAGGAAGGCGGGAAGAAAAGAATGGCGAACAGATGAACAAGCCTGCCCGACTGCGTTATTCAGGCGGGGAATTTAGAATGTCGAAATGCGTACATACCTAAAATTCCAGATTTCTTATACTTTCGGGAATTACTTCGTCTGTTCTTAAATCCTTGCTCATCTGTTCGATATGCTTCCCGTCTTACCGCCCTTCCCGGCATCATTCTCTTTTTAGATCCTTTATTTCCAATCAGGCAATTCATCAATGAGCTCAAGATTATTTTCCTTTCTTTGCCAGCCATAGGTAAGATTTCCATTCGTGATAATTGTAAATGGAACCGGAACACTGATATTATAGCGGAGTATTTGTTGAAGCACAGAATCATCTAAGGGTATGTCCGCAGCCTTGCATTCGATCATCATCCAGGGTTCATGCCGGCCATTGTAAACCAGTACATCAAATCTTTTTTTTAATTCCCCTAAACGGATCTCTTTTTCAATGGCCACCAGGGTAGCCGGATATCTTTTCTCCTGCAACAGGTATTGCACAAAATTCTGCCGCACCCATTCTTCCGGAGTAAGCCCGATCCATTTTTTTCGCAAGACATCAAAGATGAATTCTTTGTCATTCTCCTTTTTCATGCGGAAAGCAGGTTCGGGGTAGTTTATTATAATCATCCATCCAAAAATAAAGTTTTAAATTAGCGGAGCCTCGCGCAGAGGAAAAAGAGTAATTTCTTTCCCTCTTTTTTCTATGCGCGACAAATACACCTCGCACAGAGGAAAAAAGAGCAATTTCTTTTCCTCTTTTTTCTTTGTGCGACAAATACACATCGCACAGAGGAAAAAAGAGTGATATTTTTTTCTCCTTATTCTCCTTTTCCTCAGTGCGAGGCCTACTCATCGAACCCGTGCGATTTGGCTTACATGATAAACTCTTCGAACATGAAGACGAAAGAGGAAATTGTACATAACTGGTTGCCCCGCTATACCGGTGAATTGCTGGAAAATTTTGGCGAATATATCCTGTTGACCAATTTCAGCAACTATGTCCATATGTTCGCTGAATTAAATAAGGTACCCGTGATAGGTGAGGGCAAACCTATGCAATGTGCTACTGCTAATAATATCAGCATCATCAATTTTGGCATGGGAAGCCCGACAGCCGCTACGGTCATGGATCTGCTGACCGCCATCCATCCCAAAGCGGTTTTATTTTTAGGTAAATGTGGCGGATTAAAAAAACGTAACAAGCTGGGCGACCTGATACTCCCCATCGCTGCGATAAGAGGTGAAGGAACTTCTAATGATTATTTCCCTGCCGAAGTACCGGCCCTGCCCGCGTTTGCATTGCAGAAAGCCGTATCCACCACCATCCGTGATTATGGGGTGGATTATTGGACAGGCACCGTGTACACGACTAACCGCAGGGTTTGGGAACATGATGAACCCTTCAAAGAATACCTTCAGAAAATAAGGGCTTATGCCATTGATATGGAAACGGCCACCGTTTTTATCGTTGGTTTTTATAATAAGATCCCTACCGGCGCTTTATTGCTGGTGAGCGATCAGCCAATGATACCCGATGGTGTAAAAACAGAGGAAAGCGACAGGAAAGTAACTGAAGAATTTGTGCTGCGACATTTAAAGATCGGCATTGATTCATTGAAAGAACTGATCAATGACGGGATGACGGTTCGGCATCTGCGATTTTGAACACTTTGGTTGATGAAAGGTTGGAAGGAATTAGGAATTAGTTATTGGGAATTGGGGGTAGCTTCCCTGTCGAGGATCATTCCCACGCAGGCCAAATTCCCAATTCCAAATTCCCAATAACCAATTCCATCTAATTATGTCTCCCCTATTAGAAATAAAGAATTTATCTGTTGATTTTGTTTCCGAATCGGGAACCACTCCTGCGTTAAAGAATATCTCACTCACCGTGAACCGGGGCGAGATCATGGCACTGGTGGGAGAATCGGGATCAGGTAAGTCGGTTACTTCACTTTCCATCCTGCAATTACTTCCCTCGCCCCCCGCAAACTATGCATCGGGAGAGATCTTCTTTTCTGAAAATGGAAGGGAGACCACGGACCTGTTGAAAAGAAACCGGTATGAATTGCAAGACATCCGTGGTAATAAGATCGCGATGATCTTCCAGGAACCAATGACATCCCTTAATCCTGTTCTCACCTGCGGTAACCAGGTGATGGAAGCTATCCTACAACACAACAAAATAACACGGGCTGCCGCGAAGCAGCGAACCATTGAATGGTTTGAGAAAGTAAAACTGCCCGATCCGGCGCTGGCGTTTCACCGTTATCCTCACCAGCTCAGCGGCGGGCAGAAACAGCGGGTGATGATCGCCATGGCGGTGTGCTGTGAACCTTCCTTACTCATTTGTGATGAACCTACTACGGCGCTGGATGTAACGGTACAGAAAACGATTCTTCAATTGATCAAAGACCTGCAGCAACAATCGAATATGGGTGTCATCTTTATTACCCATGACCTGGGCGTTGTTGCCGAAATAGCGGGCCGCGCCGCCGTGATGCAAAAGGGTGAAATCGTAGAACAAAATACCGTAAAGGAACTCTTTTCCCATCCGCAACATCCCTATACCAAAGCCCTGCTGGCCTGCCGGCCGGTGAATCATCCGAGGGGGGAACGGTTGCCGGTGGTGAGTGATTTTTTGGGACAAGGAATTGGGGACCTGCCTGCCGGCAGGCAAGGTTTGGAATTAGGAATTAGTCCATCAGTCATTTTAAAGGTGGAAGAACCGAATTCCCAATTCCTAATCCCTAATTCCACAGAAAAACTAATTGAGGTAACAAACCTTTCGGTCTGGTTCCCTTCCAGGAAAACACTATTCGGCAGAGCCCTTGCCTTTACCAAAGCAGTTGACGATATAAGTTTTGAAGTTTATAAAGGGGAAACGCTGGGGCTGGTGGGCGAAAGTGGTTGTGGCAAAACTACATTGGGAAGAACATTGCTCCGGTTGATTGAGCCTACGGCTGGGAAGATCATGTATAATGGAATTGATCTTACTTCTAAAAAAAGAGAGGAACTGAAATCATTGCGTAAAGAAGTACAGATTGTTTTCCAGGACCCCTATTCCTCTTTGAATCCACGATTGACGATCGGTTCGGCTATTTCCGAACCGATGAAAGTGCATGGCATTTTATCCAGCGACAAACAACGAAAAGATAAGGTGACGGAGCTATTGGAAAAAGTGGACCTGAAAGCCGAACACTTTAACCGTTACCCCCATGAATTTTCAGGCGGGCAGCGCCAGCGCATTGTTATTGCCAGGGCATTGGCGCTTCATCCTTCTTTTATCGTTTGTGATGAATCCGTCTCCGCCCTGGATGTCAGCGTGCAGGCACAGGTATTGAATTTGCTGAATGACCTGAAGAAAGAATTTGGTTTTACCGTCATTTTTATTTCTCATGATCTTTCTGTGGTCCGTTACATCAGCGATCGTATCATGGTCATGAATAATGGAAAGATAGAAGAAAGCGGTAATGCCGATGATATTTATTTTAAACCTCAATCCGATTATACAAAGAAATTGATTTCGTCAATTCCCAAAGGCAAGCCTGTTATATAGCCCAATTTCATCAAGTCAGATTTAATCGTAGGCGCTGAGATGCAGAGGCGCAGAGAACAATAGACAATAAATAACAGACCTGCTGCTTTGTCCTTTTGTCTATTGCCAATTGACCTCAACTCCTCTGCGGCTCTGCGTTTCAGCGTCTCTGCGGTTATCTCTCACTCAATCCACATAATCCGTCAACGTCGTCGCATCCGTTTCATCCCCGTAAAACTCTTTGGCGCTTTTCCGGCGGGAGTAGATCATTTTCTGGAGGGCCTTTTTCAACTGGCCGGCAAGCGGTTCATCGTCTTTGATCTTTGTTTCCGTAAACCCGGTAAAATCATACAGGTTGTAATGGGCGGTACTTAAGAACAGTGCATTAAGTAAAACGGCATTACTTCTGGTACTGTCTTCAAATTCAAATTGCCTGGGATCTTCAGGCACCAGGCCTACGGTAGCCAGTTTCCAGACCAGGTCATCTTTTTTATTCTTGTATTTATAGAAATAGATATATCCTTTCTTTCCCTTGTATTCGGTTCTCAGCCTGTCCACATATTCCACCGAATCCGGTTTGCTGGATTCTTTTTTATCCAGTAAAGCGCTTTTACCCAGATCAAGGTGATTATTATAAAGAGCAGGAAATTTATCCCCTTGCTTTTTCTCTTTCAGGTCGGTATACAATTTATACCTGTAATTATCAAGGCTGGCAAAGTATTTTAACAGGGTATCCGGGTAAGGCCGGTTATTGGTAAGCAACAATAGCAGGGTATTGTACTTTACCTGTTTGTCATTTGATCGCAACATTTGCAATACCAGGGGTTGCACAGCCACATTCGTTTCCCAAAATGGTAGTAACAAAGTGGCATACAAACCGAGGTCATCATTCCCGGAATCTTTCTTTTCATCATCATCCAGATAAGTAGATGCCTTTTTTCCCCCTTTGCTTTCTTCCGCTTTTTCAATGGCCTTTTTCTTCTCCGCAATCGATTGCCTCTTTAATTCCTGTTTTGCTTCCAGGAGAAATTTGCTGAAATACATTTCATAGTCCTTCGGCTTCACCAGGTTATTTTCAACCAATTTTCCCAGCAGTTTCATGATACTGGTTTTATAATCTTCCAGGTTCAGCAGGGGCAGCAGGTCGGGCAGGATGCTTCGTGCCAGCTGCAATGAATCCGATAACTCATCTAAAAAATTCCCGTTTTCACTACTGTATATTCTCCGGTAAAGATCAGGAAGACGGAGCGAACTGTATACCGTGTTACCACCGGCATCCGCATCAATGACGGGTGGTTCCAGGCTTACAATATCCCGGAACAGGTCATAGGCATATAATGTTTTCTGTTGGAGCAGGTTTTCCAACACGGTATATTGCAATTGTACAGTATCGTCCAGTGCATAATACAATTCCTTCAGGTAATTCGCCGAGGCATTGGTTTTAATATCCCCAAATTTACCGATCAGTGATTTTTTTGTTTCCAGGTATTTTTTCTCATTCCAGTTCAACCCGGCAATGACTTTTTTTAATTGGGGGAGATCGGAGGAATCCATATCAATATCCTCAATATGTTTGACCGCCCGCTGGTGAAGCACGCTGTCGCGCCCTGTAAAATCCGCGAAGAAGAGATTTGATTTTTTGGTGAAAGGATTAATCCCTTTCAGGGTGTCAGCCGGGGTAAAGGTCTCATAGAATTTTTTTATAAACCCACTAGGCGCTGTAATTGTATCCATTTCTGTGACCAACGAAAAACCAATTCCATCTTTATAGAAGGTTTTTGTCCAGAGGGCCCGGCTGCTACCGGTATCCGTGATCACCATCTCCTCTACTTTCATATGACCGGGTAATTCTGATTTTTTCCGGGTCCTGATGATCCAGGTCGTATCTCCCAAGATCGTATTTTCATTGTCTTTTTGAAGGGTCAGGCTGTCTTTCACATAACGGTAACGGGAGGAACGGAAAAAAGCTATAAATATTTTTTCACCCGTGGTATCGTTGCTGATCGTTTTATTACGGTAAGCGCCCGCATCCAGCTGGTCATCCTCAGATTGATCGGCATCCTCTTCATCGGTTTCTAATAAATTGGACCCGGGTATATTCAGTTTTATCTTTTTCTCTATAGGGTATACCGGTGTGGTCACTGCGAAATAAAGTGAAGTATCTTTTTCGGGCCTGGCTGCGTTATACTCAAATGGTTTAATCTCGAAAGAGTTCAGGAAATTATGCATGGCGGCCGTCTCCTGTTTGCCATGGGCTATCAAAGTATAATAATGTGGTCCCTGTATGATAAACCGGGCCAGGTAAATAAATCCTTTTTTGTCCCTGTATTTGCCTTCCAGGGCCGGGTACCCATGTAAGCTGATTGGCCGGCTGGCGAGTTGTGTGTCAATAAACGCAGAGGCCATAAAACTTTCGTTCATCAGACCAAGGTCAAACCTGTCCTCTTCCACAAAATGGTAGTTGTGAATATCCGATCTCACAATGCGATACTGCGTACCGGCTGATCTGTCTTCGGCATCGAAAATCCAGGAGCCGTCATTGCCGATATACGGCTCATGGGGAAGGTCCACCGAAAACCCACCCCAGGAAGGAGAATATTTTTTCCATTCCGCATTGGCGGGATCTGTAGCATTATTATATTCTTTTAATTGTATACTTCCAAAAAAACGTCTGGCTTCGTCGCCTTCTTTTACATAATCCCCGTTCCCGCTCATTTTAAAAAAAATGATCTCAAAAGGAGTAATAAAGATATTATACCGTTGCAGGTCGCCCCGCCGGGTACGGTTAGTGATATCAAAACCCTTATAACCGTTTTTGCTGATGGCTGTTTTGGAAACTATTTTTCCCGGTATATTCTCATACAGCAGGCTATCTATAGTTTTATATACATCCTCAGTCGAATTTGTCCACATCCAGGCGTTGGTCATGATGCGGGTCACCATGTAATAACTGCCATTAGCCATGTCAGCGTATTGTTTTTGGTCAAGGGCGGCATCATCCCCAAACTTGTAGAATTTTCCGGGAATGTCCACTTTAAACATCCCATCATTGGCTGTTTCCGTTCTGAACGTGACCGGCACCCTCATCTTTTCTAACAGGTCCTTATCCTTATTATCCCGTTCTCCCATTTTGACCGGGCGCAGTTTGTATCCTTTTTTGCGGAGCAATTCAATCACGCCACGGGTGCCAGGTAAATGGGCGGCACCAACACCAACAAATAAGATCGATCCTGAGCGTATGATAGAGTCCATCGAGTGCGCCTGGATCTCGTTTCTTTTATACAGGAATTTTTCATCAAAGGCATCGGAGACGCTGTTGAATTTATTGATAGAATCCAGCAGGTCAAGGTTCCCGCTACGATAAGCTTCCTGGAGTTTGTCGGATGAATATTCATCATTACCATCACCGGAGCTTCTTTCTTTTTTGGTCTTATCCTTAGCCTCATCTTTGTAGGCTTCCGCCATCAGTTTCATGCTTTCGCCATAATTTTCCACACCGGCTACCTGCTTGCCCCATTTTTTACCACATTGGTAAATGTACATGTCCAGGTAAGTGTCTTCTTCAAAATCACTGGTCTCATTTCCATAACTGCGGTACAATAAATTATTAATAGTAGACGGGTTACTATAAAGGGATCGCTGGATCTTATTATCGTACTTAAAGAATTTGAGGGTATTTATGGTCAGGTAATCGTTGGGCATGGACGCATAAGCGCTATAAAGACTACTGGAGCTGTAATCATTATTGCTGAGATCATATTTGCTCATATCTTCCTGCCAGGTTTCCGGGTTTGTTTCCAGGGCCACCATCTGCGCATTCCTTAATGCGATATAAAAAGAATCGGGCAGATGAAATGCCAGCTTGCTGCTCACATGCATGGTACCGATGAGGTAAGAAGGTTTCTTTAACCCGTTACCGGTAATTTCCCATAACAGGCTGGGGTATTTTTTGTCCTTGATCGCAGGCTGTGCCTGTGCTGAGATAAAGGATAAGCCTGCAAAAAGAAATACAAGGGATCGCTTCATAAAGGTTGGTATCCCGATCATTTCCACTCTTCGACTCTTCGACAAGCTCAGAGCTCAGAGCCGTGGGATGAACGGGAGGGTTTTATTGATAACAAAAGTAAGATGCTATATCGCTATAAAAAGCATAAAATTATTTTGAGAACCAATAGCTTGGCTTTGCTCAGTGGTCCGAGAATTTCTTTGTTTGAAAAGGGTTCGCCCAGAGATTAAAGACCTGCCAGCTTTTCGTCTTCGTGTAACTTTGACGAAGCAAGGCCGGCAGGCAGGGAAAATTCTTTGATTATCAAAATTCTGCGTACCCAGTCCCGCAAAATGCGGGTTACAAACTCCAGCTTAAACACTACCTATTGACAGGCAAGGTATAAGCTGTGAATAATTAAACGCGATTTTAGTCATAAATAGTATACCTTTGCCCGCTTAAAACGAAGTCGTTCTTGACCAAACCCGGCGCCGTAAGGCCGGATTTGACTCACCTCTTCCTGGCATCCTGCCTGGTTTGTGTCATCAGACTATTACATAAACCCCTTTACTCATGAAGCTTTCACAATTCCGTTTCGACCTCCCTCTAAATCTTATTGCCCAAAATCCTGCTAAAAGACGTGAAGATGCCCGCATGATGGTAGTACACCGCCACACGGGTGAAATTGAGAATAAATATTTCCGTGATATCATGGAGTATTTCGATGACAAAGATGTGTTCGTTGTGAATAATACCAAAGTTTTTCCCGCCCGCATGTATGGGCGCAAGGAAAAGACGGGGGCCAAAATTGAAGTATTCCTGTTGCGCGAACTGAATAAACCGAACCGTCTCTGGGATGTGATCGTTGATCCCGCGAGAAAGATCAGGGTAGGTAATAAATTATATTTCGGCGAACAGGAAGACCTGGTGGCTGAAGTAATTGATAATACAACGAGTCGTGGCCGTACCATCCGTTTTTTATGGGAAGGTAGTGAAGAGGAATTCCGCGCTGTCCTGGAAAGATTAGGGGAAACGCCCTTGCCCAAATACATTAAACGCAAACCTGATGAAGAGGATAAGGAGCGTTACCAGACTGTTTATGCAAAACATGAAGGCGCAGTAGCAGCTCCCACTGCAGGCTTACACTTTAGCCGTGAACTGATCAAGCGCCTGGAAATAAAAGGGATCCGTTTTGCGGAAGTGACCTTGCATACCGGTCTCGGTACATTCCGCCCGATTGAAGTGGAGGACCTGAGTAAACATAAAATGGATGCCGAATACTACCATATTGATGACACCGCCTGCAAGATCGTGAACCGCGCCAAGGAATACGGCCATAGGATCTGTTCCATCGGCACTACTACCATGCGGGCCATGGAATCATCTTTTACTGCGCAGAAATTATTAAAACCGTCCGAAGGCTGGACCAATACTTTTATTCACCCGCCTTATGATTTCAATATCGCGGATTCACTGGTCACTAATTTTCACCTGCCCAAAACTAGTTTGCTGATCATGACCTGTGCCTTTGCCGGTTATGAACTGACGATGGAAGCCTATAAGAAAGCCATTAAAGACAAGTACAGGTTCTTTAGTTATGGCGATGCATTGCTGATCATTTAAACTGATCTATTATATTTTTTAAAAATGCCCCGGATTCAGGGGCATTTTTCATTTATAGAATTCAATGGACTGTTCGGGATTTCATTAAGATAGACCAATTATAACCGCGGAGGCGCGGAGACGCTGAGGACAATAGACAATTAGCAATAGACAAAAGAGAATAACAACTGGACCATTGCCTATTACAAATTGTCTATTGCTTATCACTCTCTGCGTCTCTGCGCCTCTGTGTCTCTGCGGTTATTCTCTCAAACGAACTACTTAAACTTCAAATTCAGTGAAATAATATCAGATTTCATACCATTGGTCCTGGTATAGTGCCCGTATCTTAATTCCATCATACTCACATGCTGCATTCCAAAAACCCCTTTTGGCGGTGCTATTCGAAAACCTGCTCCATAAAAATTACTGCTGAACTTTGACAGGTCGTAATTGCTTGTATAATACTGGTCCGCCGCGGTGTGCATTTTATAAGGGGCAAAATAATCAATAGCAGATTGGGTGTTATACCGGAAAAATGGAGTGACTGATAAAAATGGATTGATCTTATAGGATGTTTCCAAATTAACGGTATGCGCACTCAGCCCCCAGCTATCATGGTAATACCGATAATAAGTCCGGATAATGAATTTATCGCCGAGGAAATAATTGGCCCTGAAACCCACGGGGATCTTTAACCGGGTATCCGGCAGATTTTCCACGTGCAGTGTGTTATCGGCAAAATATACCCGGTGAAAAGGAAGACCCAGGTAACCAGTCTGGTAGATCATGTCCAGTAAGAATTCCAGTTGCAACCTTTTATTTATAACCTGTGACCATGACAATGAACCGCTAAATGAATTCCGGGGCGAGGAAGAAAAATCGCCTTTACTCCTTTCCCCATCATGTCCCCTGATATTGGGATAACCGGGTTGTAATTCTACCGGAAGGATCAGGTATACCCGGTCGAGGAAGGCCTGTGCTTTTGCAGTGAATTCGCCATTCCTGTTCTTTGTCTTTTGTGCAAACATCACATTGGCTCCAGTGGAAACATAATCAAACTCATTGGAAAAAGAAAGACCAGCACCGAAAGTGGATCCTTTCTTCCCGTTTTCAACAGACCAGTTCACAGAGGGATATTCCCTGGTATCCCGGGATGAAGGAGATGAAAGATGCCGGGGATCAATTCTGTCAGAAGAAGCCGATGTGTAATGATCAATGCCTATTTCCACATCAAAACTATGTTTACGGTTTTGACGATCCCATTTATTAAACGTAACATCTATTACATTGGCAATATCGGTAAGCTTCTCCGTGCCGATACCACCGGTAACCGCCGAATTATTTCCATCCTGCCTGTAATAACTGGAGACGAGATTGGCTTCTTCAAAAGTTAGTTTCCGGCTTTTATAGGCCGAAGAATCATTTGACGACGATTGAGCAAAGGAGGAGAATAATATCAAAAATAGTCCTACGACTGATAAGCAGATTTTTTTCATTAAAATGATTTTGGAATAAATAGATTAATTACAGCCGCAGCCCCCGCCGGTTTTTCCTCCATTGGCGCCGGACGCGCCTTCCCGGTAGGTTTGAAAACTGTTTTCACCTTTTTCAATTTTCCGGGCGCCCAGGATCATCTCCCCATCGTTCAATTTGTTTTTCTGGTATTCCTTTACGGTAGTACAGGAAGTGAAAGATCCGGTAATGACAGTCACTGTTACTATCCATCCCAGCCATCTCCATTTGTTTGTGTTTCTCATTTCAGGTTTATGTTTTTTGATGTGTAGATTTTGTCGTTGTCATCAATAATAATACAGGCCAGGCCTTTTACCTGGTTGATCATATCCAATCCCACTTTTATTCCCATGATCATTACCGGGGTGGCCATCGCGTCAGCAATTTCCGCATGGGGGCTGATGATCGTCACGCTTTTAATTCCCCGAACGGGCAACCCGGTTTTAGGATCGATCGTATGCGAATATTTTTTCCCATTGATGATGACGAATTTTTCATAATTGCCGGAGGTGGCAATTGCCATATTGGTGATGTTCAGGTAAGAAAAGGGATGATGAGCCGAATGGGGGTCAGCAATTCCAATCGTCCATTCTTTCCCATTGGGTTGAAGTCCCCAGGCTGTCAGATCGCCTGAAGCATTTACAATACCGCTGCTGATCCCTTTTTGCTGAAGAACATCCTTCGCTCTTTCCGCCGCATAGCCTTTGCCAATTCCCCCAAAACCAATTCTCATGCCCTTATTTTTTAAAAATACTGTTCTTTTTTTTTCGTCAAGGATCACATTCTTATAATTGATCAGGTGAACAGATTGCCTGGCTGTTTCCGCATCGGGCAGGGCCGTCATGGTGCTATCAAAATTCCAAAGTTTCTTATCGACCGAACCATAAGTTATATCAAAGGCCCCCTGAGTGATATCAGAAATCCTTTTTGACCGTTGAATAATATCAAAAACTTCCTGGTCAACTTTTACCGGTTGTATCCCGGCGTTTCGGTTAATCAGGCTGGTCTGGCTGCCCTCATTGAATGTGGTCAGGAGTTTCTCGATCCGGCTGATCTCAGCTACGGCATCATCGATTCTTTCAAATCCTTCCTTTTTATTATTGGCCACCACCGTGATCTCAAAGTGGTTACCCATAAGTTTTAGCCCTTTCTTGTATAGAGTTGGTATTATGGTCAATATTTCAGTTCCGGGCATTTACCAGCTCTTTTATTTGCGCCGTGAATTGTTCGGGCGAGGTGTTGGGATATCCATCCCAGGTCTTGATGACTTTCCCCTGGGCATCCAATAATAATGTGAGGGGAAAACTGCCTTCCGGGTTATATTTATCAGCCAGTTTTTCATTTTTCTTTTGCTGGTCCTTAGATAATTGATTCTTATTGAGCCGGGGGAAATCAGCGTTGACAAGCACCAGCTTCTTATCTGCAAAATCTTTAAAGGAAGGGCTTCCGAATATTTCATCATGAAGCCGGATACAGGGTCCGCACCAATCGGAGCCGGAAAAGTTCAGGAGTATAAACTTATGCTCTGTGTCAGCCTTTTTTTTGGCACTTTCGAAATCTGTTTCCCACCCTGTAATAGAAAACAAATAAAAGCCGGTCAGTAATACCGAGAAAAACCGCATACAGTGTATTTTTTCAAAACTAACGTGACTAAATCGAAATAAGTATGAGAATTATCATATTAACATTAAATTAGTTCTAATCAATCCGGTCTTTGAATGTTTGCTGTTCATAGTAATTCCAATATAGATTGAAGAACCCCTGCAGAGAACCCAGGGAATGAAAGGAGTAATTTTTGTCCATCAAAATATTTGAGAGGAGTATCCCTATTCATTCCTCATCACAATCAATGAAATACTAACTCAATTCCTGTTCAATATACCTGCCAATCTCTTTCGCGCGGTTGTAGATCATCATATGTGTCCCATTCTTAATGACACAGGTGTGATTAATCCTCTTAATGGGGAAAATTTTATCTTTATCACCATGAATATGCAGGAGATTTTCCGGTTGCCAGTCGTTCTTCCAGTTCAGTATCTCGTGAATAGCCCAGTGGAAATAGACCGGGTCCACTTTTTTACGGTAGGCCCTTACCATTTCTTTTTCTTCGGGGCTGGAGATCCCGAGGCGGTTATTATCAATTTTTTCCAGGAGTTTATAGGGACGGATGGGAAAAATCTTATTCAGTTTCAATGAGCCCGCAACTTTCATCCAGCCCGGTAACTCTGCCGTTGATTTAATACTGGAGACGATAATCAGTTTCTGCAATGGTAATTGTTTAGCTATTTCAATACCCATCATTCCACCAAAGGAAACGCCCAACAGGATGGGAGCTTCCGGTATAATAGGTGCAGCCATGCGTTTGGCATAATCCCGGATGTTTTCTTTTGGCGCCGGCTGCAGCCAGGGAATATATTTGAATTCATACCCGCTTACCTGAAGGTTTGTAAATATTTTTTCATCGGCGCCTAATCCGCTGATACAATAAATTGTTTTCGGCATAAAAAATTATGATTTGACCTGGAGGTTGATGCGATCCTTAAAAATAGTGATGTATAACAAATAATAAACAGCAGCCATCTATAAAAAACTGTAAAATCCGGGCAGGATCTAAAAAAGCTGACCCCTATGATTAAATTGAAGCTGCGTGAAAGAACAGTTGTTCAAATTAACTTAAACATGATATTTATCCGGGAAATACTCAACCGAAAGCATATATTACACTTTAATCTTATACAAGAATAATTAAAAATGTAAAATATGAAAAAAACGATCAGCATTTTTGCAACTGCCATCGTACTGTCTATTACGGCTTTCGCTCAGGATGAAGCAGCAGTAGACGCACCCGGCTGTAAAGACAGCCCCTTATTTAACCGGATGCCCAATACCATTATTTCAGTATGTACGTCCAATTTTGATGAGATGGATATTCCCATGACTGCTGACAATACAGATAAGAAGGAAGGAACCAAAACTTCCATTCAATATGGTTATACCCAGGAAGAGGCCACCGCTCCCTCCTTTTTCCAGATTGTTAAGAATTATGAAAATGCGGTCCTGAAAACAGGTGGCAAAAGGATCTATTATAGTAAAGAAGCGGGTGTCGCCACCTTGTATACAAAATCAGGGGGTAAGGAAATTTGGGTGGTGCTAAATGATTTTGGCGGTACCAAACAAGGGAATTTTGAAATTAATATCCTGGAGATCGAAGGCATGAAGCAGGATATTAGTGCGAATGAAATGCTCGAGGCTATCAATAAAAATGGCTCCGTAGCGCTGTACATTAA
This sequence comes from Chitinophagaceae bacterium, assembly GCA_017882265.1. Lineage (GTDB taxonomy): Bacteria > Bacteroidota > Bacteroidia > Chitinophagales > Chitinophagaceae > JADGPW01. Next base: position 23,862 of record JADGPW010000144.1, on the reverse strand, counting down.
TTTCGAAACAGGCAAATCAGCTATCAAACCTGAATCACAATCCATTGTTGACCAGGTTAGCCAGATGCTTAAAGAAAGCCCCGGTTTAAAGATCAGTGTAGAAGGACATACCGACAATACGGGTACAGTGGCAGGCAATCAAACATTGTCAGAAAGCAGGGCTAAAACAGTTATGAACGCGTTAATAGCAAAAGATATTGACAAAACACGCCTTTCATCAAAAGGCTGGGGTCAATCAAAACCCATTGCAGATAACAGCTCCGATGATGGTAAGGCAAAGAACCGCCGGGTGGAAATTGTGAAATTATAAGCTGGTACCCTGAAATTTAAGAGTCAAAAGTTAAACAGCCCCGCATTTTGCGGGGCTGTTTTAATATCATTCCGGCACATTTTTTTCTTATACTACTCCGGATATTCTTAACGCTTCGCTAACTCTGTTTGATCGTAACTTTAATTAGAGGAGGAAAAACCATGAAAAAGATCTTATTATCCGCCATTGTTGCTTTAAGCAGTTTCACAGTGCATGCGCAAAACCGGGTTATCCATGCCCAAACGCCGGAAGAAAAACTGAATGATCAATATTGCACCGGCCTTTTCAAATCAGCAGAGGGAACCATATTGGATCTGTCGAACAGTTCCACTTCATCTTCCTATTTTAATATATTAAATTGGCTGGATGGCAGGGTGGCTGGTTTGCGTATATATACATTAAGAAATGGTAACAGTATACCTGTTATCCGCGGCCAGCAGGCCGCTATTTATGTAGATGAGATACAGGTGACCCCTTCCTACCTGAATTCACTTTCTGCGAGTGATATTGCCATGATCAAAGTGATCAAATCCTCGTTTATGGGTGGTTTTAACGGAAGCGGGAGCGCAATTGCTATCTATACATTAGGCGCAGACGATGAAGGAACCAGGTAAAAGTAAACTCCCCTGAATATTGCCTGACTGATCTGATAATGAAAGTTATCATTTAGCACTTACCATTTAACACCTAACATTATTCCAGCCCAAACATTCCCTTATTCAACTGTTGCAGGATCTGTGTTTTGTATTCCGCTGGAACGAGCAATGAAATATTGTGAGGGCTGCCGCCATAACTGACCATTCGGACAGGAATATTCATTATAGAGCCAAACAGTTTTTTTACCATGTCCTCTGTCTTGGCTATTTCATAACCTACCACCGAAATGATCGTTTGATTTTCATCCACCTCTATATTGCCAAACGGTTCCAGCTCTTTTAAAATCTCTTTGAGGTAAACAGCATTATCGATCGTTACCGATACGGCTACTTCCGAGGTAGTGATCATATCAATGGGAGTACGGTATTTCTCAAATACTTCAAATATCTTTCTCAGGAAACCATATGCCAGTAACATCCGGCTGCTCTTGATACGGATGGCGATGATATTATCTTTTGCCGCCACCGCTTTCACACCGACGCTCCCTGCTTTTTCGTCAATCCGGGTACCCTTGGCATCGGGCTGCAGGGTATTCAGCAGCTTTACCGGGATATTATATTGCTGGGCCGGCCATATAGATGCAGGGTGAAGGATCTTGGCGCCGAAATAGGCCAGCTCGGCTGCTTCTTCAAAACTCATTTGTTCCACGGGAACCGTTCTTTTCACTATACGGGGATCATTATTGTGCATACCGTCAATATCTGTCCATATTTCACAAACAGATGCATTAATGGCCGCGGCAATAAGTGAAGCGCTGTAATCACCCCCGCCCCTTTTCAGGTTATCAACCTCACCTCTTGCATTCCGGCAAATGTATCCCTGAGTCACAAATAATTTTGCGCCGGGGTGTTGTTGAACTAATTGGGATAACCGGACCTTGATGCTCCCGATATGGGGTTCGTCATGGTTATCGATCGTCATGAATTCCAACGCCGGGAGCAGGACATGATCAATACCCTGTTCTTCCAGGTAGGTTGAAAATAATTTGGTTGAAAGCAATTCACCCTGTGCCAGGATATCTTTATTCAGCGCTTCACTAAAAGATATTTTCAGGATGATATTGAGAAATTCAAAGTGTTCGCCAATGATGGTTGTAGCCTTCTTAACTGCAGTATCCTTTTTTACCAGGTCGTTAATAAATGACTGGTAATGGGCTTCGAGTTTATCAATAGATTGTTTAGCGGCTGCCCGGTCACCTTTTGAGATCTTTTCGCCGATTTCTACCAATGCATTGGTAGTACCGGCCAATGCGGAAAGAACAACAATAGTGGGTTCCGTTTCTTTGGTCACCAGCTTCGTAATATGATGCATCCGTTCCGGTTTGCCTACACTGGTACCTCCAAACTTCATTACTTTCATACTGTTGATCCGCCTGGGGCGGAAATTTTGATGTTACTATTATTTTGAGGTGCAAAGATAACCGCGGAGGCGATAGCAATCATTAGAGAAAAGGAAATATTAAACGAACCCCCGGAAGAAGATATTATCAAAAGAAGTTCAATTAGCTATTTTCTTTATAAAAATCGGGTGCAGGCGGTTAGAAATATCATACAAAATAATTCCGTCACTGACCCAGCCAATCAGTATGTTGTTATATGGAATTACATCAATGAAATCGGCACCTGGCAGAGAGGGTCGTTCTACAGGGTCATAGGCATTTGAAATGCAATACACTTTCAGTCCTTCACCGGCACAACAAACATAAAGGGCTGAATCGGCCATACCAAGTCCTATAGGTTCATTGATTGGGATCGTCTTTTTAAGTACGGGATTATTAAGATCTTTTACATCATATATATATAAACCACTGGTAGCCGGGCCACACACACTGCTGCCTTTTAAAGTAGAATAAGAAACGGAATCATTCGCCACAACAGGATCACAGCTCCGTCCGTGTTTTGCCTCTCCTATCAGCCTGGGGGCAGAAGCTGTATCGATAGAATAAATGTATAATCCTGTCCGGGAGCCAATGAAGAGCCGGTTTTTGTATGGGTAAATCGTTTCCATATCAAAATTGAGAAGATGCTGCCCGGTGGTTACAGGATGCGCGGGATCGGAGATATCAACCGTATACAAATAATGGCTGCTTACTGCATAAATATAATTTCCCACGATAGTAAATTTTGCCAATGATCCACCGACCCCTGTTGAAGAGTTTGAAAAAGGCGCAGCATTATCGCTTTTTTCACAGCCAAACAGCAAAATGGTAAGCGTAACAAACAATAAATATCCGGAGACTTTCATATTGCAATTAATTTTTAAAGCAGGTTTGATACACAGAATCCTTTACCCACCCGACTACAAATTTGCTATAATCAGGACACTCAAAGTAACCCCGGAGTGGTGGTTGTGAGATAGGAGAGCCAAACCTGTATTCAGTAAATACACCTTTCAGCCGGCTGTATTCCCGAAGGTTATTGAGGTTTGAAAAGTCAAGGACTACCAGGTCATCATAACTATTCGTATATATTTTATCATCTTTAATAGAGACCTGGGAGCAACCTTTTACCGTAATAAATCCAATCCGGGTGGCTGCCGATGGTATATGGTTATCGATAACATGAATACCGAAACCCGGCTCTATCTGAAAAATATAGTTTTGATAAGCGTATATATTGCCCCCGCTTATTACCGGTTGGGCAACAGGTGTATATAATATATTCTTGGCAAAAGTCTCCGTTCCATACACTGGTTTGTAACCCCACACTTTTGCACTGCTGTTATTCTTTTCTTTAATCTTCCAACAGGATAATAACAGCACAACAGGAGCTATTAATAAAATAATTCTTTTTAAATGCATAAACGGTTAATTATTTTTTTAAATGACCATCCTGGTGAATCCACCATACTGGATTATTACGACTGGAACCAGATGGTTCATTATTTTAGTTTCACAGCGCCAGTCAGAACAAGGCATCATTGAACCATGCGGATAGCCATTTTTAAATAGAGCAGGATACCCCGGAATATGCTGCCTTCTAAAATAATATTTCAAATTTTTCAGCCAACTTTTTAAGGTCTTTTGCCACTACATCCCCTATCGGAATCCCCATTCTCATCCTTTCGATCTCCACCTCCCTTTCCGGGTCACCGGGAACCAATACTCTTTCTTCCCCGGGAATGGTTTTCGCATTTCGGAATCCCTGTATCCAATGATCCATATGATTTTTGAACTCATCCGTAGGACGAAAAGCATCTATTCTCATGGCCCCGAAAAAATGGCCGATACCTTTTCCCGGTTGTTGTGAAGGTATCGGTACATAAGCGGGAAATGGCGGCACCCAGGGCGCATAGTTAGCGCCGCTTAATAAAGCAGAGAAAATATCCACGATGGCACCGAGTGCATAGCCTTTATGACTACCGTGTTCCCGGTCTCCGCCCAATGGTAATAAAGCTCCACCCTTTTTTAATTCATGCGGATCGTTGGAAGGGTTTCCGTCTTTATCCTGTATCCATCCATTTGGCGCCGGACTATTTTTTCTTTGTAAAATCTCCAGTTTACCATTGGCAGCAGTAGTGGTAGCCAGGTCGGCTACAAAGGGTGGTTCCTTACCGGCCGGGGCGGCTACGCAAATAGGATTAGTGCCAAGCATTTTATCAATTGAAAAGGTGGGAGCTACCAGGGAACTTGCATTTGTCATGGCTATACCGATCATATCATGATCAAGAGCCAACATGGCGTGCTGGGCGGCAATCCCAAAATGGTTACTATTCTGCACACTTACCCATCCCGTACCCACCTGTTTGGCTTTATTAATAGCTACCCGCATTGCATAAGGAGCAACCACCAACCCTAACCCACTATCGCCATCTACGACCGCCGTCGAGGGCGTTTCATGAATGATCTTTATTTCCGGCGTTGCATTAACCCGTTTTACTTCCCATAGCCTGATATAACCTGTTAACCTTGCCACCCCGTGTGAATCGATACCTCTGCAATCGGCCGATACCAATGACCGTGCAGCCGTTTCGGCGTGTTCATTACTACAGCCTATTTTTTGAAATATGGCTTTTGTAAATTCAAATAATTTTTGATACGGGAATAATTGATCGGGCATGAAGCAAAGAAAGGGTAATTATTGCGTTTGACACAGGTCAAATGAGGAATTGGGAAAAGTGGAATTGGGAAATTGCATTCAGGAAGTAAACTTAATTTAAGAAATGTACATACCTGTAAAGACAATTCAACTTTAGGAAAATTTCCCTCCCGATAGCTATCGGGATCCCAATTACACTTTTCCCAATGATCCTAGAACGGAAGATCATCGATCGGTTCCGTTATATCACTTGGAGAAGGAATATCGCTATGGGAAGTGGGGGCCGCCGCCGTATTTCCTGTAAAGGATGATGCGCCGGTTCCGCTATCGCCACGGCCACCCAATAACTGCACGTCTCTTACGCGAAGAGATAATGTAGCACCGGGCGTGCCATCGTTACGCTGAAATGATTTTACTTCCGGAGTTCCCTCCGCGTATATTTGTTTGCCTTTCATTAAATACTGAGCCACAGCCGTACGATCCGTCCAATAAGCACAATCTACCCAGGTGGTCCTTTCCTGCTGAACACCCTGGCTGTCCTTGAATTTCTCCGTATGAGCTACTGTAAAGTTGATCACATTCTTACCGTTGACGGTATTCACCACGCAGTCTTTGCCAAGGTTGCCGATGATTTGCATTTTGAGCATATTGATGAAATTTTAAATTAAGTAAAATAAGAAGCGGCAAGTTAGCATTATTCTTTCGCCTATAAATATGAACTGAATAGATCTGACTGCTACTGTTACAGGTTTGTGAATAACTTTTGCTTTCCTGCCGCTTCACGCTGATGGAGTTGCAATATGGGCCAAAATGGAGATTGATTCCAAGGGTAAAACCTCATTTTTAAATGTTTTTTCTACGGAAGAGATTCGTTTTTTAAACGCCAGAGTCATCCAGAGAGTTTTAGGGTAGTCTCTCACCCGATAGTCCTGAGGCATTGAAGGATCGGGTTTGAAAAGTATCGCAGAGAGCACGCAGAGAATAAAGACCTGCCTGCGTGCCGTCGCCAAAGGCTTTGGCCGCCGGAGACCGGCCTTGCTTCGCCGAAGCTACGCTAAGGCACAGCAGGCAGGGAATACACTTTGATTATCAAACGTATGGGTACTTTGTCAGGTAAAATGAGGGATGCCATTCGAATTAATGGACTACCAGGTACTGAGTATCCGCCTTTTATGGCTGATCTTTCGTACATTTGCGGCTTCATTTTTTTATATTAAAAATCCCAACAGGGACACGGAAATGAGTCGGAAAGGAAAAGTGCTGGTAGCCATGAGCGGCGGTATTGATAGTACCGTGACGGCCCTTATGCTTCATGATGAAGGTTATGAAGTGGTGGGTATTACTATGAAAACATGGGATTATAGCAGCAGTGGCGGTGGTAAAAAAGAAACCGGCTGTTGTAATGTGGATAGCTTTAACGATGCAAGGCAGGCCGCGGTAGAACATGGTTTTGTCCATTATATACTCGATATACGGGAGGAGTTCGGCGGGTTTGTCATTGAAAATTTTGTAGATGAATACCTGGCGGGAAGGACCCCTAACCCCTGCGTGCTTTGTAATACGCATATCAAATGGCGGGCATTACTAAAAAAGGCCGATGCACTTGATTGCGCCTTTATTGCCACGGGTCATTATGCAAAGATCCGGCAACAGGAAAACGGACGTTTCGTTGTGAGTAAAGCCATTGATGAAACAAAAGACCAGAGCTATGTATTATGGGGATTGCAACAGGACTTGTTAAGCAGGACCTTATTTCCATTGGCATCTTATCGCAAAAAGGAGATCCGTCAAATGGCAATGGACTATGGGTATCCTGAACTAGCTACAAAAAGTGAGAGCTACGAGATCTGTTTTGTACCCGATAATGATTACCGCGGTTTTCTAAAACGCCGGGTGGCCGGATTGGAAGAAAAAGTCAATGGTGGCAATTTTGTTGATAAGAACGGTAAGATACTTGGCCAGCATAAAGGCTATCCATTTTATACCATTGGCCAGCGAAAAGGCCTGGATATTGCTTTTGGCAAACCAGTCTTTGTAACAAAGATCGACGCTAATACGAACACCGTGATGCTGGGAGATGAAGATGATCTTGATCAGAACGAAATGATCGTTGGCAAATTAAACCTGGTGAAATATGATTCGATCACTTCAGGAATGGAGGCGGTCACCAAGATCAGGTACAAAGACAAGGGTTGCCTGTCAAATATTTACCCCGATGCGGAGACAGGGTCTGTACAGGTACGATTTTACGAAAATGTAAAAGGCATTGCCCCAGGTCAAAGCGCTGTATTTTATGAAGGAGACGATGTGATCGGCGGAGGGATAATTCAGTCGGGCAGCCGGGCAGCCGGGCAGTCGGGCAGTCGACAGTCGGCAGTCAGAGATCTTCAGTAGTGAATGATCTGACTGATCAGTGACTGCCGACTGCAAGACAGCCGACTGAAAGATTGCCGACTGCAAGGCTGCCAGACTGAAAAAACGGGCAATAACAATTTTCAAATAACGTTATAGACCGGGGAACTATAAATTCCCAATTTTTGTTTGTAGCTTTAGTCCCTGTGAGTCAACAAGATGACCAGAGAAACTTTGTATCCGAAAACAAGAAAGACCACTTATGAAATTCCTGTCAACTGCGCGCTTTAGTCTGCTGGCTATAGCCACTATCACCCTTTTTTCCTGCACAAAGAAAACTGAAACATTTACCAGTGAAGCGCTGGCTGATTATATTCCATTGACGGCTGGCAAATATATCACCTACCGACTTGATTCGATGGTCTTCACCAATTTTGGAAGAACGATCGAAACGCATAAATACCAGGTAAAGCATGTTATTGATGCCTCCATTCCTGATAATCTGGGGCGACCCAGTTACCGTGTTTACCGGTACACTAGGGATTCTGTAAATGCCACATCATGGACACCCGCTCAACCCTGGATCCCCTCAGGCAGTTACTTTATTACGCCATTAACTGACCAGGTGGAAGTTGTGGAAGACAACCTTCGCTTCATCAAAATGCACTTACCAATAACAGATGGTTTTAGCTGGAAAGGAAATAAGTATTTACCCCCGGACCCCTATAGTTCATTATACAATTTCAGCAACGATGATAATATGGAAGACTGGGATTTCTATTTCGATAATGCAGCTACCAGCTTTAGTTATCGTGGCTACACGTATTCCAATGTACATAGTATCGAAGAAGCCGATGAATCGTTTAATGTACCTATCACGATCCCAACCGCCTATGCGGCTAAATCAAGATCGGTAGAAAGATATTCTAAAACCATCGGACTGGTGTACCGGGAATATACTTTATGGGAATACCAGCCCAACCCCGGCGGCGCCGGCGGCCCTTATTATACAGGCTTTGGCATAACGGAGTGGATGATCGATCACAATTAAGTTCCGTTTATATCATAAATTTGAGGATGCAAAATAGCCTGTGTCAATGAAAAGATATTTACCCTTACTTATCGTGCTGTTAACCGTAGTGAGTGATTCACAGGCGCAATTCACCCGTTATCTCGTCAAACTAAAGAATAAAGGCGGTTCGCCTTATACGCTTTCTTCTCCCCTTGCTTATTTATCACAACGGTCTATTGACAGGAGAACGAGGTATGCGATCGCTTTAGACAGTACGGACCTGCCGGTCACTCCTTCTTATATTACTCAAATAAAAAATGTACCCAATGTCACCATTCTGAATGTTTCCAAATGGATGAATGCTGTTACTATACAAACCAGTGATGCGAATGCCATTACTACGATCAATGGTTTTTCTTTTGTTCAAAGCCTAAATGGAATTGCTGCGAAAGGTATCCAAACAGGACGGAATCAACCGGATAAATTTGAACAAGAGAGAACGATCACAGCATTGCCCGTTCAGCAAAGAATGGAGGGTACAGAAGGTATTGCTGATTATTTTAATTACGGAGTCAACTCTTTCAGGGAAATCCATTTACACAAGGGAGAATTCCTGCATAATGTCGGTCTCCGGGGGCAGGGTATGCAGATCGCAATCCTTGACAATGGGTTTAATAATTACACTGTACTCAAAGCCTTTGATAGTGTAAATGCCAACGCACAGGTATTGGGGACCTGGGATTTTGTTGCCAGGGAGCAAAATGTGACCAATGACGGAAGCCATGGCATGAATTGCTTTTCGACTATCGCGGCAAATATTCCCGGCCAGTTTATGGGCAAAGCTCCCAAAGCAAATTTCTGGTTATACCAAACAGAAGATAATTCCAGTGAATATCCTATTGAAGAACTTAACTGGGCCTGTGGTGCAGAAAGATCTGATAGTTCAGGGGCCGATGTAATTACCACTTCTTTAGGATATACCCAATTTGATAATGCCGTTCTCGATCATACCTATGCTGATATGAATGGTAATACAACAATAGCCGCCATAGCGGCTGATCTTGCTGCCAAAAAGGGGATGATGGTTTTTGCCGCCAATGGAAATGATGGCGGCCTTTCATGGCATTATCTTGGCACCCCGGCTGATGGTGATAGTGTAGTAGCGGTAGGTGCAGTGGATACCCTTGGTAATGTAGCCGGCTTTTCCAGTTATGGCCCATCATCCGATGGCCAGATAAAACCGGATCTGGCATCAGTAGGTGTAAATGCATTGGTACAAACAACCGGGAATACAGTGGGCACTTCCAGTGGAACATCTTTTGCGACCCCCAATATGGCCGGGCTGGGTACCTGTTTATGGCAGGGTTTCCCTGAATTTAATAATATGAAGATAATACGGGCGATGCAGCAGGCCGGAAGCATTGCCACGGCGCCGAATAACCGAATCGGTTATGGTATCCCGAATATGAAAACGGCTTTCTCCAGCCTGTTGGTTGATTTTGCAACATCCAGCGCTACGGTTTCGGTATGTACAGCCACCATCAGCTGGACCAGTAAAGATGTGGATGTCATGAAATATGAAATTGAAAGAAAAGTACCCGGAGAACTTGTTTATACCAAAGTAGGCGAATTGAACCCGGTAGCAGGATCGCTTCTTGCCACCCATAGCTACCAGTTCAATAATACTATTGTCAGCTCCACGCCCGGAACAGTTTCTTATCGTATCCGCCAGATCATTGATACTGTTGCTGCCAGTTTTACGGCCGTTTATATTGATACCGCCAATATCAGTATTAGCTCGGGTTGTTTTGCAACCGGTACGGTCACTGTGGATCCTAATAAAGTTTCGGTAACGGTACAACCAAACCCTGTTTCCGGTAACAGTGTTACCCTTGTTGTAGAAACACCTTATGCAATAAACAATATGCCGGTTGCCTTGTATGACGGGAAAGGAAGATTGATGATGCAATTACAATATGCAAAAGGTTCAGGCAAAAAAACCTTTGATCTTTCCATCGGCAAACTAGCCAAAGGCAAGTATTATATTAAAGTATTGAATGACCGGAAAACGATCGGTACGGCAGAATTATTAAAGTTATAATAACCCCTGATCAACCGGAAGCTGCAGGAGCGCTGCAAACATAGTGTCAGCTTTTTTGTCATAACCAGTAAGCCATTCCATTTTCAATTTCTGAAAATGGAATTTTTCTTTTACAAAATCCACCACCTGCTCATTCTCTTTTTGAAAGACGGAACAGGTAATATAGAGCAGCCAACCTCCCGGCTGCAGGAAAGGGATAATATTTGAAACGATCTTTTTTTGCAAATCAGCATACTCCCCTATCTTCTTTTGTTCAAAATAAGTCAGCTGCTCCGGGCTACGACCCCAGGTACCACTGCCACTGCAAGGAACATCCGCGATGATCAGTTGGAATGGGGAACCTGGGATTAGGAATTGGGAATTAGGAATTGGGAATTGGGAATTAGGATTTAGGGATTGGGAATTAGTGAGATCGGCGATAAAAAAATTAAATGTATTTATTCCTGCTTTATTAAATCTTTTTTTGAGATTTATAAGGATGGATTCTCTCATGTCAGATACAGTTAGTTCAATATCTTTATAGATATCATACAAAAGCAAAGATTTTCCCCCGCTTCCTGAGCAACAATCCCAAACTTTTAATGATGTCTGCGGATTGAGACGTGCCGACTGCTGACTGCCGACTGCCGACTGCTGACTGCCGACTGCCGACTGCTGACTGCCGACTGCCAACTGAATAAACTCTCCTACCCTTTGCGAACTATAATCCTGCACCACCGCTTCTTTATCAAGTTCTATCACTTTATCAACTTTGGAAGAATTGGACAATGCTATGCAGGTACCAGAAACGGTCCTGAATCCGATACCTGCCTCCTGCAGCTTTTGTTGCACCTTCTTTTCATTTCCGGGTCGCAGGCGTAAAAACAGGTCAGGCTGCCGGAAATGAGAAAGGATGAATTCGTTTTTATCAATACCCGTACTCAGTTCATGAGCCCATGGAAAAATGGTTTCAATGGCAAGACCGGATCCGATCATGGCTATTTTTTCCGGGATAGCTAAGCCGGTCTTTTCATTCCATTCCGGCCGAAGCGCATTCAATAAATCATTAGGTTCCCCGGAACATAAAAATAATCCCGTCATGATCCTTTCCTCAGCCGGTGAATCCCCCAAAGCTTTGCCGAGCCTGAAATAGCAATAACATAAATGGTTGATCCATTTCCTGTCCGTCGAACCAAATTTCCTATGTTGTGCAAAATATTTTCTGCTAAAGGAGGCAAATGGTTCTTCTCCTTTATATAACGACAGGATCGCACGGGTAGAATTTATATAGGAATGCCAGCGGCTCATTCTACAAGATAAAAAATGCGGCGGATAAAGTTGGCCGCCGCATTTTTTACATTCATTTTACCCATATTATTGATAATAGAATTTGAGACTGTCGACAACAGGACCCGGGGTACGGGTTCTGACACCGGTAGCGGGTCTGTTATAAAGATTATAAGTATACGTAGTATTTGCCGTCTGGTCATTCGCAGGAGTGGCTGGGTCCAGCAGATCCATTACGATCGGGTTATTTAGGGACACCCAATCGGGATGCAGGATGATAAATGCTTCGTTATTGGTGCTGATGGCGCTGGTCTTCGAATCAAAAGTATAGCTGATGGAATTAACAAGCGAGTCAGTACCTGAGACGGGATCATGCGAGAAATTTGTCTGTTTGTTCATATTCCCGTTTGCCGCATAAGTATAATTTGTTTTTGCTGAAAGTTGATACCCGGGGGCAAGCAAGGGTATACTTTGGTATATATCAGAACGGATCACTTTTCCCGTGACGTCATAGGCAAGCACCGAACTATCAAGAACCGTGAACCCGAACAAACTAAGCGAAAAGACAGAAGAAGTATATCTTGAGGCCGCGGCGTCATAATGTACCAGGTAGGTCACGCTGTCAACTCCTAACAATACTAACTGGGCATTGATCTGTACAAAATGATCAATAATGCCCCCGGCGGTCCTGTAATAGCGAACCTCATTTCCCACATTGGTACCCTGCGAAGTCCCGGTAATCTTTTCATTGATCAGTTTTTTATTTCCATCGTAGGTATATACCGTGATCACAGAATCGGTCCCGCTCCTGGAAAAGATCTTAACCAGTGTAGTTCCGGCTCCATTGCTACCCAGACCCCAGTCAATTTCTTTCTGGCAGGCTACCAATACTACTACGCCAAAAACAATAATGCTGACTATTGTCTTTTTCATAATATCATTATTAACCATTTATAATTCAAGTAAGGTTATTACAGGATCTTTCCGCATTAGTAATAGTACCGGGTTTTCCAGCAGTTCTTTCACTCTCACTAAAAAACTCACCGACTCGCGGCCGTCAATGATCCGGTGATCATAACTCAATGCAAGATACATCATCGGCCTGATTACTACCAGACCCTTCAACGCGATAGGCCGCTCTTCTATTTTATGCATGCCCAGGATGGCGCTCTGCGGGATGTTAATAATCGGCGTACTCATCAGGGAACCAAATACCCCGCCATTGGTGATAGTAAATGTTCCGCCGCTCAGGTCTTCGGTTGTCAATTTACTATCCTTTGCTTTATTGGCGAGTTCGATCACTTTTTTTTCTATTTCTGCCATGCCCAGACTTTCTACGTTTCGTATAACCGGAACAGTCAGTCCCCGAGGTGTACTGACGGCTATACTTATATCCACATAATCATGGTATACTAACTGTTCTCCATCCATGTAAGCATTCAGGGTCGGCCATTCTGCCAGGGCGATACTGCAAGCTTTGGCAAAAAAGCTCATAAAGCCCAAACCCACGCCATGCACTTCTTTAAATTTATCCTTGTACTTATTCCGGATGTCCATGATGGGACCCATGTCCACTTCATTGAAAGTGGTCAACATGGCCGTTGTATTTTTAGCTTCTACCAATCTTCGCGAAATCGTTTTCCGGAGATTGCTCATTTTTTCTGTCCGGGTATCCCGGCTGAATAATTCCTTCCCATCAAAGGCTTTCTTACCCGGGTTGGAGATTGCCGCCAGCACATCCTCTTTTAATATTTTGCCCCCAATCCCGGAGGGAGAGATAGTGGAAAGCTCTACATTTTTATCTGCTATTATCGCTGAGGCGACCGGGCTTGCTTTAACACTTGTCCCGGCTGTTTCAATGGGGTCTCCAAAGAAGTCTATCGTGGACTTCAGTTCACCCTGGTCCTGGGAAACATTGGCAACGGGAATTACAGGCGCCGTCGTTTTCTTCTTTTCTGCTTTTTTAATCTCTGTTTTCTTTGGTTCCTCATTTTCTTCAGGAATTATTTCCTGAATTTTTTCCTGTTTCCCATTCTCTTTTTCCCCGTTGGGATTTATTTCCGGAGACAAGGCATGCCTTGTCTCTACAGTTTCGTGATTCGATGCAAACTCCGCTTGCTTTGTCTCTGAATGCCCTTCCCCTTTTACTGCGGTTTCATCTATAGTTGCCAGCAGGTCGCCAATCTTCAGGGTATCCCCTTCCTGTGCAGCGATCTTCAGAACGCCTGCTTTTTCGGCATTTACTTCAAATGTGGCTTTTTCACTTTCCAGTTCTGCGATCACTTCATCGCGATCTACATATTCGCCATCTTTTTTCGTCCATTTCAGGAGCGTGACCTCGCTGATGGATTCGCCGACTGTTGGAACTTTTATTTCGATCATATTGCCTCCAACTCCCTAAAGGGAGAGTTTAATAACATATTTTAATCAATACTTCTTTTCAAAAGTAATGGCATTTCCCTAATACCCCTTTAGGGTTTAAGGGTTTAAATACTAAATGCCGTTTCAATGATCTCTGACTGCTCCTGCTGGTGAATCTTATTAAAACCGGTAGCCGTCGAAGCAGACGGCTGCCTGCTTATCAGACCGTAATTAATACTCTTCAGGTTTGTCTGCAGGAATGAAGCAGCGCCCATGTTCAGAGGCTCTTCCTGCACCCAGAACCAGGTAGCCTTATTGTATTTCTTATTTAGTTCCTCCAGTTGTTTAAAAGGCAACGGGTAGATCTGCTCCAGCCGTAAAATTGCAATATCAGTACGATTTTCTTTTTGCCGGCGTTCTGCCAGATCAAAATAGATCTTGCCGCTGCAGAATAATATTTTTTTGACCTTGCCCGCTTCAGCAATATCATCATCGATCACTTCTTTAAATCCGCCATTTACAAATTCTTCCATTCTTGAAAAACTGCCGGGATGACGTAGATTAGCCTTGGGAGAAAAATCGATCAATGGTTTACGGAAAGGCCAGGCCAGCTGTCTTCTCAGGGCATGAAAAAAATTAGAGGCGGTGGTGATATTCGTGATCACCATATTCAATTCGGCACCAAGTTGCAGGAAACGCTCCAGCCTCGCGCTGCTATGCTCGGGACCCTGCCCTTCATACCCGTGGGGTAATAATAATGTAATGCCATTCATCCGGTTCCATTTTTGTTCACCGGCAGCTATGAACTGATCGATCATCGTCTGGGCTTCATTAGCAAAATCTCCGAACTGTGCTTCCCAGAGAACCAGGGCATCCGGGCTGGCTAAAGCATAACCATATTCAAATCCCAGCACGCCGAATTCACTCAGCAGGGAATTATAGATCCTGAATTGTCCCCTGACGCCTGGTATTTCACTAAGCCGGTTATAAGGTTCATCTGTGTTCTCATCCCTTAATACTGCATGCCGGTGAGAAAAAGTTCCTCTTTTCACATCCTGCCCGCTCATGCGCACATCTTTACCCTCAAGCAATAAACTACCATAGGCCAGCAATTCGCCTGTAGCCCAGTCCACTTTCTGTTCGGTCTCAAATAGTTTTATTTTATCCTGTAATATCTTTTCAACTTTTCGCAATGGTTTGAATCCCTCCGGCCATTTCATCAAAGCGCCAAATACTTTATTGAAACTTTCTACGCTGATGGCAGTTACCGGTGAATGGTCAAAATCAGTGACGGTTGCCCGGCGCAGACGCTTCCATGCCAATTCAGGCGGCTGGTAATGATAGGGTAATGGGTTTTGTTTTATTTCATCCAGGCGTTCCTGGAGATCAGCCCAGAATTTTTTCTCCATATCCCTGGCCAGTAGCTGTGCATCCTCCTCACCGTTCTCCAGCAAATATTTTATATACACTTCCCGGGGATTGGGATGTTTTTCGATCAATTCATATAGATGAGGCTGGGTAAATTTAGGATCATCACCTTCGTTATGTCCATGCCGGCGGTAACAGACCATATCAATGAAAAAGTCCGCATTGAATTCCTGCCGGTACCGGGTAGCTACTTCCACACATTTAACAACAGCTTCCGGATCGTCACCATTGACATGGAAAACGGGCGCCTGCACAGCAGCAGCCAGGGAAGTACAGTAGTCAGAACTCCGGGCATCGTCAAAATCCGTGGTGAAACCGATCTGGTTATTGATCACAAAATGCAGGGTACCGCCTGTATAATATCCTTCCAGGTTACACATCTGTAATACTTCGTATACTACACCCTGCCCGGCTACCGAAGAATCGCCATGGATCAATATGGGTAGTATTCTGTCAAAATCACTTTTATACATTACATCAGCTTTGGCCCTGACAAAACCAACCACTACCGGGTCTACCGCTTCCAGGTGAGAAGGATTTGGCATGAGCTTAAGATGAATGCTCTTATTATTCATTGTTTGCACTTCACTTCCATATCCCAGGTGATATTTTACATCGCCACTACCCATGGTCTGGTCTACTTTACTATTGCCTTCAAACTCACTGAATATTTGCTCATAGGTCTTGCCCATCACATTGGCAAGGATATTCAATCTTCCCCGGTGCGCCATGCCAATCACAACTTCGTGCACATCATTATCAGCGGCGGTATTGATGATGGCATCCAGGGCCGCGATGGTTGTTTCACCGCCTTCCAGTGAAAATCTTTTTTGCCCCACATATTTAGTGTGAAGGAATTTTTCAAACATCACTCCCTGGTTCAGCTTTTCCAAAATGCGTTTTTTTGTTAAAAGAGGCAGTGGTTCCAGCATCTTCTTTTCCACTTCATCAGTAAGCCAGTCAATTTTTTTCTGATCGCTGATGTATTTGAATTCAATGCCAATATGACCAGCATAACATTTCTCTAAATGATCCAGGATGTTTTGAAGAGAGGTAGTGCCCAATCCTACAAATTGACCAGCCCGGAAATTGTTGGGAAGATCTGCTTCAGTAAGTCCGTAATAAGCCAGGTCTATATTGGCTCCCCGGTCCTTCCGTGGCCGGATCGGGTTTGTTTTTGCCACCAGGTGGCCCTTATGCCGATAACCCAGTATCAGCCTGTACACTCTTATCTCTCGCATCCACGCATCCGGATCAGTCTCGCTAAGGACCTTTTCGACTTCGGTTTGGACAGGTTTGACCGCTTTATTTTCAAGAGCTGATGGTGCTGAAACGCTTTTTCCATTTGTCGTCTCTCCGCTAATAGCGAAATCAAACCCCTCGAAGAATTTTCTTATTTCCGGGTCCACGCTCTCCGGGTCCTTCAGAAAATCGCGGTAGAGGCTTTCAATAAATGCAGGTGAGGAATTTGTGATATAGGAAAAATCCTTCATCAAAGGAGGGTTGAGATGAGCAAATTAAAGCCAAATATCGTTGAAAAAAGTGTACTTCCCTTCAGCCTGAGGGATTTAGGTGGCTGCTACCGGTAACCAGAGAATATAGCCACTGAGTCATAGAAGCATTGAATAAATTTCGTGCCTCTGCGATTCTTTGGGATAATACTAAATTGCTGGAAATTTGGTAGTTAAAGCACCCCGTCTTACCTTTGCCTCCCGAATTTTCGGGACTTAAAAATTGATTCGAAATGGCCAATCATAAAGCAACAAAAAAAGATGCCCGTCAGTCTGAGACCCGCCGTGTAAGAAACAAGTACTATGGCAAAACAACGCGTAATGCCATCCGTGACCTGAGGTCCGGCGAAGGAAAAGAACAGGTTGAAAAATTCCCGGCTATTGCAAGCATGATCGATAAACTGGCAAAACGTGGTGTTATTCACAAGAACAAAGCGGCCAACCTGAAAAGCAAACTGGCTAAGAAAGTCAATGCGGCTGCTAAATAAGCTATAACTGATTTATTATATAAGCACCCCGAAGTTTTGGGGTGCTTTTTTTGTACATACAATAAAACAGGTCTTGTCTGCCGACCTATGCGTCCTGAACTTTATTCGTGAACTAACATTCTCTCCGCAACTTTGCTATCCTGCACTATTTTAGTGAAGTAACGGTCTTTCCCCGATCTTGTCATCCCGTTCTACTTTAGTGAAGTAACTACCTCTCCCCGACCTTGTCATCCCGTTCTACTTTAGTGAAGTAACTACTTTCAGAGTCGCGGGATGACAATAAGCGGGGGAGTCTGAATGACGAAAGACGCTAACAGCAATGCGGGATGACAAGATGGGGGGAATCTGAATGAGGTAGACCCTCACTCCAGTTCGGATGACAAGGTTTGAAGTTCAGGAATACATGATGACATGTAAGCCCTGGAATAAAAATCAAAGCTCTACCGCCATCAATTCGCTGCCTAATTGATGGAAGGCCAATTCAATTTTTTTAGCTTGTGCAGCTCTTGGTTTTTTCAGGCCGGATGAGTAATGTTGGATCTGCTTTTGGTTTATTCCGGTCATTCTCTCCAAAGCAGCATTGGTGAATATTTTTTTGTAGTAATTCAGCAGGCTGACTGTATCAAACCGGAAAATCAATTCATAATTCCCTTTCAGGATAGGAGGTATTTTTTCCGGCTTGTTGTATCTTTTTAAAAGCCTTATTGCTTCAATAACTGACTGTTTAGCCTTTTCCGGTGTTTCTCCTCCCCCATAAATACCCTCTACATTTTCAGCATATGAACTGTAGAGATCTTTACTTTTCTCAATTATGATTTTTACCTGTTTCATTTCCTTCTTTTTTAAATTGATGGCTATTTTAACCGCATCTCTTTGATTATTTATTTCTCAATCCTTCCCCGATCTCTTTTGTTCCGTGAAAAGGAACGGGGTATGTCCGGCCATTTTTTTCGTAGATGTAATGGCTCCCATCAGTTCGAATATGCCGCCACCCATTCTTTTTTATCCTTCGGTGAAATTCGCTTGATTTCATTAAGAACAGGTTTATTATTCTTTCAATAAAGGTAGTAATAATTCTACCATTATTACAGCAATTAACGAGTTCTTTTCCCCGGATTCGTAACTGATATTCGGCAAAATAAAAAGGGCTGCCCTTTACGGACAACCCTTTTATATAAGGCCATAGCTATCATTCCATCTTCAGGAGCTTAAGCGTTTGATGATTGGCTCCCTGCTGCACTTCGGCATAATAAGTGCCCTGGCGAAGATCAGCGCCTGCCCGGTATCTAAGCCGATTCCCGTTGAGAAACTCAGCAGCTACGCTCCAACAAAAAAAGACCTAACTTTAAACCATGAAAGAATTTTCCTCCCTCATCTCCATTAACCCCGAAATACGGTTTGGTAAACCTTGTATAACTGGAACAAGGATAACCATATCTGATATTTTGCAATGGTTAGCATCCGGCATGTCTCATGCGCAGATACTGGAAGACTATCCTTCACTAAAAGAAGAACATATACTGGCAGCACTGGCTTTTGCTGCCAACCGAGAATCTATTATCAGGATTATAGCTGCTTAAACAATGAAACTCCTGCTTGATGCCAATATCTCATGGCGGTTAGCAGCCAAACTAAAAGTTCATTTCAGCGACTGTTTTCATGTTGACCACATAGGATTAGCTGTTCCTTCAAAAGATATGGAAATTTGGAACCATGCGCTGACAAATGATCTTGTAATCGTCACCAACGATGATGATTTTCTTAACCTCGCCAATGTAAAAGGTTATCCGCCGAAAGTGGTTTTATTAAGAACCGGCAACCAAAGCAACACATATATCGAAGAATTACTGATTAAGCATAAAGCAGATATGGATGCTTTGAATCTATCATCTGATTATGGTTTTTTAGAAATATTCTAAATCCCGATTTGCCGGTAATATTTTTTTCTTATGACACCGTTTTTTCCATAGAAACATAAATAACCGAATTTGTACTTTTACTCGCCTGTTAGTATGAAAGCATCAACAAAATTTTTAATACTACATTATGAGAAAATATTTCTTCTTACTCTTTGTACTCAGTTATAACTTTCTTTGGGGCCAGTCTTTCCTCACCAAATTCGAACAATCCGGTGGTAAAGAATCCCCGGCCTATTCCGAGATCATTGACTGGTGGCAAAAACTGGATCAGGGATCGGGTAAAGTGAAAATGCTGACCATGGGTCCCAGTGATGCAGGATTTCCTTTACATCTTGTAATAGTGTCTAATAACGGTGATTACAATTTTACACAAATCCGTAAAAACAATAAACGGATCATCCTTATTAATAATGGCATACACCCCGGGGAACCGGATGGTATTGATGCTTCGATGTTACTGGCCCGGGATATTGTGACCAATAAAATAAAACTGCCCGATAATATCGTACTGGCGATCATTCCTGTTTATAATATCGGGGGCTGCCTGAACCGGAGCGCCAATAACCGGATCGATCAGAATGGCCCTACGGAAAAAGGATTTCGCGGGAACTCCCAGAATCTTGACCTCAACCGGGATTTTATCAAATCGGATTCAAAAGAAGCACGATCATTTGCCGAAATATTTCACTTGCTGGATCCGGATGTTTTTATCGATAACCATGTAAGCGATGGCGCCGATTACCAGCACGTCATGACCCTGCTGACTTCCCAGCATAATAAACTGGGCGGGGTGATGGGTGAGTTTATGAATAAAGAGTTTGAGCCGGCCCTGTTCTCATTAATGAACAAAAAAGGATATGACCTGGTACCTTATGTAAACGCCTTTGGGGATACTCCTGAAACCGGCTGGTCAGAATATTGGGATAGCCCCCGATATAGTAGCGGCTATGCTACCCTCTGGCATACATTCGCCTTTGTCCCCGAAACTCATATGCTGAAACCTTATGACCAGCGGGTAAAAGCAACCTATGCATTAATGCAATGCTTTATTGATTTTACATCTACGAATAGTGAGGAAATAAAAAATCTGCGTAATCAAACCAAACAATCAGTGAAATCCGAGACCGAATTCCCCATCAGTTGGGCGCTGGACAGGTCACAATCAACCATGATAACTTTTAAAGGTTACACCTCGGGGCATAAACCCAGCGAAGTGTCCGGTTTACCGCGATTGTTTTATGATCGCAGCAAGCCCTTTGAAAAACAGGTTCCTTTCTATAATTATTACAAAACACAGAAGACGGTTCAAAAACCAATAGCTTATATTATTCCGCAGGGATGGTGGAAAGTGATCGACCTGCTGAAACTGAATAAAGTGAACATGCAACAACTCAAAAAAGACTCCACTATTGAAGTCGAGGTGTACCATATCGATGACTACAAAACAGCTCCCCGGCAATACGAGATGCACCATGGGAACAGCGAGGTGAAACTGAACACCAGCCTGCAAAAAATGAAGTTCCGCCAGGGGGATTACTATATTCCTATGAACCAGGAAGCCAATCGCTTTTTAATAGAAACCCTGGAGCCCCAGGCCGAAGATTCTTATTTCGCCTGGAATTTCTTTGATGCGGTATTGGGGCAAAAGGAAGGATTTTCCGGTTATTCCTTTGAAGATATTGCAGCCGGTTATCTCAAAACGGATCCGGCACTTCAGCAGAAACTCATTCAGCGAAAGGCTACCGATACAAGTTTTGCCAAAAGTGCAAATGCCCAGCTCAATTTTGTGTTCCAGAATTCACCCTATTTTGAATCGAATTATTCGAGGTACCCGGTTTACAAGGTAATAAAATGATCAGGTATTATTGTTTCTGAATTTAGAATTAGGGTTATATAAGAGATTCAGGGTTTAACCAAAGATTACACAGTTAACCAGATTAGTCAGCAGAATGAAATCCGCGTAATCCATAAATATGAATCTGTGTAACCTGCCTACCGTCAGCTTATCCTTACCTAAATTTTAAAGCGGATTTTTCTTATTTGCACTATAGCCTTAATTTACTTTTAGATTTGAACCACATAGGAAGATAGGCACATACCTGCCCGACTGCGTCATTCAGGCGGGGAAATACACACATAGATTGCTATGTGAACACTATGTTTTCTATGTCCTGTGGTTCAAAAGCTACAACCGGGACTTTAAGGTAAATTTTTGGGTAAGGATAAGCTACCGTCAGGCAGGTCCGTGATAAACTTTTATCAAGAATTTTCACCAAGCAGATCGGATTGCAAACTTTGTTTCTTATCCAGTTTTCGAAAAAGAGATCGTGCCATGAAAAAACTACCCAGCAAGACAAGAGCGCTGAGGTATCCGACCCAATTATAACGAAGGATCTTTCCTGTACGATCTGTCAGCACAATGGCCCCGGCAATCAGGGCGGCTATTCCCTGTCCTAGTTGCTGCACACTGCCATTAATACTCATAAAGCTTCCCCTTTGCCTGGGTTTTACCACTTCGCTGATCATGGCCTGGGCCGTGATGGCTCTACCCGTCGCGAGCATGAACCAGACAGAAAAGAAAGCGATCATCAGCATATAATGAATATCCGGGAGATGGGTAATGATGACGACCATAAATATGGAGAAGAAAACGGTATAAAGAAAAACGGGGAGCTTTCCGATCCTGTCAGCGAACCTTCCCAGGAAAAAGGCAGCGATCAATGAGGCGAGTCCCCCGGCCAGGTAGATCATTGGTATCAGGTTCTTGGAGAATCCTTTATTGAATTCTATATAGGGATTTATAAAAGGAATCACAAGAAAATGCCCCAGCATCAGCAGTCCTGAAAACAGTAATGCCATTCGCTGGGCCCTGTTTTTTATTACGATCAGCAATGACTGCAATGGTAATACCGATCTTTCTCCCGGTTTAATATGGTCTTTCATTTTGGGGATAACCCTGATGATAAACGGAACAATAATAATACCGATACCCCCGATGATCAGGAAGGGTACATGCCAGTTAAAATTAAAGAGATTGGTGAAGTACAATGACATGGGTACCCCCAGTATCGTCGCGACTGCAAAAGCGCTCATCACTACAGCCATTGCTCTCCCCCGTCTTTCGTAGCTAAAAAGATCGGCCACAATAGCTAATACCTGGGCGCCCATGATACCTCCGAATAAACCGGCCAGAATCCTGGAAGCCAGTAATAATCCGTAACTAGGAGCAAAGCCACAGGCCAGGGTACCCAGTAAAAAGCCGATATAGGCCAGTACTAAGGATCTTTTCCTGTCGAACCGGTCAATGAACATTGCGATCAACAGACCTGAAAAAAAGGCGCTTAAGGAATAGGAGGCTACTAGGATACTGAACTGAAAAGCCGTGATCTTAAAATAAGGCATCAGGTAATTACTCAACGGCATCATGATAATAAAATCAAGAATATGCGTAAAATTGAGAGAGGCAAGCAGGAATAATATTATTCTTTCTTTGTGGGTCATGATGGCCGAAACACAAAGATTCATTCAAATTGGTACAAAAACAAAAGAATGTCGAACGCCGAACAAGGATTTAAGAATGTCGAAGTTGTGCATTCATTCAATGCGATTATATGTTCGGAGTTCGATATTTTTTTGAAAGAATTCAAAACAAAAAGCCCGAGAAATGTTGAACTGACGAACCCCTCAATATTCTGTATCTGTTCGACATTCAAAACAAAAAAGCCTCCCAGCACAAGCTGAAAGGCTTTTTAAATGAATATGGCAGCTACCTACTCTCCCGCATTGTTGTGCAGTACCATCGGCCATGAGGGACTTAACTTCTCTGTTCGGTATGGGAAGAGGTGAACACCCTCGGCAAAACCACCATAAGAAAGTAAGTGTTAAGTTTTAGGTGTTGGGTGTTAAGTTAAATACAGGATGAATTTTCATCAGCCTTTACTTAACATTTAGCACTTAGCACTTAACACTATAATAAGATCATATTGGGAAATGTTAGAAGGAACCTGATATTCTTATTTTTAGAAAATAAGAAAAAAATTAAAGCGTACGGGCAATTAGTACTACTTGGCTTTGATGTTACCACCTTTACACCTGTAGCCTATCAACGTCATAGTCTTTGACGGCCCTTAAAAGTAAACTCATCTTGAGATAGGTTTCACGCTTAGATGCTTTCAGCGTTTATCCTGTCCGTACATAGCTACTCGGCATTGCACCTGGCGGCACAACCGATACACCAGCGGTACGTACGACCCGGTCCTCTCGTACTAAGGTCATGTTCTCTCAATTTACTTGCGCCCACCACAGATAGGGACCGAACTGTCTTGCGACGTTCTGAACCCAGTTCACGTGCCACTTTAATCGGCGAACAGCCGAACCCTTGGGACCTTCTCCAGCCCCAGGATGTGACGAACCGACATCG
>JADGPW010000143.1 GCA_017882265.1 Chitinophagaceae bacterium | reverse complement strand
ATTTTAGACCGACGGTGGATATAGAATCCCTGTCATTTCTTGCCGCGGGAGCAAACAGAGACTTTATAGTCAATATCCTGTCATTGAATAATTTCCCATCCACCGGACCGCCCTATATTAAGTATAAGATCACCAAACTGGGCGCTTTCACTATTACCTGGGATCCGTTGGCGACCTCTGCGACAGTCAATGTACCGGTTCCCGTTCAGAATAATGACTGGATCATAACGGAAGATCCTTTATTCATCACGGTTGAGTTGAAAAGTACAGCAACTCCTATTCCGGGGAACGGGCAGAGAAGTGTAGGATTCCATATCAGCAGGAATATAGGGGTAGGAGCCAATACAACGCAGAACCTGTTGGTGACGATTGTCAACGGATCGGGAGGCGATGGAAATAATTTTGATAACAGTGCAGGCACAAGTATAACGGCGCAGTAGGCAGTCGGCAGTCGGGCAGTCGGGCAGTCGGCAGTCGGCAGTCGGACAGTCGGGCAGTCGGGCAGTTGGCAGTCGGGCAGTCGGCAGTCGGCAGTCGGGCAGTCGGCAATCGGCAGTCGGGCAGTCGGCAGTCGGCAGTAGGCATCCCGATAGCTATCGGGAGGCAATAGACAAAGCCGCTCTCAATTGTGAGAGCGGCTTTGTTATTTCCGCGGTCTTGTCATCCCGCTCTGTCGCTCCGGTCACTTGTCATCCCGTTCTGCTGTCAGTGTCATTCGACATTCGGATTCGAGGGATCTGCTTTTCGAACAAAGACCGAAGAGTAGATCCCTCGATTCTGACAGAAGAAAGATTTATTTAAGTAGAGCGGGATGACAAGGTCGAAAGGTTTGTTGTGCAGGCGAACGCTCCTCACAATGGGTTTCTTTGTTCATTGGTGTAAAACCCCTCCCAAACCGAGCGAGGGTATAGCCCTGACTTAGCCCTGTTAATAATCAGTTTAAACTGTTGTATGGCTTTAATAAAAATAGAATACGATGAGAACGCCGAAAAACCAGATGGCAGTTTTGGCAGAATTGGCAGATTTGTTGTGTTTTGACGATTTTGGCGGAAATGTCTCAGTAGGGTTTCAGTAGGGGTAAAAGCAGGGAGGAGAGTAGTCGGAGAAAGTTCTACATTAGGTCTATTAATTCTTCAGGGGTGATTTTAATATCCTCCCTGAGAATTTTGCGGAGCTACCCTTTAGGTATGGGATCATTTTTATGGACCGGGATGATGGTAATGCGACCATCGGAGTGTTTCATTCTGTGATGGGAGCCATTGATGCGGGTAATAATAAATCCCAGCTTTTCCAATAGCTTGATAAAGTCTTTACCGCTAATAACCGGCAGCTTTTCACTCATGCAGATGCTGGTATTTTAAATTCCATTTCTCTGATACCGATAAATTTGTTGTCTTGTTCCAAAGGCTGCTCGGCAAGACAGATTTCTACCACTTCCTTTAAATTGTCCAAAGCTTCATCTATTGTTTTGCCATAGGTAAGGCAACCTTTAAAAACTAGGCATGAAACAATGAAAAAGCCATCTTCATCGGTTTCTACAACGACAGGAAAATGATATGTTTTCATACAATAAATTTACAAAGTAACCCGGTAATCCAGGTTTGTTCATACACGATTCTTCGTCGGTAACTTTTCTCAGTCGGAGTCCGGGCCAAACGCCAATTCTATTTCCCCGCAACTCTCTCCGAAGGTCCAATGGACTCCTTTCGAGAGAACCTTTGGGGGAAAACATCAGTATTTAATTAATTCACTTTTCTAAGTTTCTTATATGCTGCAGGTCTGCGGGAATGATGTATGATACCGATTATCAGAATCTCAGGTCCGGTAATTTTGAAGATAACAGACCAGGAATGACAAACAGCACGGCGATAGATTTTTGATTTGGTAGGCAACTCTTCACATTCTTTGAAAGATAAAGGGTTGACGGCAATTTTATCGAAGGTTCCAAATAGGGCATCACCCACTTTTATTGCATTGAGGGGTTGGTGGTTAATAAAGGCAATATAGCCGGTGATCTCGTCTATATGCTGAAGAGCGGTGTTAGAAATTCTTAACGTGTAAGTTTTTGCAATTGTTTTCTTTTGCCGGCCCATTTTATTTTGGCTTCTTTTATACTTACGGTTTTGGCCATTTCGGCATCAGCTATCCATTTTTTAAAGGTTTTTAAGGACAAGGGACTGCCGGGTAGTGAAGGAGAGTCAAGTTTGGCCTCATCAACAATTTTAATGAAATGTTTTTCTTCCAACGTATGTAAGGCCTTCATGGCTAGTTGATGAGTAACCTGTATTGTAAGTGTCTGCATATTATGAAATTAACGAAATAAAAGTACAATAAATCTATTAGTAAACCCACTTAAGCTATCACAGGTTTTTTGATACACTCCTGCAGCCAAATCCTGTATTGAGTGTTCAATAATTTGCCCGACGAGTCCCTCCTGAGTTTTCTTCATGTTGAACGGGATGACAAGGTGCATAGAGTCTGACTGCCCGACTGCCTACTGCCCAACTGCCTTACTGCCCGACTGCCTACTGCCCGACTGCCTTACTGCCCGACTGCCTACTGCCCGACTGCCTTACTGCCCGACTGCCTACTGCCCGACTGCCTTACTGCCCGACTGCCTTACTGCCCGACTGCCCACTGCCCTACTGCCATAATGGGGAAATAACTGTTATCATGCCAAACATTGACTTTCGTCATGTATCCCGAAAGGTGAAAATTTGAACTTTATAAATAGCCGATTATAAAGAAGGAGACTGAATTAAGTTTTTGGAAGACAATTTACTAAACAATTCGTGTTCCAACATTCAATTTAAAAACAGGTTAAGGATGCAAAGTTCACTTTCTCAACTGTTGAACAGGGAACATGATGTGATCCTGGCAGCAGGTAAAATAATTCACGACCAAAGAAATGGCTGGCTAACTCATCCTGCTGACTACGAGCGCATGGTTAAACTGCTGCTTGATTTTTTTACCGGCTACGCGGATGCATTTCATCACCAGAAAGAAGAAGAGATCTTATTTCCCGCTATGCGCAAAAAACATGAGATCATCGGCGGGGGCATCGTG
Organism: Chitinophagaceae bacterium; assembly: GCA_017882265.1. GTDB lineage: Bacteria > Bacteroidota > Bacteroidia > Chitinophagales > Chitinophagaceae > JADGPW01. The sequence goes on along the minus strand of JADGPW010000143.1, from coordinate 13,797 downwards.
CAGGAATTGATGGAGCATCACCGGGAGTTTCGCGCCGATCTGCAGCAGATCCGGGAAGCGCTTGCCGTAAAGGATTACCCGGCCACCCAGGGCCATCTTGAAGATTACCTCTATACACTCAAAGAACATATTGCGGCAGAGAATGAAGAACTCTTTCCTATGGCAGAAAATATTTTCAGCCCCGACGAGTTGGACAATCTTTATTATAAATGCATGGACAAAGACCGGGAATTGGGTATCACCCAAAAAGAGAAATGGGAAGATCTTATTAAAAACCAGGAACATAATGAACCCGTTAAATAATATACTTACTTATTGCAATGAAGTGGCTTTTGATATGAATTTTACAAAAGCAAAACAATGGAAAGCCGCTGCAACCGACCGGGCGCTTATTGGGTTTCTCCCGATCTATTTTCCAAGGGAAATTACACATGCCGTCAATGGATTGGCGGTGGGTCTACTCGGTGTGGGTGACCGAAAGCAAATTATCAAAGGGGATGCCTATTATCAATCCTATATCTGCCACCTTCCAAGAGGAATTATTGAATTGGCGCTGGATAATAGTTTAGATGCTTTTGACGGTTTTATTTTTCCTTCCATCTGCGATTGTGTCCGGAACCTTTCAGGCATGTTCAAGCTGGCTGAAAAAGGAAAATTTCAACGCTATTTTGATTACCCCCAAAACTTTGATGCATTGATCGGGGGTGTCTTTTACGGCCAGGAATTAAATAAGATCATCGAAGATACTTACCAGGTAAATGGGGTAAAACTGACCACGGAAAACCTGAATCATTCTATTGCTCTTTATAATACCAACCGGAAACTGATCCGGGAAATTTACAATATCCGCCAGGAATACCCCTGGAGACTATCGGCTGTGGATACCTATACTATCCTCCGGGCCGGTTTAGTGATACCTGTGGAAGAACATAACCCGATGCTTGAAGAGGTGGTGGAAATTATCAGCGAAGAAAGGGGTGAGCCCATGGATAATATCCGTGTGGTCATTACCGGTTCTTTCTGTGAACAGCCGCCGCTGGGTTTAATAAAATCAATCGAAATGGCCGGCTGCTATATTGTGGATGATGATTTCATGCTGGGATCAAGATGGATACAGGGTGATATTGATGCACACACAGAGGATCCTCTTGGAGCATTGACTCATGCTTATCTCACCGATAGTACTTTTTCTTCCGCCATGTATGATGTGGGTAATCCAAAAGGGAAACGCCTTGTTTCATTAGTAAGAGACAGGAATGCAGACGGGGTGATCTTCAGCGCGGCCAGTTTTTGTGACCCTGCCTTACTCGACAGACCGGAATTGCAAAAAACATGTGATGAAGCGGGAATTCCACATATCAATTTTCAATACCATGAAAACACCGGGCAGTTTAAGGTGATAAAAGAGCAGGCAGGAACATTTTCCGACTCCATTAAACTCTGGGCATAAAAAGAATATATGAGCACCCAAACCAAAGAAGCCATCAAGGAAAAAAGCATGATCATTCAAAAAGACATGCTGGCCAGGCAGTTTCATGAATTAAGCATAACTAAAGAAACCGGGAAAAAGGTCGTCTACACTTTTGTTCCGGGGAATCTTACCGAGTTGATCTTATCCTTCGATATGCTGCCGGTCTACCCGGAAATTAATGCCCTGCAATCCGGCATGCGGAAAAAATCTGCTTCCTATATAAAGGAAGCGGAGAAAATGGGATTCAGTGAAGATGTTTGTACGTATGTGAAATGCGATATCGGTATGATGCTCAACGGCAATATCGGACCCACCGGTGAAAAACTTCCACCGCCCGATCTGCTTTTACTCAGTTATACCGGCTGTTTTACGTTCATGAAATGGTTTGAAAACCTGGAACATTTGTATCCCGGGGTACCTGTTGCCATGCTTCATACCCCTTACCAGGAAGATGGTCGTATTACTCCTGACCAGGTTGAATACATGGTGAAACAACTAAAGGAAGACGTGATACCCAAAATGGAAAAAGTTTCGGGAAAGAAATTTGACGAGGAGCGTTTGGCTAAGATGATGGTCAACTCCGCCAAAGCAGAAGACCTGCTCGTGAGGATCCTGGCAAGCGCTAAACACAGGCCATCTCCCATTGATGCCTATTTCGCCGGTGTATATTATATCGGCCCGATATTTACCGCATTCAGGGGAACGGAGGAGGCAGTGGAATATTATACGGAATTGTATGATGAAGTGATGGAGAGGGTAAGACTGGGATTAGGTCCAGTGACACCGGAGGGAGAGATGAAGGAAGAAAAATTCCGGCTGGTGGTGGAAGGTCCTCCCAACTGGACAAACTTCCGCGAGTTCTGGAAAATATTTTATGACGCGGGCGCCGTTATTGTCGCCTCTTCCTATACAAAAGTGGGAGGTGTATATGACCTTGGTTTTCGCCATGATTCAACGGAACCCCTTGAGAGCCTGGCAAAGTATTGTATGGGATGTTACACGAATATGAATCTCCCGCAGCGGGTGGACCTATTGGCTGGTTATGTGAAGGATTTCAAAGCGGACGGGTTCCTGATCAATTCGATCAAGAGTTGCAATTCATTCTCCGCAGGTCAGCTGATGATCATGCGGGAAATTGAACATCGTATGGAAGTCCCGGTAGGCTTTATTGAAAGCGACCTGGTGGATCCACGGTATTTTTCTTATGCCAACATCAAGAATCGTCTCGAATCTTATTTCCAGATGCTGGGGCAGCGGAAGATCATTATGGAACAGGAAACAGAAAAGATCTTTTAAGTATTAATGGAAGGATAAAATAATAAATAATAATCATTCAATGAATAAATATTATCTCGGCGTTGACCTGGGTTCTACCACTTCCAAAGCGGTGATCATTAATGAGGAGGATGAAATTATCGGGCGTGGCATAACAAATACCAGGGCCAACTATGCAGTGGCGGCAGATATTGCGAGGGATGAGGCCGTTTATAATGCCCGCTTTTCTATTCTGAAGAAAAAATTGGAAAAGGAAATAGCGGCCAACCCGCATTATAAAAAATATATCAATGACCTGGAAAGCGTTTTTCAATATGAACAATTTAAAGTGAGGCTGGATAAACTGGGAGAAGAATTACTGAAAACCTGTAAGACATTTTTTAAAGACGAAGCGACACAGGAAAAAATGCTCGGGCATTTAAGAAGTATCCGCAAAGCGTTTAAGCCGGTGATCAAGCATGATTACCTGTACAATAACCTTGGCGCTAAAAATCAGTTCTTCCGGGATATCGTGTCAGAGAAATACAACGAAGAGGTTAATAAACTTGAATTATCTCTTTTTGAGCCGCTGATGACAGTCTGGGACAAGAGTATCAGCCCGGCAGAGAACCAGCTTATCACATTCGATTTCAGGGAACTTATTAATAAGGCCATGAACGAATTGAAAGAGAAGTATAAGAACCTGCCGGATACAGTTACGGATAACAGCAGTGTAAATTTTGACGCCGAAATGAACCTGCTGAAAGGGAATTTCGATCATGTTTCAGAATCCCTGCGGACGCATATAGATGAGATCACAGAGATCGAATTCAACATCACTAATATGACCGGTACCGGGTATGGCCGTGCTTTGCTTCCGTTTCCTGAGGATTGCATCCGTTCGGAAATATTATGCCATGCATTTGGGGCCCATGCTATTTTTCCCGGAACCCGTACTGTGCTGGATATTGGCGGGCAGGATACCAAGGCCATACAGGTTGATAAATACGGGCTCGTGACCAGTTTTCAAATGAATGACCGTTGTGCCGCGGGTTGCGGACGCTATCTTGGTTATATCGCCGATGAGATGAGTATTTCATTGAACGAACTCGGACCGATGGCCCTGAAAGCAGAAAAAGAAGTCACGATTTGTTCAACCTGCACTGTGTTTGCGGGAGCCGAGTTAAGAGAGTTAACCAACCTGGGTGAAAAAAAGGAAGATATTCTCGGCGGGCTGCATAAAGCGATAATCATGAGGGCCATGTCGTTGATCGCCCGTTCAGGAGGTGTATTCAATGAATTCACGTTTACTGGTGGAGTAGCCAGGAACCCTGCGGTCATAAAATACCTTTCCCAGCTGGTTAAAGAAAATTATGGCGATAAAATAAAAATAAACATACATCCGGATTCCATATTCATGGGCGCTTTAGGCGGGGCTATGTTCGCAAGAAGGAACCTGAACATGGAGTTGCCTTCAGGCAAAAAGGAAACAGCTGTTATGAATAACGGATGATGAAAAAAATAAAAAATGAAACTACCTCTTTATACCATGGGTATTGATATCGGCAGCAATTTTATCAAGTTGGTACTGATGGATTATAATCCTCTCTCTGAAGGAGAGGGGTCGGGGGTGAGGCCTGGGGCCACGTTGCTGGACAAACAAACAGAAAAGATCAGGAAAAGAAACCCGACGCTGGTGGCGGATGAAATGATACAGGTGATGCTTCGGAAATTCAACCTGGGTTATGAAGATATTGCTTATCTCGCTTCAACCGGGGAAGGTGACCTGGTGAAACGCAAACGGGGGCATTTTTACGGAATGACCACCCATGCAAAAGGTGCCCACTATTTTTTCCCGGATGCAAGAACGGTGGTGGATATGGGCGCCTTATATGTCCGTGCCATAAAAATATCCCCGGATGCCCGTGTCCTGGATTATAAAATGACAGGACAATGTGCATCGGGTTCCGGGCAGTTCGTAGAAAATATCTCCCGCTACCTCGGGCTATCTATTGAAGAGGTCGGGGATATATCATTGCAGGCTGACCATCCTGAAGTATCATCGGGGATCTGCGCCGTGCTGGCCGAAACGGATGTAATTAATATGGTATCGCGGGGGATCACTACGCCCAATATCATCAAAGGAATTCATCTTTCTATTGCTAACCGGATCATTAAATTAATGAGTTCACTGAAAGCGGAATCGCCTATCATACTTACCGGCGGAATGGCTTTGAATAAAGGAATGCTGCAGGCACTGGAAGAACAACTTACCGAGACCGGGAAGAAATTTATCGTTAAAACACATCCGGACGCAGGTTATGCAGGTGCGATCGGAGCGGCCTTATGGGGCGGGTTCCGGCATTTAAAGCTTGCATCGAAAGAAAAAATAATGGTTTAACATACAATGTTTCAACAGTATGGAAACTCAACTACACCCTGAAATGAACACGGGGAATATGATTCCAAATATTGCCACCCTGCTCACCATAAAAGCAGAGCGTTGGGGCGAAAAAATTGTGTTCCAATCAAAGCAGGGAGATAAATATGTGGGCATTACCTGGAAAGATTTTTATAACAATGTAATCAACATAGCTTTCAACCTTAAACAAACAGGATTTTCGAAAGGAGATAAAATGGTCATTTTTTCACAGAACCGCCTGGAAATGCTGGAACTGGAAATGGCCGTCATGGCTTCCGGCGGTATTGCTGTTCCCATTTTTGCCTTCTTTCATAAAGAAACTGCTGGTTTGCTGATCAATCACTCTGATGCCGCCTACCTGGCTGTGGCCGGCGAAATCCAGTTAGGCAGGATCAGCGATATCAATGTGAAATGCATTTATGTTTTTGATAAAACAGTACCTGTTTGTTTTCCGAATCAACACGCCTTTGATGAGTTACTGGCCGAACGTATGGATAAAGAGTTTTCCCTGAACGGGAATGCCGATGCTGATGAGACCTGCCTTAATATGTACACATCCGGCACGATGGGTATTCCGAAATGCGTACAACTCTCACATAAAAATATTTTATCGCAGCAGGCTGCCCTATCCCAGGTATGGAAACTGGATGAAACAGATCGGTTCCTTTCTTATTTACCATGGCACCATAGTTTTGGAGGTATATTCGAACTATTCACTGCCTTATACAATGGCGCCACTATTTCCCTTGAATCGGGTTATGGGAAGGATCCGGCGGTGATCATGGAAAACTGGAAACAGGTACAACCTACTGTTTTTTTCAGTGTTCCTAAAGTGTACCAGTCGCTGGTTGATCTGACCAGGCATGATACAGAAGCCAGTGAGCTTTTCTTTCATTCCCAATTAAAATTCATTTTTACGGCTGCTGCCGCATTGCCTCAAATGCTTTCCGATGAATTTGAAAGCCATCATATTCCGGTGATCGAAGGTTGGGGACTTACAGAAACATCACCTTGCTGCACCTTAACTGATCCGGCCAAAAAAAGAGAACCCGGTGTGGTTGGATTCCCGTTGCCGGGCGTGCAGATTCGCCTGGCTGATGATGGTGAGATCCAGGTAAAAGGCCCGAACGTGATGAAGGGATATTATAAGAATGATGAAGCGAATAATGGAATATTCACCAGCGATGGCTGGTTTTGCACCGGGGATGTAGGTGAGATGACGGAAAGCGGCCTGAAACTGATTACAAGAAAAGACAGGATCTTCAAATTATCCAATGGGGAGAAGGTTGTTCCTTCCGACCTGGAAAAACTGATAGAGCTCAAATGTCATTATATCTCGTTTGCCATGGTGGTGGGAAGCGGGGAGGAGTATCCCGTGGCCATATTATTCCCTAATAAAAAATTGCTGGAGCGGCCTGATTATGTCACCTCACCTTTAGAAGGATGTTTTTGCCCCCGCAGCCTGAACGAATTGGGAAGATGCCTGCGGGGTTGTTTGCATGATGCCAATTGCGGCATTGGGCAAAAATTTGCGAAGATCAGGTCTGCGATGATCATTGATGATGAGCTGTCCTTAGAGAAAGGAACATTGACTTCTTCGATGAAAGCGGCTCCGAAGAAAATTGTGAATGCCTACCGTGCGCACCTGGAAAATTTATATGGGGCCATCAACCCGCTGGATAACGAGGTCTATATTATCCGCCTGGGGGAAATGGATAGTATACCTGAAATAAATACGAATGAATATGTATGAGATAAAATCCACCCACCTGCTGCGAAAACTGATGAAAGACTATTTTACGGGGTTTGAACACGCCGGTAAGATCGCCTGGTGTACCAGTGTGGGCCCGGCTGAATTACTCCGTTCCTTTGGTTTTGAAGTGTACTTCCCTGAAAACCACGGAGCCTTATTGGGAGCTACCCGGCAGGCTGGTGATTATATCTCCTCCACGGTTAACCTCGGTTATTCCGGTGATATCTGTTCTTATCTCACCAGTGATATCGGGGCCTACCTGAACAAACGGACTCCTTTACAGGATCATTACGGAATGCCGGGAATTCCAAAGCCTGACCTGATCGTTTATAATACCAATCAATGCCGTGAAGTACAGGACTGGTTCAATTATTATGCAAAAGAATTCCAATGCCCCGCGATCGGGATATTTCCCCCCCGGCATGTGGATGAAGTTACCGATGCACAGATCATGGATGTGAGTGAGCAGTTTAAAGCCATGATCCCGGCATGTGAAAAAGCAAGCGGGCAGGCTTTTGATATTGATCATTTCCGGGATACACTTCGTTTAAGCAGGGAGGCTACAGAATTGTGGAAAGATGTTTTGGCCACGGCAAAAAACTCTCCTGCACCGATTAGTTTTTTTGACGCTACCATTCACATGGGGCCGATTGTGGTGCTTCGCGGAACACAAGTGGCAATAGATTATTACAAGACCCTTTGGAATGAGTTAATAGAAAATGTACGGTATAAAACAGGCGTGGTTCCCGTGGAATCCTCAAGGATTTTCTGGGATGGCATGCCTATCTGGGGAAAGCTGAGAACACTTTCCAACCTGTTTATTCAGAATAATTCCGTGGTAGTTGCTTCTACCTATTGCAATAGCTGGGTGTTTGATGCATTTGACGAGCGGGATCCGTTTGTCTCATCAGCAAAAGCCTATACGGAAATATTTATCAACAGGAGTGAAAATGCCAAAATGAACATGCTGAAACAAATGGCTGATGAGTTCCGGATCGACGGGATGATATTCCATGATGCCAAAACATGTTTTAATAATTCCAATACCCGGTTCGGTTTGCCTTTGCGGTTTTATAAGGAGTTTGGTATCCCTGTTTTAGTTATTGAAGGTGATTTATGTGACCTGCGGTTTTATTCTGAAGGGCAAACCACCACAAAGATTGAAACCTTTATAGAACAATTGGAAAGTCAGAAAATCGTGAATGAATACCATGGCTGAAAGAAAAATAAATAAGATCGGTATCATCGGGATGGGACCGGTAGGGACCATACTGGCTACCCATTTCCGGGAAGCCGGGTTGGACGTAGCGGTCTGCGACCTGGATAAAATTAAAATGAACCTGGTCAAAACAGAGGGGGTTATCCTTGATGGGGTAATGAGTAAGAAGACCTTTTTCAATCATGTGTTTTCTTCGGTGGCTGAATTTGATTCATTCAATCCTGATTTCCTTATTATCAGTGTAAAGACCACCCATTTGCCAGCGCTGGTGAATGAAATAACAAAGCTGGGCAACAAGGAAATGGGTGTTGCCTGCGCTATGAACGGAATTGATGTGGAACAAATGGTGTCATCTGCGATCGAAGAATCCCGGGTATTCAGGATGGTCATCAACTTTGCCGGTAATCTAACCGCTCCAAACGTTATAAAAGTTAGCTTTTTTAATCCCCCAAACTACTTTGCTTCAATCGATGATTCCCGGAAAAGCGAAGCCGATGAGATGGCCGCCATCCTAAGCTCGGTCGCCCTGGAAACAAAGTCGATTAACTCTTTTGAAATGTTGAAATGTGTTTGGGAAAAGACCATTCTGAATTCATCACTCAGCGCCTTATGCGCGGTGGGGAGGATGACCATAAAGGAAGCCATGGACAACCCCGACACGGTTGAATTGATAGAACAGGTGATCGAAGAAGCGGTGGAAGTAGCCAGGGCCGAGAAAATAATTTTCGAAGATGAATTCATCCGTAAATGCCTGCGTTATCTCAATAAAGCCGGTAATCATTTTCCTTCACTGGCGGTTGACCTGCTGAATAACCGCCCCACAGAAATTGATTTCATGAACGGGAAAATTGTGGAGTATGGCCGGAAACATTATATACGGACTTCTCTTAACCTTACCTTTTCGAATATGGTGAAAGCCATGTCCAATAAAGCCTATACCTCGGGTATTAAAATGGCGAATTCTGCGATTGGATTAAAGAGCCTGGTCAAAGAAATTCCCGCCGGGAATAACAACAAGGGTTCAGGAAATTATTTTCTCGGTGTTGACCTGGGTTCTGCCTATACAAAATTCTCTGTGATTGATGAACAGGAGAATATGATCTTTCAGACAGCGCTTAAAACATTGAACCGTGACCGTATTTCTGTCCGCCATGTCATTGAAACGCTGAAAAGTGAATATGCTATTTTGACCACCTGTGCGACGGGTTACGGAAGAAAACACCTGGCCAGTGCTGATATTGTAAAGACAGAATTGAATTGTGCTGCCCTGGCTGTCGCTAAATATTATTCAGGGATAAAAAATATTATTGACATCGGGGGAGAGGACATTAAAGTCATTAAATGCAACAAGGATGATAATATAGAAAATTTCTATCTCAACGATAAGTGCGCGGCAGGCACCGGTTCTTTCCTGACCGAGGTGGCGGAGCGGGCTGGTATCAATATTGTTGATATGAGTGACCTTGCTGCCAAGTCATCCTTCGGGAAAGAGCTGAATAGCTTTTGTACTGTTTTCGCAAAAACAGAGATCATGGGCTGGTTGTTTGAAGGACTGCCGGTGGAGGATATTGCCAAAGGAATTTACCTCTCTATACTAAACCGGGTTGTAAAACTGCGTATTGACCCGCTTTCACCGGTTTATCTTATCGGTGGAGTGATTGCTCATCACCCCTATCTCAGAATTCTCTTACAGGAAAAGATGAAAAAAGATGTGCAGATAATTGACAAATCGCAATACACGGTATCCTTTGGAGCCGCCCTGTATGCGAAAGAGGCATTTGAAAAAGGGAACTCAGCAGAAACGGAAGTATTGACCCTGCTGGCAAAAACATAATATGAAAGGCTATCATCATAAAACAAAAGGGATCGGGATCCTGTTTGAGGATATTTTCCTGGTCAACGGTATACGGACTCCTTTTGGAAAATATTGTGGGTCCCTTGCGCAGATTTCTCCTACCGACCTGGGAATTATTTCTTCCCGTGCCGCCCTTCAAAGTTGCGGTGTTGATCCGTCAGCAATTGATCAGTTGATCGTGGCTAATATCGGGCAAAGTTCTTATGACGCTTATTTTCTTCCCCGTCATATCGGATTATTTTCCGGTCTCCCGGTGGAGACACCTGCATTAATGGTTCAGAGGATCTGCGGTTCAGGATTTGAAACGCTGATCACAGGCGCCGAACAGATCACACTTGGAAAAGCAGCATCCGTTTTATGTACCGGAACCGAGAATATGTCGCTTTCACCTACTGCGAGTTTTGGGAACCGCATGGGATACCCGCTGGGCAGACCTGTATTTAAAGATATGCTCTGGGAATCATTAGATGATACGGCTGCAGGTTACCCGATGGGATACACGGGGGAAAATGTGGCCCGGAACTATAAAATTACCAGGAAGGAATGTGACGAACTTGCATTGGCGTCTTTTCAACGCGCTATGGCAGCCCGGAATAATAAACTATGGCAAGATGAAATTACGCCTGTTAATGCTGTTGTCTTTGAAACGGAAGGATTAAAATCACGTAAAGTCCGGTTACCCGGCGGCGTTAAAGACTTTGTTACCGATGAACATTTAAGGGAAACCACTCCTGATGCGCTTTCAAAACTGTCTCCCGTTTTTTCTGAAGAGGGTGTATTATCTGCCGGCAATTGCAGCGGAATTGTTGACGGCGCCGCCTCGGCTGTAGTCGCTAATAAAGAGTTTATTCAAAGCAGGAAGTTGAAGCCAATAGCGAAGATCATTGCAGGAGCCAGTTGCGGTGTTGATCCCAAACTCATGGGCCTGGGCCCGGTCCCTGCCATCAACCTTGTATTGGAAATGACCGGATTAAAGATTGCTGATATTGGCCTTATTGAGATCAACGAAGCCTTCTCGGCGCAGGTTATTGGTTGCGAACGGGAACTGAAGATTGATCGTGATAAATTAAATGTGAATGGCGGGGCCATCGCTATCGGGCACCCGCTTGCTGCTACAGGGCTGCGGTTATCCCTGACTATTTCAAAGGAAATGAAACGGAGAAAAGTGAAGTATGGAATCGCATCCGCCTGTATTGGTGGCGGACAGGGAACAGCTATTTTATTTGAAAACACAGAATCATGACTAACCATCCATATTACCAATGGCAAATGGTGGCCTTGAATGAAGAATTCAGGCTTACTGAAAATACTTTTCCTCCATTATCAGCAGGGGAAGTATTGGTAAAAGTGGCAGGTTGCGGTGTCTGTCATACCGATATCAGTTTCTGGCATGATGGAGTGCCGGTGAAACACTCCCTTCCACTTACCCTTGGACATGAAATCAGTGGTATGGTAGTGGATGGGGAGGCAGGGTGGATCGGGAAAAATGTCATTATCCCGGCCGTGCTTCCCTGCGGGGAATGTGAGTTGTGCCGGAAAGGGAGAAGCAATATTTGCAGGAATCAACTAATGCCCGGCAATGATTTTCATGGAGGATTTGCTTCACACATAAAAGTGCCTTCTAAATATTTATGTCATGTTCCCGATTTCATCCTTAATAGATACCCGCTGGAACATCTCGCCGTTATTGCCGATGCCATTTCAACGCCTTACCAGGTAGTAAAAAAATCTGAACTGGAACACGGGGACCTGGCGATCGTAATTGGTGTCGGGGGCGTAGGTATTTATGGTGCCCTGATCGCCAAAATTTTCGGAGCAAAAGTTATTGCCCTTGACCTGAGTGATGAAAAGCTGGCATTAGCAAAAGCAAACGGTATCGATGCCACACTTAATATCCGCGGGCTTGATACAAAAAGCATAAAAGAAAAAGTAAAAGAGCTTGCCCGGGAAGCCGATGCACCAAAGACAGGCTGGAAGATCTTTGAAATAAGCGGAACAAGAAAGGGCCAGGAGCTGGCATTCAACCTTATCACTTTTGCTTCCACACTTTCCATTGTTGGATTCACGATGGATAAGGTGGAAGTACGCCTGAGTAACCTGATGGCCTTTGATGCAAAGCTTATAGGTACCTGGGGATGCCGGGCCGAATTGTATCCCGAAGTACTGGCATTAGTGGCAGGCGGCCAACTGGATATTACACCCTTTGTGCAAACATTTCCCATGTCACAGATCAACGAGGTATTTAAAAATACATTGGAACATAAATACACAAAACGATCCGTACTCGTACCCGATTTCAATTAAATAAGTAATAAAATGAAAGTATTAAAAGATCATAACCTTGTTCAGACATCCTATAAAGAAATACTTTTTGAAAAGCGTCCCTGCCTGGATCAACAGGGTGAAGAGATCAATGACCTGTACAATGCATGGATCATTCTCAACAATCCTAAGCAATACAATTCATACACCACCCAGGCCATCAAAGAGATCATTCTTGCGTTTGGCGAAGCTTCCAATGACAGGAGCGTAGTAGCCGTTGTTTTTACAGCGGTGGGGGACAAAGCCTTTTGTACGGGAGGGAATACAAAGGAATATGCAGAATATTATTCGGGTAATCCGCCTGAGTATTCCCAGTATATGCGTTTGTTCAACGATATGGTCAGCGCTATTCTCAAATGTGAGAAGCCTGTCATTTGCAGGGTGAATGGAATGCGCATCGGTGGCGGGCAGGAGATAGGTATGGCTTGCGATTTCACTCTTGCCAGTGATCTGGCAAGGTTTGGCCAGGCAGGGCCTAAGCACGGAAGCGCACCTATTGGAGGGGCCACTGATTTTTTACCGCTTTTTGTTGGTATGGAAAGGGCCATGTCTTCTTTAACGCTTTGTGAACCCTGGACAGCACACCAGGCCTACTATTTTGGGATGATCACCGATATAGCCCCGGTCGTAAAATGGAACGGGAAATTCATAGCCAATCCAATGGTCGTTACCGATAAAATAACAGATGAGTTCGGTCGCTTTGTTTTTGGCACCGGCAAAAAAGGGGAAGAGTTGAAAAAGGCAAAAGAGATCATGGCTTCTGCAGTCATTGATCTTAATATGCTGGATGAGGCGGTTAATGATCTCATTGTTAAATTACTGAAGACTTTTCCAAACTGCATGAACAAGACCATTAGCGAGGTTCGGAAATATAAATTAGCGCATTGGGACAGTAACAAAGAAGGGAGCCGCGAATGGCTTGCCTTGAATATGATGACGGAAGGAAAAGCGGGTTTCCGGGCATTTAATGATGGACCAAAAGAAAACCGCGAAATTGATTTTGTCAAACTCCGCCAGTTACTGGCATCCGGACATGAATGGGACGACGAGATGCACCAATCCATTTCGCCCCAATTTCAAACTGTAAAATCCTAGACATGAAAAAAATAAAAGTTGCTTATTCGCACGAAAACGCAGTTGTCACCATTTTGCTCGATGACGGAAAAGGAAATATTCTTGACCGTGCTATGATGGATGAACTGCAATTTGTTTTCGACTCATTCACCCGTAAGGGAGAACTGAAACTTATTCTATTTGAAGGCGCCGGGAAAAATTTTTCATTTGGTGCCAGTGTGGAAGAGCACAAAAAGGATTTTGCGGCAACCATGTTAAGGATCTTTCACCAGTTGTTTTATTCCCTCATGGACCTGTCAATACCTGCTTTAGCAAAAGTATCGGGGCAATGCCTTGGAGGAGGTTTGGAGCTTGCGCTTATGTGTAATTTTATTTTCGCTGATAAGACTGCCAAATTTGGCCAACCGGAAACCATGCTGGGTGTTTT
>JADGPW010000142.1 GCA_017882265.1 Chitinophagaceae bacterium | reverse complement strand
GGTAATTCGCCTAAGGAAGCTATGGATTTATTCACGTTGCGAACAGCCGTTCCCAGATCTTTATTATGAATATTGGCAGTGACCGTTATGTATCGTTGCTGGTTTAACCGGTCATACTCACCGGGGGAAGTATTCTTTTTAACGGTCGCTACATCTCTTAAATAAACAGGGTTACCGGAGTTGTTCGCCAGGGGGATCATTTCCAGCTGTTCCATTGAATTCATACTGTATTGCGGGTATTCCACCTGTACCTGGTAAGCTGTACCGGTGGTTTTATCTAACCAGTAATCAGGTTGTGTAAAACGACTGGATGATGTTGCCGCCACGGTGGATTTGCTTATTTGGTCAACCGTCAGCCCTAATTCTCCGGCTTTCACCCGGTCAATATCAACTTTAATACCTGGATAATCTAAAGGGGTGGCGATTTGCACGTCCCGTAAATAGTCAATCGCTTTTAGATTTGCGGTTAATTGCTCCGCTATTTTTCTTGTTTGGGAAAAATTTCTTCCAATAACTGCAATTTCAATCGGATTATTTGAACCCAGATTCAAGACCTGGTCAACCAGGTCGCCGGGTTCAAAGGATAGTGTGGCTTCGGGGATCGATTTTTTTACTTCCTGCCTTAACTGTTCTTTAAAATTTTCAATGCCTATACCTGCATTTTTGTTGAGATTGATTTTAATAACCGACTCGTGCGGGCCGCTGGTCCATAAATAGACATTATTAATAGGATAGCTGGAAGGCTGTGTGCCGATAAAAGCGGAACTGATCTCAATATTCCCATTTGTGATACTGTCCGCCACGGCTAATAATTTTTGTGTTGCGGTTTCTGTTCTTTCAATACGGGTTCCTGTTGGAAGTCGCAAGCGAACCTGTGCCTGGCCTGCATCCACTTTTGGGAAGATTTCTGTTCCGATCATTGAGAACAATACACCCAATATCCCAACAGACGCAACGATATATACAGCCGGGAGCCATTTGGTTTGTTTCATTCGCCTTCCCAGCCAATGAATATACCCTTGCCTGAATTTTTCAAAGCGACTTTCTTTTTTAGGAAGCCGTGTTGATTCCAGTGATTGGTTTTTTAATAACCCATTTGCAATTACCGGAACAAAGGTGAGGGCAAGAAAAAATGATGCGATCATGGCAAACCCAACCGATAGTGACAAGGGGAGGAACATTCCTTTTGGCACACCTGACATGAACAAAGCCGGTATGAAAACGGAAAGAATACTTAACAATATCAGTAATAATGGTCCGGATACTTCCCGGCATCCCAGTAAAATCGCTTTACCCTTTGATTCGCCTCTTTCTAAATATTGGTGAATATTTTCTATCGTTACAGTCGCCATATCAACCAAAATACCCACCGACAAAGCAAGGCCGCCTAATGTCATAATATTTATGGTCTGTCCGGCGAGGTATAAAAATGTGATGCCGGTCAGCAAGGCCAGTGGAATCGTCAGCACCACGATCAATGCGCTTCTTCCGTTGCCCAGGAAAAGAAGCACCATCAACCCCGTCAGGATGGCCCCGAGTCCGCCTTCAAACATTAAACTTTTCAGAGAATTGATCACATAACCAGACTGGTCGAATTCATAAGTAATTTTTATATCTGCCGGAACTGATGCCTGCATATCAGGCAAAGCTGCTTTTACTCTTTGTACCACATCCCAGGTAGACGCGGTAGAACGTTTGGTGACCGGAATATATACAGAACGCTTTCCATTTACAAGCGCATAACTGGTGGTAACATCAGACCCTAATTCAACACTGCCAATATCCCTTATATACACAGATGGACCAGGACCCAGTTTTAACGGAACATCCTCCAGCTCTTTGATGTTTTCAACCACTGTATTTTGGGAAGTGATCAGTGTTTCATCACCTATTCGAACATTACCCGCTGGTGTGATACTGTTTGATTTTACCAGGGCCTGCACAATTTCATCGGGCGATAGATTATATTCTCTTACTTTTTCGGGGTTCACTTTTATGATCACGGTTTTCTGATTACCACCAAAAGGCGGTGGGGCAGATACACCCGGAAGGGTTGCAAACATGGGCCTGACGCGAAATAAGGCAAGATCCTGTATTTCGCCCAGGGAACGGGTTTCAGAAGTAAACACTAACTGGCCAACAGGCACACTGCCTGCATCAAACCGTGTAATGAATGGCGGAACTGTACCGGGTGGCATAAATGCCCGGGCCCGGTTTACATATCCTACCACTTCCGCCATGGCCTGGCTCATATCTGTACCTTCCTGGAATTGAATTTTGATGAGTGATGCTCCCTGTATGGATTTTGATTCTACATATTTTACGCCGGTTACATAAAGAAAATGATATTCATAATAAGAGGTGATGAATCCTTCCATTTGTTCAGGGGAAAGTCCGCCATAAGGTTGTGCCACATATATGGTAGGCAACCCCAACTGCGGAAAAATATCAATCTTCATCTGGCGGATAGCCATCGTGGAGAAAAATAAGATGGCCAGTACCGACACCAGGACGGTTACAGGTTTTTGTAATGCACTTTTTAATAGATTCATAAATAAGATCAGTTAACCTGGGTCAGGAATAAATTCAGATCGCCGGTCACTGCTGCTTTATACAATAGTGCTTTCCATACCGCCATGAAGGCCGTTTTATTTTCTGTTTCAGCCTTTATCAATACATACTGCGCCTGTACCAGGTCGGCATAATTTGCCAGGCCCGACTGGTAGCGGCTCTGCAATGCCCTGTAAGCAAATGCCGCCGATTCATAAAATAAAGGCGTTTCTTTTATGATGGCCAACGCATTAGTCAATGTACTATTGGCTGATTCATTTTGTTCTTTAAGTTGTAAAGAGATATCATTCAGTTTCTCTTCGTTTGACCGGATGACAAGATCCTGTTGCTGCAGTTGTGGTTTTATCCTGGCCGCCTGTAAAAGCGGGACGCTCAGTTGCAAACCAATACCATAATTGAGCCTTTGAAGCCCCAGGCCCTCAGTTGTTTTTACAATGCCGTTATAGCTTACACCGGATCCCCTGGCATAAATGGTACTCCATGCACCCAGGGTTGGCCGGGTGGTTTTTGATAAAATAATTTTTCTTGCCTTGCTTACATCAATGGATGATTTGTACAATACCAATAAAGGATTTTGTACGGAGTCTGCAGGAATAAAGAGGGACGGAATTTTGCTGAAATAACTGGAGTCATTAACTAAAGGTGGGATGGCGGAAGCCAGCAATTGCGAAAGAACAATAGCAGCCTGGTCCCTGTTTTGCCGACTGTTTAGTAAATCAATTTTCGCTTTTGAAACATCTGCATTCAGCAAAGCGGAATCAATTCCCGGTTTAATGCCGGTAATGACAAGTGTTTTTACCAAAGAGAGATTAGCTTCTGTTCTTTTCAGATTTTCGTTATACAATTTTATCAATTCAGTTGCTGTCAGCCAATCAAGATAAGCGTTGATCACTTTTATTTTGTGCCGGAATAATTCGTTTTGCGCATCAGCTTTACTGTAAAGCAAACCTGATTGGGAATAATTTACCTGCGCCTCCCGTTGCCCGAATGTTACCGGTTGCCAGTTCAATAATAAACTGGTGGCGCTGCCAAAAACGCCACCCATATTATTGGAGGAAGAAGGGGGGCCGCTGATCGGGATCAAAAACTGGGGATACGCCATCCCGGTTATATTATTATGGGTGGCATAGTTCAACTGGTAGGATGCATCCAGTGAAGGGATGATGGTGCTTTTGCTGATATCAATCCCTTTTTGGGCAGCCTGTACATCCAATGATTTTGATTTAAGCAAAGGATAGTTTGTTTCTGCCAGTTGTAACAATTGCGATAATGTCACAGGTTGGGTTTGGGCAGTCGCTTCCCTGCACATTATCATCGCCAACGCCAGTAGAAGGAAGCCGGCTATTCGGTTTAGCTTCATTAAGTATCTGTTTAAGTAGATATCAAATTTATGCAAACCCAGACTTCATGACGATGAATTAATTATCTGGATTGCGGTATCAGGAAATTAATTTCAATATGATCTTTTTCAGTAATGTAATTGCAGAGAGGGGAGGGAAGGAGATCAATGGTTCTCAGCCTGGGATGGCCAGGTCCTTTATCGGATTAATACCTTTCGCTTACTATCCAGGTGTAATAAACCCGTGTTGATAATATGAAAAAGTTCCGGCTTCAGATGGCGGGAAATAATTCCTGTGATTCCACACCTGTTCTTAGTTGAGGTAACTGTAAATATTTTCGACGTATTGCTAAAAAAGCGGTAAGAAAAAATAACCAGCCAGTATAAGATAGAAATTTAGTGAGCTTTTGAAAGATAATAGCCCTGGGAGCGGGGAATTTGTTTATATCCCCATACGTGTAATTTGGAAATATATCCAGTATTTCATCAGGGGGATAGCGATTATATGCTTTCAGCAGAATATTACGGTGGCTCACTAAAAAGACTATACCGGGCCTGTCATAACTATTAAGCACATTCCTGTCGGGTTCCAGACTGGGATCATGAAAATGCCATCCCCCGTTGTAGAAGACTTCAAAACAAAAATGCCCGGATATTTTACCCTTTAATGATATTTTTCTTGTTGCAATGCCTTTTGCATGGAGCACTTCCATAAACACGATCGATTGCTGGCTACAGGCTGCAAAAGGATATTTTAATATATCATCAGGTATGACTATTGCACTTAATCCATGGATAGTAGCTTTTGACATCAGCAGCGCCATGTAGTTACTGTTAAAACCATAATATGAATATCCGAAAAAGAATCTCTTTCTTATCACGGATGAAACAATACCCGTATAATCCCTGATAAACTGGTCCTGATGACCGGTAAAACCCGATGCCTGGTAAAGACTATCACAGTATTTCCTGAGTTTGTCAATTGAATTAAGTCTTGCAAGGGAAGGATCATATTGTTCAATATGATCGTAAACAGGTTCATTATGGTCAAATTGTGTCAGAGGATTCGATTGGCCAAACAGCTGAAGAATGGTGGCCATTAAAGAGAAACCGAACAGCCCAAATAAAATGACCTGTGTTCCAAAAAGGATTCGCTTCATGGGCTGGCTTTGGGGGGTATTGACTCAGCGGCACTGCATTGGTTTAAAACATTCAATAAAAGGAATCCTGGCAATCCACACCCGGTAATAGTTGATCAGGAAAAATAATATGTAAATGAAGATTTACCTATCCGGTCAGAGATCGTGCGATCGGAAAAAGGATTGTAAATGTGGTCCCAATATCTATTTTCGAAGCTGCTTCCAGTGATCCTTTATGAAGTTTAATGATCCTGTCTGCCAGGGATAATCCCAGCCCAAAGCCCTGGCTGGTGCTATTTTCCGCCATCCTGTAGAATGGTTGAAAAATGGTTTTTAATTCAGTTTCGGGGATTCCCTTACCGGTATCGGCGATGAGGATCCTTATTTTGTTTTCTTCAATTTCCAAATGTACTTCGGCGTGATGATCTCCTGAATATTTACAGGCGTTTACAACGATATTTTTAATGGCTGTTAACAGCAATGCCTCATTACCAAATACTAGCAGACTATTTTCTTCATCCGGCAATTTTTTAAATTGAAGTGAAACTGAATAAGCGGGGTTGATTTTAGCTATTTCAGCAGGAAGTCTCAGTATGATCTCATCGATCCTGATCAGGTCTATTTCAAGGCCACCTTTATTTCCTGAAGCTTTGGCAAATTCAAGCAGTGTTTGCGTCAGCTTACTCATGTGCCGTACATCCTGGTAAACGGACTCAATTACTTTTTTGTATTCTTCCGCATCTCTTTCCCTTTGTAAGGATACTTCGAGCTGGCTGGATATGGAAGTAAGCGGGGTGGAAAGCTCATGAGAAGCGTTTGATATAAACCTTCGTTGCAACTCAAAACTTTCCTGTAGCCGGTCAAATAGCCTGTTTAATGTGCTGGCCAATTGGTGCCACTCATCCTTTGTCTTCCCGGTTTTAATGCGCCTGGCAAGATGTTGAGCCGAGATTTCTTCTGCGTCAGCGGCAATTTTTTTAATAGGTCTCAATAAGCGTTTGGAGAAAATGAAGCCGCTGATCAATACAAAGGCAATACCCACCAAAAAACCAATCAGCAAAATATTAAAAAGCGCCTGTAAACTATTCTTCCCATCTACGTCCTCAGCGGCAGATATCACCACAATCCCTGTTTTGTTATTTGCATAATGATAGGCTACGGCTTCTTTTTTCAGGAAGGTAAAAAAGCGCGTGCCATGCGCCCTGGCATCATTCAGTATTTTTTTATCAATGGGTATGGTATCCCCGGGCTGATCACTATAACTATAGATCTTATTATCATTGTGATCATAAGCCTGTACGGTTTTACTTTTTAAGGATAGGGTTGTCAATGAATCTATTCTTTGTACCAGCGTTTGGTCAAAGATCTCCTGTTGGCCCAGTAACTTCGCCGTGGTCATGGCACGATTGGTCAGCCTTTTTTTTATCGTATTTACCCTGGACGTATAGGAAAAATAATAAACACCTGTGCATACGATACCCAGTATCAGCATGACCAGGACGGTAAATAAAAGAGTGATGCGCAGACGAACAGGCATGACTAACCATTTTCCTTTAAAATATACCCCATCCCTACGTGGGTTTGAATCAGCTTATGACCGAATGGTTTATCCACTTTATTCCGTACATAATTGATATACACATCGATCACATTGGTATTGGTATCGAAATCAATATCCCAGACATGAAAAGCGATATCAGAACGCGACACAACCCGGTTTTTATTCCGTAACAGGTATTCCAGTAACTGAAACTCTTTGGCGGTTAGATTAAGCATCACCTCACCTCTTTTGACCTCTTTGCTGTCAAGATTCATTTCCAGATCTGAAGCTTTAAGTAAATTCCCCGTGGGGATCCCCCCGATCAGGGTCCGTTTCAATAAGGCCCTGATCTTCATCAATAATTCCTTAAACTCAAATGGTTTAACAATATAATCATCCGCCCCTGCATCATATCCTTCCATCTTATCATTTAATGAACTTAAAGAGGTGAGCATGATCACCCGTATTTGCGGATCGGTGGCTCTCATTCTTTTGCACAACTCATAGCCATTGATCCCCGGCAGGTTTATATCCAGTATAATTAAATCAAAAGAGCGAGTGTCGAATAATTTCAACCCGGTTTTACCTTCGTAAGCAACTTCGGCCTCAAATCCATTTTCATTCAGGCCTTTTTTTAATGTGTCTGCTATTTTTTTTTCATCCTCAACGATCAAGATCCTTCTGTTTTTCATAAACTGAATTAGATTACCTGATGTACAAACTTAATTCCCGGGTCATAATACCAGGGGGAAAAGGAAAGTTCTAATGAGTTTCTAATTTATGATTCCACTATCTCTGCAAAACTAACTATAGATTTGATTGAATAATGATACGGCATGTCCTATTCGTTTAAAAATATAATGATACCGGTCGACCTCACTATAAACACCGAGGTGGCAGTAAAAAAAGCATTGGAAT
>JADGPW010000141.1 GCA_017882265.1 Chitinophagaceae bacterium | reverse complement strand
TCAACAATTGAAACATTTTGCAGGCCTAACGACTTAAAATCCCGGGCTGCCAGCGCCGCCACCTCCCCGGCCCCTTCCATTGTAACTACTTTTGCTGATGGGCCTGCCAGGGATAGGTAAGCCGTAGTAATTCCCAATGATGTTCCCAGTTCAAGGATCATTTTGGGTTGATATTCTTTTACCATCCTGAATAATAACTGGCCGGTTTTTCGGGCTTTTACAGCATTTCTGGTTATGGAACTTACAGATCGTTTGTTGGATCCCGAAACCGATGAACCAGCACCCAGATCCTGAATGGTCAACACAGTTTGATCGTGCAATAATTTTTGCCGCAGCTTTTCGACTATCTTATATTCCGGATAATCCTTTTCGTCGTTTAGGACTTTTGTAATAAATTGAAAAATAAAAGGAGAATGAATACCATGCCCCTTTCGCCCGGAAGCGTTCAGGTAATAATGAATATACCGCAGGCCAAGTTGAAAATGATTATACAAGTTGTAAATGTAAAATGCAGAACATTAAATAATTAATGTAAAAATAGGGCGTCGCAGGAAAGACAGGTGTGATTTTACACTTAGATCCTTTCCCATACCTGGAATGAATAATTATAGGCATTCTTTTCATCCGCTTCGTTATTTTTCTGGCTGACCAGCCACCAATGGTGGGGATCAATAACCGGGAAGAAAGTATCGGCTTCGGGTTTGGCTTCCACGCGGGTGAGATAAATGCGACGGGCTTTGTCAAACAGGGCTTTGAATATTTCTCCCCCGCCAATGACCATTACTTCTTTGGCATCTGTTTCTTTTGCCAGGAAAAAAGCATCTTCAAAATTCTTTACCACAGCGACACCTTCTTTTGTCCAGCCTGGTTGACGGGTAATGACAATGTTCTTTCTCCCGGGCAATACGGCACCCAACGATTCAAACGTTTTTCTGCCCATGACAACCGGCATGCCCCAGGTAACATTTTTAAAATGCTTCAGGTCCTTTGGCAATTGCCAGGGTAGTTTCCCTTTTATACCAATGGCATTGTTGGTAGCAGCCGCAACGACGAATGAGATGATCATACCCCCAGTTATTTTTCTCAATGACGATTTTTTCCTATCCCCCTAAAGGGGAGTTTATCAAACCTTATTTAGTGGAAGAGAAATGAATGAAAATATTGACATGCAAATGTAAGAAGGATAAACAAACTTCTTCTATCACAAGGCATGAGTATGATATGTTTTTACAACCCCTGTCCTCCGCCTGCCGGCGGAGGACAGGGGCCATTACTAAACTGCCACGGGCGCTTTTATTGCCGGATGGCTTTGATAATTTTCCAAGGTAAAATCCTCAAATTGAAAATCAAATATATTTTTAACGGAAGGATTCAGTTTCATGGTGGGCAATGAGAATGGTGTCCTGCTTAATTGCAGGTTCACCTGTTCCATATGGTTATTATAAATATGCACATCCCCGAATGTGTGAATGAACTCGCCGCCATCCATATCGCATACTTGTGCAATCATTAAGGTCAACAAAGCATAAGAAGCAATATTGAATGGAACACCAAGAAATACATCCGCGCTTCTTTGATACAACTGGCAAGAGAGGCGGCTTCGTAATTCCCCCTTTAGGGGGTTAGGGGGTGTTACGTAAAACTGAAACATCGTGTGACAGGGCATCAGTGCCATTTCAGGGAGATCGGTCACATTCCATGCACTAATAATTAATCGCCGGCTATCGGGATTTGTCTTAAGTTGATTGATGAGTTCTGTTACCTGGTCAACCGTTTTACCATTTTTGCCTTCCCAGTTCCGCCACTGCTTTCCATATACAGGACCCAGTTCGCCCCGTTCATCGGCCCATTCATCCCATATCTTTACACCATGTTCTTTTAAATACCCAATATTGGTTTCTCCTCTTAAGAACCAAAGTAACTCATAGATAATACTTTTCAGGTGCAGCTTCTTGGTTGTCACTAATGGCAATCCTTTTTGCAGGTCAAAACGCATTTGATATCCAAAACAACTTTGTGTACCCGTTCCGGTACGGTCATTTTTTTGAACACCATTTTCGACAATATGACGAAGCAGGTCAAGGTATTGTTCCACAGATGCAAGTTAGGGAGAAAGCTGGATGCTAAAAGCGGGCAGAAATAACAAGCAGGTCATCCTGTGGGGAAACTGTGGATTGCAGCTTCTGAGGGAAAAAAGCTGTCCTGAATGCGTCTTTCCTGTAATTTTAAAAAGTATGAAATATAAGATCCCTATAGCGGTTTGTCTATTCGTCCAAGCGGAAATCCAGGCCCAGCCTGTATTCAGTCAATCGCTTTCTGATACCTCGAAACTGGTGAAACGCCTGTCAATATTAAATAACAAAGTGTTTTTTAATTTTCCGGCAGCGGCGGTTAGCATGCCGAGACTGGCGGATATTATGGCTGCCGACCCCAATATCAACCGGGAGACAAGGATCTTTATGGATAAAGGGAAAATGAAACTGGTATTTTTTGCGCAGGAATTATATTCATTAAGCGGAAAGAATATGTACAATGAGGTCACAAAGGAGGATCCCCCCAATGCGAATTATAAAAGAAGACTATTGACTGACCGGGATTCCATTCTTACTGTGATCACCACGCCCGGTGTTTTTGATTCTACTGCAGGTGGTATCATGATCAACAGCTTACTGGTAAAGACCCCCGACAATACCGTAATGAAGATGGATGCGTATATCAATCCGGATGCCTGGCCCCTTAAAGATGAATACACAAAGCTGACAGAACATATTTTCAGCACGATTTCAAAAGGCAACCGGACCGTTAATCTTGAACCGAGGGAAGAAAGCTACAAAATGCTGATCGGAAATGATAAATTGGTTTTCAGGCTTCCTAAAAATTATGTAGTAAACGTAGATGAGAAATATGATTTCATCGTATTTAAATTAAATAAATATAAAGAGATTACAGATACGAGCTTCACGAGTCTTACGATCTATAACGGCGCCTTCCCGTCTTATTTTTATAAAGAATATGGGCTTGATGAAAAAACAGCGGTACGGGTAAAAGGTGTATTCCTACAAAACCCGGTCGACTGGCTGACTTTCAAAGATAAGCCCAGTGGGTTATACCTGAAAGAACAGGCGGTCCCTATTGACGCGATCGAGAAAGGTATGGTGATTCACCTGGCCATGCTAAGTACAAAAAAAGAAATGATCGATGAGCTAACCAGGCTGGTTGAGAATATCAGTATCAGCCGGTAAATAACATCATATTGAGCGTCTTCGTTTTAATTCTTTTTTAATCAACCCGAGTTCCCTGCCCGTCTGTCCTTTTACTGAAGTATTTTCCTGTGCTCTGCGCATGAGGTAGGGAATCACATCTTTAATAGGTCCAAATGGAAGGTATTTACTGACCGAACAACCGGCATGCGCCAGGTTGAAGGTAATATTATCGCTCATGCCATATAATTGGCTTAAATGAACGTGCGGATGATTCAGCGGCAATCCTTTTTGCTGCATTAGCTGGGTGGTGTAGAGGTTACTGTATTCATTATGGGAAGCCACGATAAGGGCGAGCCGGTCAATACGCTCAATGCAGAATGCTATCGCTTCATTAAAATCATTATCGGTGGTTTCCTTATCAGGATGAATGGGTGAAGGATATCCCATTTGCAATGCTCTTTTTCTTTCCTTTTCCATATAGGCGCCCCGCACCAGCTTTACACCAAGGATAAAATGCCTTTCCAGGGACGCTTCATATGATTCTTTAAGGAAGGAAAGACGATCTGTCCGGTAATGCTGTGTGGTATTATATACGGTAGGCCTTTCTTTGTTAAACGTATCCATCATCAGAATGGTGAGGGCATCTACCGGGCCCTGTATCCATGTATCTTCCGCATCGATCAAAACACCTCTTTTCTTTTCGGCAGCTGTTTCACAGACACGAATCATCCGGTGACGGACATGGTGCCATTCTTCTTTTTCATCTGCCGGTAATTTATCTACTGCCTGTAAATATCTTTTCAACAGGGTTCCCTTTTCTTCCTGCATCATTGCATCCAGTTTCTCCAGGAGGGCGAACCTTGCAAAACCCGTCACTTTTACACTCATGAACGGAATATTGGGTTGAGTAGCTGCATAATTGATTACCCGGATGAACTCTTCGCAGGCCTGATCAAAATTGGCTTCGCCTTCTTTTCCTTCTACGGCATAATCAAGGATCACTTTTACATTATATTCTCCCAGTTTTTTTGCTACCATGGCTGTCTCATCGAGGGTTTCCCCTCCTACAAATTGAGCAAATATCGTTTTCCGGATGAGTCCCCTGATAGGCAGACCTGATTTAATGGCCCTGGGAGTCAGCCTTGTACCTAGTTTAACGAGCCAGGGTTTACTCATTGATGAAAAAAGAAAACGGGCTTTTTTAAGCTGTTTATCAGATTTATATTCAAATGCAAATTCTGTATTGTCAAATGAAATCACATGTTGGGGTTCCATAAACTAAGTTAATGATCTGCAAATGTAGGGCAAGAAGGTCAGTCGGCAGTTGACAGTTGGCAGTCGGCAGTTGGCAGTCGGCAGTCGGCAGTTGGGCAGTCGGGCAGTCGGGCAGTCGGCAGTCGGGCAGTCGGGCAGTCGGCAGTCGGGCAGTCGGCAGTCAGTGAAACAAAACGAAATCGCCATTCCTTTCCGTTTGTTGATTCCTGATTGCCTGACTGGACAATTGGCGGCTGTACGACTGCCGACTGCCCAACTGATGACTGAACCCTACCTTTGTCAAAATCTTATTGCATGGACTCCAAAAAAGCCGCTGAGAGTTTAACCATTATGACCGAAATGGTATTACCCAATGATACCAATACATTTGGCAACCTGATGGGTGGCCGCCTGATGTACTGGATGGATATTGCCGCCGCCCTGGCCGCAATGAAACATTGTGCCTCTCCTGTCGTAACAGCTTCTGTAGATAATATTTCTTTTGAAGCACCGATCAAACTGAGCAATGTGGTACATATTGAGGCTAAAGTATCCCGGGCTTTCAACTCTTCAATGGAAGTGCATATAAGTGTATGGGGGGAAAATGCTATTCAGCAATACAGGTACAAAAGCAATGAAGCATATTATACATTTGTTGCCCTTGATCCTAATGGCAAGCCCCGGTCAGTCCCATCATTGATCCCGGAAACGGAGGGAGAAAAGAAATTATTTGAAAGTGCTTTAAGAAGAAGACAGATCAGGCTGATCCTCGGTGGCAAAATGAAACCGAATGATGCCACGGAGTTGAAGGCGTTGTTTACCCCAAACTCATAAACCCAAACACCTAAAGGGGATACCCCAAACCCCTAAAGGGGCTTAACATCACTCATTAAATTCAATCTTTCCATCTTTAATGAAGATTATATAAATTAAAATTCTTCAACCAAAGTTCCCCCTTTTGGAGGACAGGGGGGTTACTTATCCGTCTCCAGCCAGTGATGTTTACCCATCAGCATATATTTTTTGCTTTGTTCGATAGCATCCATCACCTGGTCAAGAATCTTTTCTGTCGGGTCGTCATAGTTGATGACCAGGGGTTTTTTAAAAGTCACCGATAACAAGGTCCCTTTCTTTTTAAATTTCAGTCCTTTTTTATTAAAAGCTCTCCAGAAACCACTGATGACCACCGGTATCACTACTGGTTTATTTTGTTTGATGATCAGGGCCGTACCTTTTCTTCCGGGGGCAAAGGGTTTAGTAGTGCCTTGAGGAAACGTGATAACCCAGTTATTTTCCAATGCCCTTGTGATCTTCCTGGTATCAGAGGGGTCGAGTCCTCTCCTCACTTCTTTCCCTTCTGCCCGCCAGGTTCTTTTTACCGTTAATCCCCCCGCCATGAGGAATATTCTGCCGATAAAACTGCCCTTCATGGTTGCTTCTGCGGCTACATAATTCACCCGGGTAAAGGGATTGAGTAAATAATAGGGAATGCCCAGGCGGTTCATTTTACCCCATTTCACCGCGCAAAAAATATGGAGAAATGTGATCACATCCGCAAAATAAGTTTGGTGATTACTGACGAATAAAACCCTTTTTTTTGGAAGATTCCTGAGATGTTCTGTACCGGATATTTTTAATGTATTCACCATGGCAAGTCCCGGATAGGAAAATATCCCTACCACAAAATAAAGCAGCTTTCTGATCGGGTGAAAATTTCTCAGCCTTTCTCCTAATGAAGCCATGTATTCGGTTTAGCAATCTTACAAAGCTCAAATTAAGAAATTGCATAGGAATCCGGCTATTGAAATATTTTTAGTTCCTGGGCTAACCTGAATTTGTAAAATGGTCGCCGATACTGGTCCGGCACATACAGGGAGGGATTCAAAATGGGGCACTCGTTTCCCGTATCTTTTGATGTGTTATAACAAAATCTTTATTTTGTCAATCGTTGCACTAGTAACTGGCCGGAATTCTTATCAGTTATGTTGATATAATAAATGCCGGAGGATAATTTTTCAATTCCATTCACGGATAGCTGGTTGATCCCCTTGCTGACATCAAATACATTTTTCCAAACAACCTGGCCGTTATTATCTGTGATCCGTACATCGAGACTTGACACTGCAAGAGAGTTATAAGTAACCCGGATATCATTGACAAAAGGATTTGGCCATACCCGGATACCTGTTATTTTATTCAGGCGCACCGGCGCAATATTCGAATAGGCAATTCTCAGGATATTGTCCTCTGCTTTTATCCGATAATAAATGATATTATAAGACGTAAGGTTCTGAATATTGTTGACAAAATCATATTCTGTAATGGTATTTACCTGGCCAGCCACCCCCGCAGAAGCAATATCAGTGTAGTTGATACCATCCAGGCTTCTTTGAATAAAAAACTGGTTGGTATTCATTTCATTTTCGGCAAACCAGCTCAGGTTAACTTTTGATTCATGGAGTACAGTGGTAAGTTCCAGCCGGTGCAAAGGCAGTATCCCGTTGACAGGCACCATCCCGGCATCGATATCAGTATTGATTTGTCCGGGTAGTAAGGTAAAGAAATCGGTTTTACCACTTACCTGATCTGCATCGCTGTTCGCTGCATCCCCGACGGAACCAGTTTTAGGTGAAAACCTATATCCCGCGGGAAGTTTAAAAAGAACCTGGTAGGTTTTTCCCGACGGGTCAGTGTTTAATCCACTAAATAAGTAAAATCCGGAAGAATCTGTAATCGTGCTGGAAAGAGCATGGCCATTCCCGTCATATAAAACAACATTCACCCTGCCAATTCCCTGCTCCCCGGGATCTTGGCGGCCGTTTCCGTCCCGGTCAAGCCATACAAAATTTCCCACGGAGCTTAATGAAAATTTTGTAGTATTTTTTAAGGTGGGAGATCCGGCAAAACTGGTTATTCCCATTAGCAAAAACACCAATATACTATTACATATCCAGGCCGGTTTCGGTATATTCATACTGAATTTTTCTAATATCGCAGCCATTTGTTTTGGTACCATAAATAAATATCTTATACAGGGTTACGAAAATAAATTATGAGCACTCTATACACAAATCTTACCAGGTGTAGTTATATCAGCTTTCCAGGAAATGGTAATTAGAGGAAATTCTTAGGAACTGAGATTGGCAGGGCAGAAAGGTGGATTAAAGATAAAAAAAGTAATTTTAATATTCAAACATCCTGTATGATTTCCCCGAATAAATGATTGAAAACATCCGGACTTCTTTTTGCATTTGTTTCTGTCAAAAACACCAAACTGCATGTTCCACGTTCATAAAAAAATAGACCTCCTTTTCAGGAGGTCTTTGTCAGCTGTAAACTCTTGAGCATGAAATCAGCTGAGAGTAACTCTTCATAACTGTTTGTTCAGCCCTGTTCGTTCAGAAGACCTGGTTCTTCATGTTTTATCATTGTCAAATAACCCATGAACCCGGTTAAAACATTATCTTTTCGCAACAAATTTTGCTCTACTAAAACCGGGAGCGGGGATAACAGGGTAATTTAAAACGGATCTGCTTCACAGGTTAAGGGGTAAATCTGAATTACCATCTAATCAGTTATGTTTTTTTTCCGGTGCGTTAGGGCTACATAGTAGTGCACTGAACTTTTCTTTTAATTTTATTTTTATTAGAACTGATGGATAACTCCAGTTGGTACACCAACTGGAGTTATCCATCAGTTCTTTAGTGTTTGTTCCGGTACTTAATTAATAACCACTTTAATATTTTGAATACCGTTGTTATTCACCAGTTTTAACTGATAAATTCCCGTCGACAGCCTGCTGATATCAAGCTGATTACTTCCATTCTTTAAGTTTGCTGCTTTCAACACTACCTGGCCTTCAATGCTATATAACATGGCCATTGTTCCTTTAGCATCTGCACCCGTAATGTTTACATTTATGAAATCACTAGCCGGGTTTGGATACACTATGGCAGAACCTTTACCACAATTAACATCGAGGACAACGATTTGGCTATATGTTGATCTGCCATCAATATCTACCATTTTAAGGCGATAGTAAGCAGTGCCTTGTTCGGGGTTATGCGTGACTGAATACGATGAATTATCGCCCCTGCTATTCACGGTAGATATAGCCCCAAAATGTATACCGTCTTTACTATACTCAAGCTGGTAATAGCTAAAGTTACCTTCACTGGCAGATTTCCAATTGATAGAACCGGTGCAATTAGAAAGTGTTGCCGTAAAGGATGTCAACGTGACCGGTAAAATAATTGGCGGTGCACCATATGTATAAGATGAAACATTATCATCCCCCGTGGCATTTATACCATTCGTATATGCAGGCGGTATAATGTTTACATTAAATCCATTTTGGGGATTGGGCTGTGTTGATGCAACTGTGATCCTGTATGCTATCGTGATAGTTCCGGCTTCATTACCGCCTATAACCGCATTTTGCGTGCCCTGATATGAAGTTATAGAGGCGTCATAAATCCAGGTAAATTTAGCGGCAATCAAACCCGTAATTGCAGAAAGTGGGTTCAGATTA
>JADGPW010000140.1 GCA_017882265.1 Chitinophagaceae bacterium | reverse complement strand
TTTTGCCGGCAATACAACCTGCCTACGGGCGATAGCGTTCCAATTATAACCAGCGGTCAGAAAACCTTTATACGTGCCAAAGCCTACACTAAAAAGTTTATTATGCCCCCATTCTTTACCCAGTATTTCTCCCAGGGTGGTATAGGCGTCATTCCGGGCATTGGAATAACGGGCATCACCGATATGACCATTATGCACCCAAATGATCACTTTAGCCTCCGGACCATGAAATTTCAATAAGCTGCTGATGGTGGCTGCCATATGCCCATCACGGATATTAAGCACCTGCACATGATCGCCTGACATGGCACGGAAATACCGCTCACCGTCAAGGGCCAGAATGGCTTCCTGCTGTAATACAAATTGTGCTTCATTATCAGGGGTTTTATTACCGATCAATTGAAGAGTCTTTTTCCAGAAATTTTCCGTCACAGCACTTCCATTTGCTTTTCCATCGTGAACAGCTTTTGCATATTTCATGGCATCATTGTCATAGGGAGCGAAATAATCTTTAAGTTTTTGCATGGCTTGTCCCAGCGAGGTGTCTGAAACCGGGAGCATACCTTCTGTCCATTCCCAAAAGCTATAGAGGTCAAGACCATAGAATCCGGTCTTCTTCTTTTCGGGCTGCTGGTTGTAGTTGTTGAGCCATTGAATAAGCGGGACCATCTCCTGGTTACCCCACATTGAAGAAGGCCAGCGATCGTAACGGCGGAGTACCTGTAAAACAGCCATGCTATCCTGTAGCGGTCCTTTGATGAATTGGTTTACCCTGTAACTGTCCACCCAATCCCCTTCTATCGCAATAAAATCGAAGCCTTTTTCGGAAACAAGTCTTTTGGTGATCGCCATTCTCCAGTCATAGAATTCATGTGTGCCATGGGTGGATTCACCCAGCAATACAATTTTTGCATCACCGATCTCTTTTATAAGCGGATCAAGATCCTGTTCGTTTTGTAGCGGATGATACGGGATGGACAAGGTGTCATTCCCATAACCGGCATCCTTTTTTGTAATACAGGTATGGTTAACCGTATCCCATGATAGGGAAAAAACAAATAATAACAGGAATGACCAATTTTTTTCCATTTATATACTCTCTTATTCCTGCCGTGTCCTCCAAAGGAGTCCTTCGGACCCTCTGAGCGTTTTACTGTTGCAAAATTATGATAGATGGAGGGATACACGGTTGAGAAGGA
Source organism: Chitinophagaceae bacterium (assembly GCA_017882265.1). Taxonomy (GTDB): domain Bacteria; phylum Bacteroidota; class Bacteroidia; order Chitinophagales; family Chitinophagaceae; genus JADGPW01. The sequence continues at coordinate 93,189 of JADGPW010000140.1, read as the reverse complement.
ATTGGATCAGTGGTGCGTGAGACACGCGCCACGGCGACCAGTGGTGCGTGAGACACGCACCACGGCCGCATCACGGCTCATTAATTTACCAATTTAAAGCTCCCCTCCTTCACCTCCTGGCTATTACCCCCGACAAACAATTTAAAATCTCCTGGTTCTGTCACATATTTTAATGCGGCATTATAAAATTTCAGGTCCTCAATGCCAATAGTAAAACTGACCAGTTTGCTTTCACCTTTCTTTAAAAATATTTTCTGGAATCCTTTTAGCTCTTTTACCGGCCTTGCTATACTAGCCACCATATCGCGGAGATATAATTGTACCACTTCTTCACCGTCATAATTGCCGGTATTCGTTACGGTAATGGATGCCCTGATGGTTCCGGTGGTTTTCAGTGTAGTGCTGCTTAGTTTCAGATCTCCGTATTGAAAAGAAGTGTAACTAAGACCATAGCCAAAAGGAAACAAGGGACTATTCTCCACATCAAGATAATTGCTATGGAATTTATTAAAATCATCACCGGGATTAGGTCGGCCCGTATTCAAATGATTGTAGTAAACCGGGATCTGACCTACGCTCCTCGGAAAACTGATGGTTAGTTTGCCCGAAGGGTCATAATTCCCGAAGAGTACATCGGCAATGGCATTACCGGCCTCGTCTCCCGCATGCCAGGTGAATAAAACTGCGTTTGCATTTTCAGTCTCCCAGTTAATGGTCAGCGGCCTGCCGCTCATGATGACAAGTACCAGGGGTTTGCCTGTTTTCTTTAATTCCTTTAATAGGGTAAGCTGGCTGGCAGGAATATTTATTTGGGAACGACTGGATGATTCACCGGTCATTTCTGATGCTTCACCAATCACCGCGACGATCACATCCGAGCGATTGGCGATACCCAGGGCTTCATCCATCATTTCCTTCGGGGAACGCTTATCAATATCGATCCTGGTTCCAAATACATTTACTTTTTTTGCAAATGAAGTATCATCAGATATATTCGCGCCTTTCGCGTATAAAATGTTCACGCTGTTGCCGCTTACATTTTTCATCCCTTCCAGGACAGGTATGGATAAATCGGAGTTACCCGAAACAGCCCAGGTGCCCAGCATATTGCTTTTATCATTTGCCAGCGGGCCTATCAACGCGATCGTTCCTGACTTCTTTAATGGAAGCAACTGGTCCTTGTTCTTAAGTAATACAAATGAATGTTCCGCGAATTCACGGGCCGCCGTTCTTTTATCTGCCGATAAAACTTCTCTTGCTAACCGTTCCACATTGCAATAACGATAAGGATCGGTAAAAAGTCCCAGTTTGTATTTCGCTTCGAGTATTCGTTGACAGGCATCATCTATTTGTTTCCGGGTCACTTTACCCTCCTGCAACGACTTTTTAAGTGTCGTTAGAAACCCCTCTCCTACCATATCCATATCAAGCCCTGCATTCAGGGCCAACGCGGATACAGTTTGCAGATCACCCATTCCATGCTCTGTCATTTCGTTAACAGCCGTATAATCGGATACCACGAAGCCTTTAAATCCCCATTGCTTTCTTAACAGATCGGTTAATAACCATTTGTTCCCGGTAGCAGGAATATTATCAATGGTGTTAAAGGAACTCATCACACTTCCTGTTCCTGCCTCAACCGCTGCTTTATAGGGAGGAAGATAATAATTATACATTTTCACACGGCTCATGTCAACAGTATTGTATTCACGGCCGCCCTCTACAGCGCCATACAAGGCAAAATGTTTTACGCAGGACATTAAAGTATTGTCATTACCCAGTCCATTTCCCTGGTATCCCATCACCATAGCTTTGGCTATCTGTGACCCGAGATAAGGATCTTCGCCAGCTCCTTCCGCGACCCGCCCCCAGCGCGGATCACGGGCTATATCCACCATGGGTGAGAAAGCCCAGTTCAATCCATCCGCGGTAGCTTCTGTCGCCGCGATCCGGGCGCTACGTTCGATCATTAGCATATCCCAGCTGCAGGATAATGCCAATGGGATGGGGAACGTGGTTTTATAACCATGTATCACATCCGAACCAAAGAGTAAGGGAATCTTCAACCGGCTTTTGGTCACCGCTATTTCCTGTGCCTGGCGGATCTTTTCTTCACCAATGACGCCAAATAAACCACCCACCTGTCCTTTTGAAATTTTTGTTTCCACATCACTGCTAACGACGGCGCCTGTTGCTATTCCACCACCGGGTGTCAGCAAATTTAATTGCCCGATCTTTTCATCCAGTGTCATTTTCTTCATCAGGGAGGTGATGAAGTTGTTCATCGTAACTGCAGGTTGCTGTTGGGAATACCCTTTTATAGTTAGAATAAAACAAAGGATAAGAGCAATAAATATTTTAGTCTTCATAATTCTCAATTAATGTATTAATTCATTGTTGCCCGTAAAAGGTGATAAACTTTGTGCCCGTTGTGGTTCGTTGTGTCCTTTGTGCTCCCAAATACAGGTGCACAAAGGACACAACGAACCACGAAGGACACACTAGGGTTAATCACGGTTCAAAATACATACAATCATTTAAAACTTTATCGGGCATAATCATTATACTAGTTTTTATAATAAGAACTTTCAAACCCCAGTTTTTTCAAACCACTCTTTACTTCGGGGCAATTCATAAATAATTTCCATAATAAACCCGAGCGGTAATTTTCTATCATGACTACGATCGGGCCTTCGTCAATGGCGAGGTAGGATTGCGCCTGCCAGTCCCTAGTTTCATTAAATGCATCCACAAAACCATATTGCCCCCATAGTTTATCGCCGAGATCATTATAAAAATGTTTTAACGCTTTCATTGAATACTCCGGCGTATACGGAAAGGCAGCCAGGGCCGCGGTCGGGGAAATCACTCCCAGGTCATTTGTTGGCGAATGGGCAGCATATCCCTGGTAACTGTCACTGGCCGACAATCCCCAACAGTTTTCGCCATATCCCTTGTATCCCCTGGGGTCAGCGATACAATACTTATAATTGATAAGTGTATGATCCAGGTTTTGTATCCAATAATCGGCGTACCGGTCCTTTAATCCATGCGGGTCAAGACCCATAAATGAATATTGGGAAAAAAATAAGGGGCCCCCGTAGTCAAAACCCAGGGGTAATTTTATTCCTTCATATTCTTTGCCATTAATAAAGTGTTCACCGCTTGCCCATCCTTTGTGATATACAGCCGGATCAATGGCATGATCAGTAGAAGAAGCCGATACTAAAAAAGTGACCAGGCATTCGTTCCAGCCGTGAATGGAGAAATTCATGGCCCAGCCATAATCAGGGCTCCAGTGCCAGAATAATTCATTTCGCCCACCCTGAGTATGCCAGTTCCAGTCTGCACGATGCCATAAATCATTGATGACTTTCCGGAGACTGGTTTCTTTTATATTATCACGGTTAAAATATTCCCTGGCGCATAATAACCCTTCAAATAAATAGGATGTTTCCACGATATCCGCTCCATCATCTTTTGGACTGAAAGGAATTGTCTTTCCTGTTTCGCCATGCATCCAGTGAGGAAAAATGCCATGATAACTGTCCGCCTTACTTAAAAAGTTTACCATTTTCAGGAGCCTCCCGGCGGCGCTATCCCTGCTGATCCATTTGCGTTCGGTACCCGCAATGATCGCCATTACTCCAAACCCTGTACCTCCAATGGTCACTGTCTCCAGGCCATAATGATAGGCGATATTACTTCGCTCCCTGGCGAGGCCACTGACCGGGTGCCCGAAATCCCAGAAATACTTGAGGGTCTGGCGTTGCACCATATCTAATAGTGCAGAATCACTGATATTCCGGACCCGCTCTGCCTTATAAATACCTGATGGGGCGACACTTCTTTTAGCAGTATGATTGTTGCAGGAAAGGATCAGCAGAACACTTAACGATAAGCCGGCATATTTTCTTAATGATGATAAAAACATGATCCTTCCTTATAAGTTTACAATATTTTAGTAATGGTCGAAATAGAATGTCAAACAGATGAACAATAGAATATCGAACAGATGAACAAGGAATGCAGAACAGAAGAAGTAATCCACGAACATAGAGGCAGTTGGTAATATAGGAAATGTACACCTTCGACATTCTACATTTTGCCTGTCCCGCGCCATGCGGGATTCATCTGTTCGACATTCATCAGAGATATGGCGCTGTAAATCCCAGCCTCCTCATCCCATTTTTTATCTCCGGCGCACTGGTAAATAAATTCCACAACAACCCACTGCGGTAGTTTTCGATCATAACTATAATAGGCCCCTGGTCAATGGCGAGATTTGAAATGGCAAACCAGGGGTCGCTTAATTTAAAAGCATCCACGAATCCGTATTGTCCCCAGATCTTATCACCGAGTTTATAATAAAAGAATTTTAAAGCATTTATTGACTCCACAGGTGTATAGGGCATGGAGGATAATGCCGCTGTCGGGGATATTACACCCGGATCATTATTGGGTTCGTTGGCATTATACCCGGTGGGAATATCACTGGCCGTGAGGCCCCAGCATAAATTACTATAGCCATTCCAGCCACGCGGATTGGCCTTGCAATATTCATAGTTGATCTTTGTATGGTTGGTAGTTTGCACCTGGTAATTGGCATAGGTGTCATTTAAACCATTCGGATTGATCCCCAGGAATGAATAGTGTTCAAAAAACAAAGGACCTCCATTGGATGGCCCCATGGGTAATTGATAAGTATAGTAAGTATTATTGTTCCGGATATTTCCATTGACGGCCCAGCCGTTATCATACACGATCTTTGGAATAGAATCAGTGAGGGAAGAAGAAGCCATTACATAAGTGATCAACGCTTCCATCCATCCTCTCACCTGGGCGTTAATGATCCAGGCCTTATCGGGGCTCCAGTGCCAGTACAGAACATTCTGGCTACTCTGCCGGAACCAGTTCCATTCCACCCCATTCAATAAGACATTTATTTTATTACGCAGATCTGTTTCTACCGGATCGGCTGTATTAAAATACTGGCGGGCGGTGATCAGTCCTTCCATGAGGTAAGCCGTTTCAACGAGGTCGGCCCCGTTGTCATTTGTACTAAAAGGAATGGTCGCGCCACTGGATCCATTGATCCAATGAGCGAATGCGCCATGATACCGGGTGCAATTATTGGTGAGAAAATTGCTGATCAATAAAATGCGGTCCCTTGCTTCTGTTCTTGTTATAAAATTCCTGTTGACAGCGGCGATCATGGCCATCACTCCGAAACCTGTTCCCCCGCTGGTTACCAGGTCACCGCTGGTATTGCGTTCCCTGGCCATTCCGCTTATAGGGTGACCAAATTCCCAGAAATAGCGAAAAGTACGGCGTTGTACCGTGTCGAGTAACTGGTTATCTGAAAGCAGCGGAAATTTATCTGTGGAATCAATCTGCGTTATAAAAGTAATAGCATAAGCGCTTTGCAAATTGGTGTTCTGCACTGATGGTAAACTGGTGCTGACGGAAACCATATATTTTGAAATGGGCACCAATGCACCAACAGGCTGAAGAATAAGGGTGCTGTCATTATTTTGATAAGTAAAATTTACCGGTATGGTTAATGCCCCATTTAATACTAATAAAACATTATTAATAACCCCACTTCTGTTTACAGGGGCGGAGAAGTTTATTTTAATGATGGGGGAATAGCCAATATTGTATTGAACCGAAGCACTGTTTCCGTTGATAGAAGATCCATTAACTGTAAAGATCTCTACGGAAGGTAAAGGGCTATTATTTTTCTTGCATGAAAAAAATAAAGTAAGTGAAAGAAAAAAAAATAAACTCCTTTTCATTTAATGCTAATTAAGTAAATAGAAAAAAGGCTGCCGTCAACGAAAGCCGGCAGCCTTTATAAAAAACAAACAAGATTATCTTCCTGCCAACTCTAATTGATAAAGGGCAGTGATCTCAGCAGCGGTTAATGCTTTGCTAAACACTCTTAATTCATCAACCGAACCGGTCATGTACGTTTGCCATGCCTGGGTAGCAGAAAGCGGAAAACCGGAAGCCGCATTAGGGAAAGCTCCGAAAAGCGCCTGAATAGGTGGGGTAGTCGTAATATTGCCTATTCCTACCGGAGGGGCTCCCATGGTTCTGTGCCTGAATTGATTATTAGATACTAATATCCCATTGGCATAAATATCTATATTAGATCCTGCGCCATCATATTCCATTACATAATGTACCCATTTCCCGGTGCCTTTTACTGTTTGAAAATCGGTTCCACGGACACCATAATCATTGATATTATCTCCTCCAAACCTGCTGGCGCCTATGTAAGTGCTGAAAGAGGAGTGTAAAACCAGGGTATCATTGGTACTTAGCGGATGGCCTGTTTCTGCATAATAATCAACCGGGCCAGTATTCCAGTCTGTTTGGACACCGGTAGCCTGTGTTAAAGCAAATATGCAGGTCGGCGATGTATTATTATTTGTAATGTTAACCCAGCCACTGACTGTAACACTTGGTATGGCACTCGCCGTGCTAAGCGCAGCGATAGCCGGGTATAATACATACCCGTTGGCAAGATTTAATGCCTGCCCTTTTACACCTGTTACAAACGTATTGTTGATTTTCGTGGTTGGAACAGCACCCGCTTTATCCTCGTTTAAAGTGCCATCAAAAGTCCAGTGAGCCAATAAATTGGCGGCTGCAACTTCATTGGAATTGTTGTAGCCACCTATGGGAGGGAGTACCGGGTCTGAGCTTTTTTTCTTACAGGAACTTATTGTCACCAACGACAATACAATCCCTCCGGCCAATAAGAGCGACAGGTTCTTTGTTACTTTTTTCATTGTGTTTGTTTTTTTGTTTTATTTAAAAAATGTTTACGATCCGTTTAAAAAAGCTCAGTGGAATTTACCTTTTGGAGAACCACGAATATGTTTACTGTTTTCTATCAACCAACAAATAATAGCGTTGAATCGGGTATAGATCATTTTTCTCATGTTAAATTGATATTGGAACTTTAAATTCAACTACATAATAATAGAAACTAATAATTTGGATTTTGTGTTAATTTATTACCGCTTAAAACGATCTGCCTGTCGGGTATCGGGAATACTTCGTTTTTACCATCCACGAATTGTTTTCCCTGAGCCCTTAATACCTGCCCGGCCCTCCCCTGGCGCACCAGGTCAAAAAACCTGTCTTCTTCCATGGCCAATTCCACATGTCTTTCGTTCCATATTTTTGTGCGCAGGTTGGCCTGGCTGAGCGCATTGATGGAAGGAAGACCCGCCCTGTTTCTTATTATATTCAATGCCGCTTTCGCTTTTACGGTATCATTCAGTTCATTGGCTGCTTCCGCACGGATCAGGTATATCTCTCCCAGTCTCAGAATTCTCCTGTTTTGATCACGGCCGTAACCATAACCACAGGCATTGGGGACACTGGAGGGGACATATATTTTTTTGTTGTAGCGGGGATTAGGAGAGTTGGCGGGTATCACATCGCCATCCTGTGTTGTCTCCCCACTGAATATGATTGTGGCTGCTTTTCTCAGGTCACCGGGCTCATACGCATTGACGAGGTCCTGGGTGGGCACATTAAAACCCCAGCCAACCGGTCTCACCCATTGTACTTCGGAATACTGGCAATAGGTGCCGCAATCATTGGCAAACGTATTGGCTTGCGTTTCAAAAAGCGATTCGCTGTTATTTTCATAAGCCACCCTGAACATCTTGTAATAATCGCTCATCAATGCATAAGGCATGGCGAGCACCTGGTCGGTCAGGGCTAATACTTCCGTCCATTTTTTTTCATACATCTTTACTTTAGCCAGGGTTCCCAACGCGGCGCCTTTTGTCGCTCTGCCTGTTTCCGTGACGGGATATGCGGCCGGCAATATATTCGCCGCCTCATTCAGATCGCTTTCTATTAAAGCATAAATATCCGCCTTCGGGGCTCTTACCGGATTTAGTTCATCCGGAGTTACCGGCAAATGGTCCACTTTAGGAACATCTCCAAAAGCCCGGACTAAATTAAAATAATGGTAGGCCCGTATGAATTTTGCTTCGGCGATAAGTCTTGCCTGTAAGGCTGCATCCATGCTGATCTTTGGAATATTGTCAATACATTGATTGCAAAGATTGATGCCGGCATATTGACCGGTCCAGTAATCATCGATGGTGAACTCGGTGGAAGTAAACGTAAAATTGTCAAAATCATTCAAAAAGCCGGCGTCACCGGGCACACTTCCTTTTTCCGCATCATCCGATGTAATGCTGGTAATAGCCAGGTTGGCAAAGGCAGCTACTTTCCATTCATTGAGGTGGCCATAACAGGAAGTGACTGCTTTTTGAGCATCTGCGCTATTGGCAAAAAAAGTGGAGCTGGTCTGCTGGCCAATAGGCGCGACGTCTAAGAACTTTTTGTTGCAGCCATCAAGAAAAACCAGGCTGCCTCCTATAACTATTCCAAACAATATTTTTTGCAAATGAATGGATCGTGACGGGTTCATTTTATAAAGATTAATTATTATCAAAAAGTTAGGTTGACACCGAAATTATAAGTCGCCGATAATGGGTATACATTCAGATCAATGCCTGTACTCATAGGCGCACCCCCCACCTCGGGCGTAAATCCTTTGTAGCCGAAAATGGTAAGTGGATTCTGCGCATTGAGATACAATCTTAATTTCTGCAGTTTCCATTTTTTTAATACAGTATTTGAAAACGTATACCCCAACTGCGCATTCCGGATGCGGATATAATCGCCTTTTTCCACGAACCATGAATTGGGGTCAAGATTGGGGCCACTCAGATCCGCCGAAGGATAGGTATTGGAAGTACCGGCGCCATGCCACCTGTTATTATAAAAATCGTCTGTATAATTTTCGTTTCCATAGCGTACACCCTTCATGGCATTATAAACATCCACGCCGGCTACTCCCTGCAGGTCTAACTGGAGATCAAAATGTTTATACTCAAACCCGGTATTGATACCATAAGTTAATTTGGGGTTAGGGTTTCCTATGATCACTTTATCTTTAGAATCAATAACCCCGTCGCCATTTTGATCTTTGTATTTAAACCAACCCGCCTGGGCCTGTGGTTGTGCTGAGGCGGCGGCCTCGGCATTGGTTTGAAAAACGCCGTCAACGACATATCCATAAAAAGAGCCGATCGGCTGGCCTATCCTTGCCAATGTAGTTAAGTATCCACCCACAGGTAACCCTCCGCCATAGAGATCAACATTCCCGCCCAGGATATTTACGACCTGGTTTTTATTGGTCGAAAGGTTGACACCAATATTGTATTTAAGTTTCCCTGTACTCTCCCTCCAGTTTGCAGAAAATTCGAATCCTTTATTTTTATAGGTGGCAAAGTTTCCCAAGATAGAACTATTAGAGGCGCCCACCGTGCCAAGTATAGGTAAAGAAAAAATTGCATTGTCGGTTTGGCGGTTATAGTAATCCATTTCTATAAAAAGCCGGTTATGGAATGAGGCCATCTCCAAACCGAGGTCAGATTCCTTTACTACTTCCCAGACCAAACTATTCGGTGGAAACCGGGTATTATTAGCCCCATGCCAGATGATGCTGCTGGTGCCGCCAAAACCATAATTATAGACGCCACCGGAATCTACGGTAGCCACGGAAATATTAGTGGGAATATTGGCATTACCTAATTTACCCCAGGATCCCTTTAGTTTCAGGTTATCAAATACATGCTGGTTTTTCATAAAATCTTCTTTGGTTATAATCCAGCCTGCACCAAAGGAGGGAAAATTATCAAACCGGTTATCTTTTGGAAATTTAGAAGAGCCATCTCTCCGGATGGTAGCCGTCAGCAAATACTTATCATTATAGGCATAGTTCAAGCGTGCAAAATAGGAGATGAACGTAGCCCGGTTTCCCCCAAAGCTATGTTTCAACGTTGTGGGGTCGCCTTTGCTTAATATATAAGATCCTTCGCCATTATCAGGTACTCCATTTACCGACCAGGCGTCAGACAGGAACCTGTCTTCTGATGATGAATAACCAATTAACGCTTTTATTCTGTGTTTGTCAAAGGTCTTTTCGTATGTAAGCGTATTATCCCATACCCATTTCCTGGTGGAAGATGTATCTCTTTCCAGTATGCTGGTAGTTGAATGTTGAACGGTGGTTAGCGAATCCTTCGTTTTGTAATTTCTTACCTGGTTGTTGCCATCCGTAATGCCAAAGGAAGAACGGAATGTAAAATTGGTTTTGAATTTATATTCTCCATATGCAGAAGCGGTAATGCTGTGTCCTTTTGATCTTTGATTAAACCAATCCAGCGAAGCCTGGGGGTTGGCGAAATTGCCTAATGGATAATCTATGGGATCGCCATAATGGCCATTGGTTTTTCGAACGGCCATCACGGGTGGAGCTACATAAGCCTGGTAAAAAATATCACCGGGTATGTCGACCGAATTATAATGATAATAGACCGCTTGTACACCGAATCTCAGGTTTTTGGATGCTTTATAATCGGCCTGGATCCTGCCGGTCATTTTACCATAATCATTTTTATTTACAAGACCTTGTTGATTATAATACCCTGCGCTGGCATTGTAAGTGATCTTGTTTGTACCACCGGTTACTCCTAATTGATGATTGTGGGTGATAGCCGCCGACCGGGTGATCTGATCAAACCAATCGGTAGTGGGATAGGGACCCAAAACGGCTGTGCCCAGCTTTTCATTAATAAGAAAAGCATATTTCGCGGCGCTTGACATCAGCAGTTTATTGGTAACAAGCTGAGCTCCCACATAACTATTATAACTTATTTGTGGTTTGCCCGTGCGTCCTTTTTTTGTCGTTACTAATATGACACCATTGGCCGCCCTGACCCCGTAAATGGAAAGGCTGGACGCATCTTTTAAGATATCAATGGATTCGATATCATTGGGATTTAAGAAACTCAGGTCATTAACAATAGCGCCATCCACGATATACATGGGGTCTGTATTGCTGATCGAACCTACTCCCCTGATCCTGACACTGGGGGAAGACCCTGGTGCGCCGGAATTTATTATTTGTACGCCGGCCACTTTTCCCTGTAAGGAACTGATGGCGTTTTGAGAAGATTGCTTGCTGATATCCGCTCCTTTCACCGAACTGACAGAACCGGTAATATCGATCTTTCTTTGCGTTCCATAACCTACCACGACCACCTGGTCCATCACTTTGTTGCTTTGAACAAGAGAAATTGTCAAGGTACTTTTTCCTGATACGCTTACTTCCTGGTTCTCATATCCCACCGCTGAAAAGATAAGTACCGCATTGTCCGGCACAGTGATGCTGAAATTACCATTCACATCCGTAGTGGTGCCTGTTTTGGACCCTTTCACTATTATTGATACGCCCGAAAGCGGCTCCCCGGATTCAGATAAAACCCTGCCGGTTATTTTCAGTTGATCGGTATTGGCTAAAATGCCGATTCCTTTTTCTACCGGTGTGGAGGTCTCGTTGTATACGAAACGGTAACCGTTATTCTTTTCAATTGGGGGCGGCGTTTTTTTCATTTCACCCGGTCCAGGGTCAATCGCCTTATGCCGGTCCCTTCCATTTGCTGAAACCTGCAGGCAAACTATCGTAAGTAAAATGATTGTAAGTACACTTATCAAAAATGATTTTGATATCCTTCTCATATAATAAAATGATGATTTATAAACAGCAGGTACCATAGCAATCTTATTTACAAAAAGGGTGAAGAAAATACAGGAGTGTTACTGGGTGGGTGGGATACCACTTCCTTAATTTCCGGCTACTAATATAACCTTTATTTTCTTCTTACGCGTAAACAACATTCAGCTTAATGAATTGGTCACATTTCAGTCATAGCAGTTGGCTAATTGCAGTAGTTTTCTTCATAAGAAAAAGAGAGGATCGTTATCATAGAAATGTTATACAATTATTGAAATATGTTATATTATTCACATTTTTAAGACAAAGTCAGAGTGAGAGTAAGACAGTAAGGCTAACGGATTAGTGAGCTTGTGGTTCATTAATCCAAAGGAGGCAGTCCCAAAACTCCTTTTATATAAATAGCCGGGAAGAAAGAAATATCCCCACTTTACTGTACGGGCAGGGAACAGATGAACAAGGATTGCAGAAGTTGTAGAGACAGGGCATGCCCTGTCTCTACTATTGTAAATTCCTTGCCTGTCCCGCGCCATGCGGGATTCATCTATTCGACATTCTTCACCTTCCAAGCAAATATTCTGCTTTTAGATTTCACCGGCGAAAATTAGTATTATTAATAACCCCATTTAATGATGGTCATTATACTTTTGTTCTCTGCCCTGCTCATCCATGTAGACAGGCCGCTTGGTTCCAATTCTTATTTCAAACAGGGGTTTAGCCTTGGGACGCTCAATTCTATTTACGGTGTAATCTCCGTTGGGGTGGTACCTGCTGTTGACCCTGGTGTCCACTTGCTGGGGGACATCTTTTCTGTCCCAGCCTATATGTGTATCCACCCTTTTTCCATAACGATCATAAGAAGCGTCCACATTTCTATTGTTATTATCCTTGTAGTTTGCATGCCATTGCCCATTTTTTTGGTTCCATTGAGCATCATTGACCGAGGGGTTGTCTCTCTGAAAGGATCGACGTACCGATGAGGGGACATTGTTCTGTGCAAACGCCACCGTAGTACTTAATAGAAATAGCGAAAAGAAGAACTTTTTCATATTTTATATTTTTTGATAATGTATAATGTCGACCAAAAATAATGCCAGCTGGAAAACAGGTGATAAACCTGTTTTCAGGTTTAATTTACGGGCAAACCGATGCGTGTGTAACCGATTTTGAAACACAATGGGAAAATAAATGAACAACCTGATCAGGGATATAGTTAAAAGCCTTCAAACTTTTTGAATGGCTACTCCAGGTTTCTACCCGGTTGGTGTTATTAGTTTTGCTCTATTTTGTAACCTAATAAGGTAAATGGCTTGAAAAATGAACTTACTGTTATTTTGGCGACATAATTGCAACTATATCTATGCTTTACTGGTGGGAAATAATACCCGGTTAAATAACAGAACATGGCAAATGTGAAAAGCTCTGAATTTGATCTGTTTGATTTTTTTGAACTGACACCAGTGCTGTTATGTATAGCTGGCAAGGATGGGTATTTCAAAAAAGTGAATCCTGCTGTTATAGATAAATTAGGGTTTACCCGGGAGGGATTATTTGCCAGGCCCATTGCCAGCTTTATACACCCGGAAGATAAGGACCTTACCCATCAGCGGAGAACCAATTTACTCGATGGTAAAGCGCTGCATAATTTTAAAAATCGTTATTTAACAAAAACCGGGAATATAGTGTGGCTGGAATGGACCTCGGTTTATTTACGGGATAAAGAGATTGTATTTGCCATTGCCAGGGATGTTACCGACAGAAAACAAATGGAAAAAGAAGTGGAGGAAAAATAGAAAAAACTCAAAGGGTTAGCCACCCATTAAGCGGTGCCAATATCCCGGTTTCCCGGACCAAGCAGGCGGATTTTTTGAATAAGTTGGAGAGGTTGCAGGTAGTGTTAAGTGCTAATTTTTAAGTGTTAAGTAAAGAGAAGTAAGAGTTATTATAAATTGGGGAAAGATTTAATTATATACAGACCTGCAGACAATTGATTTCTTCGTGAATATCTATCAGTGGCAGATAGGATATCTTTTGAAGAAAAGAAAAATTAACCCCGATAAAACACTTAGCACTTAAAGCTTAACACCTAACACTTTATTGGTATTTATCATTAACGCAAACCTGCACCTGGCAATTACCATTGGTGGCATCGCCGTAACGGGAGCGCGGCAGGTGATCAGCAGCATTCACCCCGGTGCCTGTTTGGGAGTTACACAAAGTGATGCCGGTTAGTTCAGCATAGGGTTTTTGCCAATCCATAAGCAGGTAATAATTTCCATCTGCGGCTTTATAGGCTGTTGCATCATCATAACGCATTATGCAATCTTCCACACCGCTACAAGTGCCACCCTTAAGTCTAAGCGTAACGGAAATGCTTTTACCCGGATTTTTGAATATATTATCCTGCGCTGTTATCGGTGTAACTTTCAGATCGTCCCAAAAAAGCTTTACCGGTACTGCGTCAAACATTCCGCCCATATAAACCTGTGTGGGATTATCGGAAGAAGCCCGGAATTCAGTAAGTTTACGATTCTCATTTACATCCCCATGGTGTTTCACATTACAATAATGCAGCATTTCATGGGCCACGGTTACCGCGTATTCATCCGTAATTATTTTCGCTTCCCCATTGGGGTTCACAGCGACATCTTTTTTCTCAGTAATATCACCTTTTACAATGCTGTAGCCTTCCATTTGGGGGTCAAAATCTGCTGTGATAACAAGGCAATACCAATCTTTAAGCGGTCTGACATGACCTGTTACTTTAGCAAAAGCTTTGGCATAGCCCAGGGATTCTGCTGAGGGTAAAAGAAGTAAACCACTTTGTTCATGCAGGTGAGCATATCCGGAAGTATTAAAATTTAAAATCTTGTTATGGGTAAATGCCGGTAAATTAATGGTCTCCAGGGACTCCACACCGGCATAAATATTCTTCCCCATATCCTCTCCAAATTCTTCAGGCTTGAATTTACTATGTATACTAAAACCGGTGACCCCCGCAAACATATTGATCCCATCCTGTGAACGCCCGGGGAGCGCGGCTTTCTTCGCTTTCTCTAATGGGGTTGTGGAAGGCAATGCATCTGCTGCAGTTACTAATGCCTCACGAACCTTGTCACAAACCATCACATCTTTTTTATGCGGATCGGTCCGTATATGTACCTGGTTCTCTATGAAGCCGCGGTATTCTTCATATAAACTATACCCATCACCCTTGTAGGGGTTGTTTTCCAGTTTATCTCCTTCCTCATCATCGGCCGTATCTTTCAGATCCATTGCCTGCTGTTGCTTCTTCCAGCTATCTGCAATCCGGGAATCGTCATTTGTACGATAGGGAATAGTGGCATAGGTCTTTTTTGTTATCTCGTCTTTGGCAATGAGTAGCGTGCCATCTTCTAACAATACAATGGCTCTTATGCATCCGTAAGCGCCATAATCAAAGCAGGCAATAGTTATATCCCTGCCTTCGCCGGCAGCAAGGGTTCGGTTCAGTTTTTCTGTTTCAGGATCCGGTTTTTCATTTTTGGCCAGTAATTGCAGATCGGGTTTTGTGCCTGGTTTTTCCGAAGGATAGTTCATGGAATACCCAGGTTCATGAGAAACATCCGCCAGGGAATAAATAACTGACCGGATAGCAGCCATACTTTTTTGTTCAGGGTTCTTTTTATCTTTTGTAATGATCGTAAAAGAAAGGTTGTTACCTGTCGTTTTTGCATCTTTTGGATCAGGCCCTTCCGGAAGCCAGTTTTGATACACCTCTGTACCCGCAGCCGGAATAATAAATGCTTCTACACTTGTTTCTTTCATAATGAGAACATGGTACTCGACCTTTTTCTCACTCCTGACCTGAACTTCATCCATTTTTTTAGGTTCGGTTATTTCAGATACCGAATAGTCGATCATAAACCCATTTTTAAATGGGGTGATAATATCCTTTTGATTTCCCAGGTTCGCCCGGTATGCATTTTCAGTGGTTACAGGGTAGGTTGCGTCTAGTCGTTCCGGATAATAGGGCGTGTACTGGTGAACCTCATAGGTACCGCTTTGATCAAAGGAAAGGCCGCCATTTAATCCTTTCGTCCCATCGGGTGAGGGATCATATTCAAAATTAATTCCCGGTGTCCCTTCAGGCTTTCCGGTATAATAATCCTTCCGGGAATTCTCTAAACCCATTACAGCATCCCGGTTTTCGCCTTCTGTTGTTTCCTTAACATAGCCCGATGTAATTGAGGAGAGGACCTTATCACCCTGCTCCATCGTGATCTGGCAATGGCCATTTGATATATCCGCTGCTTCAATGATCATTTCTCCCGCACCAACGATTTTTAGTGAATGGTTTGACCAGGCCAACCCGTTTTTCCTGGAGCTGGTTTGTGTTTCTTCGTAGGTAAAGCTTACCTGCCATTTTACAGTTTGCTGTGCAAGAAGGACCTGTGAACTGTAACCGATGAAAAAGCTATATAAGAGAATCTTATTAATGCTTCAGAATTTTGTTTGAGGATTATTAGTAAATCAATCAAGTCATATTTTCACGAATTCTACCCTCCTGTTGTTAGCTCTGCCTTCCCCTGTTGCATTATCATCCATGGGTTTTGTATCTCCCCATCCTTTGGTGGTGAGCCTCGATGCGTCGATTCCCATTTTTATCAATTGATCTTTTACAGCATTGGACCTTTGTTGGGATAAATTAAGATTATGTGCTGCTGTGCCTGAATTGTCGGTATGTCCGTCCACTTCAAACTTTATTTCGGGGTTATCTTTCATTACCTGCACAATCATATTCAGCGTCCCCATGCTCTCGGGCCTGATGGTAGCTTTGTCAATGTCGAAGTTGATGCCATGCGTTACAATCTTTGATTCGGTAAATTTTTTACCGATCATATTCATTTCTCCACCCGAAGCAATCCGTACATTTTTAAAAATAACAGGCTGATCCTGCGTACCTATACCTTCAAATACCAGGCTTACAAAATCTCCATGCGTATCGGGGACCACTAATGTCCTTGTTTGATCAATATAAACTTTGAGTTGATGGTTTTTGCAGGCAATGGCGATATGATGCCATTTGTTCCTGAAATCTTCGGTCCAATCTTGTCCGGCAGAGCCTTTAGAGAGTGTATTGCCCCCGATAGGGGTAAAAGACGCTTCGGCAAAATTGATAAACAGGGGAGCTTCTTCTCCTTCATCTTTAGTTTTAAAATCCGTTATTAATCCAAAGGAACCTCCCGTTTGAGCAAAAAAATCATATTCAATGGTGAAAGGATCAGTCAGGTAATTTTGTGTTTTCATTCGCGGAGCAACAATTACATAATTCCCATCGGTAAGAAATAAGCCTTCTTCGCCTGTTGGAACTTTATTTAAAACGGCCTGCCCACCTTTTAACTCCCAATGAGCCGGAAATTCTCCATCCCTGTCGTCGATAAAATTATCTTCAAATAAGATCTTATCACCGGGAACAAAATCATAATTCTGGTAAACTTTTAAAGCCGGAGTAGTTTCCTGTTCATGACTCTGGCAGGGTACAATAATGGTAAATACACTTATAACGATCAGCTCAACTATTTTTTTCATTTTTAGAGTTTCTGTAATGTACTCTTAATAAAGGTGTTTAGGTGTTTTCTTTTTTGATCGAAGGGATATTCCCCCGATGGAAATGGCTACTACCCCGCTCATTGGAAATGAAGTCAATTATTTTTAACAACCGATTTGGTAATAAAATTTGACCCATTTGACTTATATGACTCATTTGCCCAATATGATTCATTTACCCAATATGACTCCCGGCCTTTCTATTTTCCTGATCAAAATCAATACCGGTATTGTCGAATATCATTTAATGACTTCTCCGGGACATACATCTTTGAGTTCTAAAACCCATTATATGGACGTAATTCATCATTCCTATGCGACGGCAGTTTTTGCCCATGAAAGAAAAAGAACAATAGTTCAGAAATTTATGGCTTGGTGTAAAACTCAGGAAGAGAACCGGCTATTGTGGCTGGGAGTAATAATTTTGGGTCATGGTTGTGTGCTTACTCCTTTGACCGTTTTTTTTGTTTTGTCCTCGGGTAATTCAATGCTCTCATGGGCGTTAGTAATGACAGCAATGGTTATGTGCTTGGTCACTAACCTGGCAGCATTGCCTATGAAAATTACTCTTCCCATATTCTTTTTAAGCGTGGCCATTGATCTGATTGTCATTATCATGGCTATTTCCCATGGTCTTGTTTTTCCGGGCGCTTAAAAGGTCAGTTAGTCAGTAAGTCAGTGGGTGTTACACTATATTTCAAAAAAATTCACTGATTATCTGACAATTTACTTTTTTAAGAGCTCCATCATGAAACCGAATACCCGGACAGCGAAATAGTATTAAGTTTGTCCGGATGAGAATTGCGTTTATTACACGGTCAACTTTGTATCATGTTCCGGGCGGCGATACCATCCATATATTGCAAACAGCCAAACACCTGAGAGCTTTAGGGGTGGATGTTGATATATGCTTGAGCAATGGCAGGATTCACTATTCCGGGTACGACCTGATTCACTTTTTCAACATTACAAGACCCTCGGATATTCTTTGCCATATTGAAAAAACCAATAAAACGATGGTCCTGTCACCTATACTGGTTGATTATAGTGAATATGACAAAGGGCACCGGAAAGGATTATCGGGGTTTATTTTAAGGCAGTTCCCTTCCGGCGTTCATGAATATATCAAAACCCTTTCCCGGTGGATAACCGGAAAGGATACGCTGGCCAGCAAAGTTTATATATGGAAAGGACAACGAAAAAGTATAACCCGTATTTTAAAAAAGATGACCCTGATATTACCCAATTCGGAAGCGGAATACAGGAGGCTTACTACATTATATAAACTGGAAAAGAACTATGTGGTGATCCCTAACGGAATTGATCCTATATTGTTTGTTCCGGATGACCAGGCCAAAAAAGATAATAAACTGGTTCTTTGTGCAGCCAGGATCGAAGGGATCAAAAATCAACTAAATCTTATTAAAGCACTGAATGATACTTCTTATACGCTGATGCTAATTGGTTCCCCGGCACCTAACCAAAAAAAATATTATTCAGCCTGCAGGAAAATAGCCTCTTCCAATATATTATTTCATGAGAGGGTATCACAGGAAGCCTTAATTGATTATTACAAAAGAGCCAAGGTACATGCCTTACCGAGCTGGTTTGAGACCTGTGGACTTTCTTCACTGGAGGCTGCTGCCATGGGATGCAATATCGTGATCTCAGATAGAGGATATACGCGGGACTATTTCAGAGAGGAAGGAATCTATTGTGACCCGGCTAACCCCGGTTCCATCTTCAACGCTATTGAAAAAGCGGCGCAAAGCGGTGGAAATAGCGCCTTACAACAAAGAATCATAAATAACTATACCTGGCCACGGGCTGCAGCCCTTACCTTGGAAGCATACAAGAAAATCATACCGGTTTGAGAAAACTTAAGATCGGCATATCAGGAACAAGAGGCATTCCCAACAACTATGGAGGGTTTGAACAGTTTGCCCAACATCTTTCTTTGGGATTGTTGAAGAAGGGCCACGAAGTTTATGTCTATAATTCTGACCAGCATCCTTTTAAAGAAAAAGAATGGAAGGGGGTTCAGATCATTCATTGCAGGGATTGGGAGCATAAAGTGGGTACCTGGGGTCAGTTTTATTATGACCTGAATTGTAATCAGGACGCGCGCAGGAGAAAATTCGATATCCTCCTCCATCTTGGTTATTCCAGTGATGCTATCTGGTATTGCCGTTGGCCAAAGAAAACGATCAACATCGTGAACATGGATGGGTTGGAATGGAAAAGGAGTAAATACAGCAGACCGGTGCAACGGTTTTTAAAATGGTCAGAATCACTGGCTGCTAAACATGCCCAGGTGATGGTGGCAGATTCACCAGAAATACAAACCTATCTTTTTGACAGGTATCAAAAAAAGGCAGTATGCATACCCTACGGGGCTGAATTATTTAGGGAGGGTGATCCTGCTATATTGGAAAAATATGGAATTCAGCCACTTCAATATTATTTGTTAATCGCCAGGATGGAAAAAGAGAACAATATTGAAATGATCATACGGGGATGGATGGCTTCGGACCGGAATTACCCTTTAGTGGTCGTAGGCGATACCGGCAATAAATTCGGAAAATATATAAAGACCTGTTATCATCATCCCGGTTTACAATTCACGGGGCCCATCTATGACCAGGCCATTATAAATAATCTTCGTTTTTATTCATCACTGTATTTTCACGGACATTCCGTGGGGGGAACCAACCCCTCTTTACTGGAGGCTATGGCCTGTGGATGCAGGATCGCGGCGCATGACAATCCCTTTAACAGAGCGGTATTACAGGAGGAAGCCGATTACTTTTCTGATGAAAATGGTGTAAGGATGATCATTGGCACTCAACCGGATCTCTTCATAACCAGACAAAGGAAAGAATTGAATACAGAGAAGATCCTTAACATTTACAACCACTCGGTTGTCATTGATGACTATGAATATATGATGCTAAATGCCAGGTGATAGATAAAAGTTAAAAGTGAATAGATAATAGTGTCTCAGGTCGAAAAGATCTTAGCACTTTAATAATTTCCCAAAGCTGTTAAGTCTTTTCGAATAAGGACACTATTATCTGTTCACTATTATCTTTTATCTTGTATGTCAAACTGCCGGAAAACATTAGTGAAAGCCAAAATCCAGATCACATATTCTGCGCCATTTGTTATAAAACTTCCCGTGAACTGGTAAATGAACATGAATATAAATAGCAATAAGCGATAATAGTTTGTCCATACCCTTGTATAAAAGAAAAGCATTACCTCAAGGAACAGGCGAAGGGAAAGACCTACCCAACCAAATATGGCCAGTGTTTCGGCAGCGGCATTCGGTATCGCCACAGTAAAATCATTATAGTAAAGATAAAAACTACGGATCAGCTCCTCTCCGACTATCTTGATCTGGCCGATCCCCACTCCCCAATATTCATTTCCATCCTTTATTAATTTTTGAGCTAAAATAAAAGCATCCACCGTACGACCATTCCCCGATGTATCCTTCCCTGAAAGAATATTCCCCAAGCGGGATAGTAGCGGATTATTCCGGAAAAATAATAATCCCACAGCCATCCCTGATCCCAGCACAGCGCCGGTATTGATAAGGGCATTCAGGATCCTTCGTTTCTTTGTTAATCGCCTGAAGTAGATCAGCCATGTTAGAAATCCTGCCAGCAGGGCTGCGCTGATGACTCCAATTGAAAAAGAAAGGACAAGTGGTATAAACAACATTAGCAATAATACTCCGCCAGGTATAGTATTCTGACGAAAGAAATATTGTAGCCCGTAAAAGAAAAATAAGGGAATGAATAAAAAAGCATAGTAGGACGGCTCATAGGTGAGAAGTTTCAGCCGCCGGAAATGCCCCACCCCAAGCGAAAGGTTCTGTTCCAGCCATAACGTATTATACCAGGGGGTGAAATAAACCACCCCGGCGACCATGCAAAAAATGAAATTCAAAACCAGTATCCTCCGGAATATTAATTCCGGGTCTTTACATTGTTTCAGGAATGTGTATACAGCCTGGCAGAAGATATAGACCAGTAAAAGATTGGCGAGTGACAGGAAATAGGTTTTTTGCTCAACTCCTTTTACTATATGGATAATGATAAAGGGTAACAGGATCGTTAAAAAAGGCAGAAGGATCTCCTTTTTTCTTTTCAACAGTATCCATACATAAAAAAGCGGGGCCATCAGCGACATGTAAGTCAGCCCGAATGGAAGCGCAAGCGAATTGATGAAAAAATATATTACCGCGAAGGGGAAATACTTATTTAGCTTCATCCCGATTCATTTTAAAAAAATCCATCGTCCCTTTGAATACGCCCTTTGCCCTTTTCCACTGACCGGTGATGATTCGTTTCATGAACCTGACGCTATTAAAAAAAATAATCACCGGGAGGTTCTTCTTCCTGTATTTTGAAATAAACAACAATCCATTTCGCACATAATAGTAATCAGCCATAAAACTTTTACCAATCACTGTGCTGATCTTGTCGTAACAAATCGCTGAGGTACAAACCAACAACTGACACCCTGATCGCTTAGCCTGGTAACACCAATCTGTTTCTTCCCAATATAAAAAATACGCCTCGGGTAGCAGCCCGGTCCGTTTTAAATTTGATGCATGGGTAAACAAACAACCGCCCGAAATATAATCAAGTAGTGGAATGAGACTGGTTTTCCTGGCCATTCTTACTGTAGCGGTCCAAAAGTTTATCGTACCACCACCGTAAAAAAGCAGCTCATGGTTGCCTGAATAAGATTGAACCGTCGCCCCTACGACCGCCGTAGCCGGTTGCTCCACCGTGTAATTCACCAGCTCTTCCAATGTGTTTTCTCGTATGGTCATATCCGGATTCAATAACCATACATACGCATCCTGGTCCGGAAAAAGCTTTAATGCAATATTATTTCCTCCGGCAAACCCGTCATTATTATCATTTTGTATAAAGGTTATTTTTGGCAGCTTGGCAGGTTCAGTGGACTCAGTGATTGCTGATCTTAACATTAAAATATGACCAATCGGGTTTTCGGTTGAACGCATATTTCCGTAAATGGAATTTTCAAGCCATTCTATTAAATGCTCAAGCGAATTATTTTCCGAGTTGTTATCAACCAATACCACTGAAAAATTGGTATACGAAGAACATAAGATGGACGCAAGACAATCACGGGAATCCTCCCATTGCCGGAAGTTGAGCATGACAATATATACTTTCGGTTCCTGCATCATTAAATTAGTAACCAGTTTGTTTATTTCAATTAACATCGCTGTTGACGAAGATAATACTGACCATACAGAAGCAAAGAAAAAAGATAAAAGCAACCCCGGTATGATAAATCCCGTTAAGTGACATGATATCCCGAAAGGGATTGTTATGTCCCTTGATACAGATAAAACTTATAGTTAAAAGTGAACAGATGATAGTGAATTAAAGTCAGGATTGGTAATGAAGGGTTTAAAACACTTTTATCTATTATCTATTCACTATTATCTTTTTATTTTATAAATTCACGCTATAACAATTATATGAGTTTGGCGACAAAAGATCCGGATATTGCACCAGAGGATATTGACTTGCTTTTATTGATAGAGCGGTGTATATTATTTTTCAGAAAATTCAGGTGGATTTTTATCATCGCCATCATCCTGGGCCTTTCACTGGGCATATTTGTTTACTCCGCTCTTCCCCGGATCTACCGGTCCCGGCTCATCATTCACTCTTTTACGCTGACGAACCAGGAGCAGATCCAGATCCTGAATAACTGGAATAGCCTTTTAAAGAATAAGGAATATGCTGAATTGGCTACCACCCTCCATTGCAGTGAAAAAATCCTCCATCAACTAAAACAAATGAAGGCGGAAGAGATCCAAAAGGTATTTTCTTCCGAAAACCCACATGGATTCACTATTGAAGTAAATGTTACGGATAACTCCATATTGGATGAACTCCAAAACGGGATCGTGTTTGGATTTGAAAATAGCGTATATATCAAACAACGGCTGGCACTAAAAAGAGCTGACTTACAGGTGCTTATTGACAAAACAAGCACGGAGATCAAAAAACTTGATTCCACCAAAAAGATAATGGAAGATATCATTGGTGGTAAAGAAAAAATCAGCTCTTCACTGATCATCGACGGCTCCAGCATTAACAGGCAACTAATTGAGATGAACGAAAAGCTATTGTCTTTTAAAGGCGAGCTGAAGTTCACCAATGCTGTACAGGTATTGCAGGGATTTAGTAAATTTCAAAAACCGGTCGGCCCTAAACTTATCCCCTGGCTTATTATAGGTCTCCTTTTCTTTCTTTCCCTTGCTTATGTATATGCATTGTTTAGTTCGATAAACCAGAAATTGAAAGCACGGAAGCACGCAGTACGCGGATTAAAATGAATTTCACGGATAATCACTCCAATCTGTGAAATCCATTTTAATCCGTGTTATCCGTGATCTAAATCCCAGTAGTAAATGAACCAGGCTAAAGATCTTTCGCTGCTCAACCACCTTCTCTATCTTATTTTTTTTACCAGCCTGATCAGCTCTTTCCGGGTCATTAGCAGCATAAGTATTGGGCTCATCCTTGTCATAGGGATAATAACGAACAGGTCAGATATTAAAGTTTTATTCCAATGGCGCGCAAAAAATCTGTTTCTTGCGGGTTGCATCCTGTTCTTTCTCCTTCATGTAATTTCCCTGATCTATACTCATAATATGCAGGAGGGATGGAATGATCTGCGCATCAAGACCGGGCTGCTGTTGACTCCTTTTGCTGTGTGCTATTCCGGTTACCTCAAAGGGAATAAGCTTCAAAAATTATCCCTTCATTTTTGTCTGCTACTTGCCGGAGCCTGTTTGTATTGTTTGGGGATGGCCGTATTCCATTATTCACAAACTAATGAATTTTCTGTGTTCTTCTATCATACCCTGGTGAGTCCCCTGAAGCAACATGCCATATATTTTTCCATATTAGTGTTTATAGCCCTGGTATTTTTATTTGAAAATATAAGGAAAAATGATGCCCGTATAAGTAAGAGCATTACTATTTTCTTCGTCATATTCTTTTCCGGATTCCTATTTCTTCTTTCATCCAAACTGGTCATCGCTTTCTACCTGTTGTACTTGCTTTATTATTTTATTGGATTTATCAAAAACAGCACAATAAACAAAACGGCAGGTATCGGGGTTTTACTGCTATTCATCAGTATCGGCAGCCTGGTATTTATCAATCATAATCCCGTGAGTAAACGGTTTGATGAGATCTTGAAAGGGGATATTCAATTGGTGACAAAGGATCGGTTTGACCCCGGGGATTATTTTAATGGCCTGCAGTTCAGGCTGCTTCAGTGGAGATTTGTAACCGGGATACTGCGTAAAAATCAAAGCTGGCCGTTAGGCGTAAGTCCGGGAGATGCTCAATATTACCTTGACCAGAAATATATATCAAAAAATATGTACATCGGCGATCCCGTTCGTGGAGACAGGGGTTTCCTGGGGTACAATACTCATAACCAATTTCTTGAAACCTTATTACAAACGGGGATTACGGGCTTATTTATTTTATTGCTTATCTGTTTTTCACTTTTGAGGATGGCCTGGAAGAAGAAAAGCAGGGGGGCCAGCTTTATTATTATATTATTGCTGGCCTGGTTACTCAATGAATCCGTGTTTGAAACCCAGTATGGTATTTTGATCTTTACTTTTTTCCCTTTCATGAGCACAGATTTTACGGAATGAACACCAGCCCGAAGGAATCTTAGGCGGGGATAAACACCGGTATTTGTTCTGTTTTGGTGTAAAATCCGTTTCATCTTTATTATCTCCCTCTTTGTGAATCATCCGTGATCCTTTTTTCTGCCCAGCAAACCTTTTAACCAATTTACCCGATTGGTAAAAAAAAGCGTTGAACCGTTGACAAACCCAATTCAGATGCCCTGTTTATCAGTTGTCATCATTACTTTTAACGAAGAACAAAATATCGGGAGATGTATAGATTCGGTAAAAAAAGTTGCCGATGAGATCATCGTTCTTGATTCTTATTCTACCGACAGCACGGTGGAAATAGCCCGAAACCGGGGCGCTATTGTTCATCATGAAAAATTCAGAGGTTATATCGGGCAAAAGAATTTTGCCATGCAACTGGCTTCCCATAATTATATTTTAAGCCTTGATGCCGATGAAACCCTGGATGATACACTTGTTGATTCGATCCTTGAAGCAAAACATTCATTTTCCTTCCGTGCTTACCGCATGAACCGATGCACCAGTTATTGCGGTCGTTTTATCCGTCACGGACTCTGGTACCCGGATAAGAAGATCCGTTTATTTGACAGGAGGATCGCCAAATGGGGAGGCCTGAATCCCCATGATAAGATCGGGCTCCAAAATGATATCCCGGTTAAACACCTAGAGGGCGATATTCTTCATTATTCATTTAACACAGTGGATGATCATATTTGGCAAAATAACCGGCTAAGTACTATAGCGGCCATCTCCTTGTATAATATCGGTCGCCGCAGTTCCTGGTTGAAGATCCTGTTCCGCCCGGCATGGGCTTTTATTAACGGTTATTTCTTCCGCCTCGGTTTCTGGGATGGGTTTGATGGTTTCACGATCGCTATCAATACTTCACATCAGGTTTTTTTAAAATACAGCAAGTTGTACCGGCTCCAGCGCTCCAAGCAAATAAAATCCTCATCCCAGATAACAAAACTGTTGCTAGCCGAAAAGAAATCTATTGCAGGAGAGGGCTGAGAAAAAAGATAATTCATTATTTAAAACCGGGCATCACCCGACTGGCGCATGTTGCCGGTCTTTCAGGTCAGGAGGATGATAAACGGAAAATGAAAACCAGGGTTCGGCTAAATATACTTACCATCTACATTGATCAATAATACCGGATATTTAGTTTTTATTTGTGGCACCTGTTAAAATATTTGGCGGTTAGTATGAGGTCATCTTTTTTACTTAAAGTAACTTTAAATTGATAAGAAAGTGACACGTAAAAGATTTGTTATCCATTTACACAAAATAAATCCTTAAGAATTTTGTCAAACTCCATTACCGGGTCGGTACCATATGATATTGATTGGGGCCTTAGCGGTGGAAACTACCCACTCGTTTCCGTCGTAATACCCACTTACAATCGGCTTGCTATGCTGCTGGAAGCCATTGCATCTGTAAGGGCACAAACCTATACCAAATGGGAGCTAATTGTTGCAGATGATGGTTCAACGGATAATACGGCAGAGACCATTCAAAGAATGGGTGATCCAAGGATCCGGTTAATCGGGTTGCCCCATACGGGTCATATCAGTAACGTAAGGAATGCCGGCGTAAAAACAAGCAAAGGAGAATGGCTGGCATTTTTAGATTCTGATGATCTTTGGATGCCACAAAAACTGGAACGGCAATTAGAAACCCTGAAAAAAGAGAAAAAAAGATGGGCCTATGGCTTATTTGAGTACAGAGATGAAAATCAAAAAATGATATATAAAAGCCCTGAAAAATTTGCTCCATTTTCCGGCCATGTTGTCAAAGAAATAATTATGGGCAAAGCCGGGATTTGTATTTGCTCACTAATTGTTGAAAAAAAACTTTTTGATGAAATCGGGGGATTCTCACCTCATCTGGAAATCAAAGGAGATTATGAATTCGTATTACGATTGGCTTTGAATGCTGAAGCAGCGATTACAAAAGAAATTATTTTGCGGGTAAGAGATCACCCGAACCGTACCTATAAATCAGCTACTTATCCGCATGAACGTTCGGCCTCAGTTTACCAGGCATTCATCAACCTAAAGCCAGGAAAAGAATTTGAAAAACTTGCCCGCACGCATATTGCTTTTCTTTTGTCAGAAGCTTCCATACATCGTTTTGCAAAGAGAGAATACAGGGTGGCATTGCGGCAACTTAGCCAATCGCTTTGGATGAGAGATAAACCAGGACACTGGCTGTCCGCTTTAAAAAGGGGAATCTATGCAGCTTATAAAAAACATTTTCGGCATCCTGCAAAAAAAAGAAAAGCAGAAAATGTGGCAGCTTATCATTCTTGACGTGATCATAAGCCTGCTCGACATTTTCTTTCTCATTATATTGCTGTTTGTCATTGGTTACTATACCAGGTCCGCCAGGTTTGTAACTGCTGATTCCTGGCCTGTACAAATTTTGAATAAAAAACCTCTGTTATTGATCGGAATCTTTACCTTGCTCTTTGCGCTTAAAAACTGGCTTGCTTTATCCGTTTCTAAAAAACAGTATTATTTCATTTACGGAATAGCCTTGAGGATATCAGAAAACAAGCTGTCCAATTATCTTGAAGGAAGCTACAGCAATTATGTCAATATTGATTCATCGGTACACTTTCGTACCATCTTCAATAATCCCCTGGAGTTTGCCCATTATGTATTAAGAGGGTCACAGCAGATTATCAGCCAGGCTATCCTGATTATTTTTGCCCTCATTCCCATAATTATTTTTAAACCGGTGCTGTTTTCACTCCTGCTGCTGATATTGCTACCTCCTGTTTTTTTTCTATTATTTTTCATGAAAAAAAAAATGCAGGTCATCCATGATTCTGCCAAAACTATCCACAGCAAACTGATTCAGCATTTAAAGGAAGCTATTACGGGGTTCGTAGAAAGCAATATTTATGACAGGAAACATTTTTTTCTCAATCGTTTTTTAAACTACCTGGTTCAGCAAAGCCGTAGCTTTACAGAGCAACAGATCATACAAAGCTTTCCGCCACGACTTATTGAAGTGTTTGCAGTCTTTGGTTTATTCATTCTCGTTGTTATAAATTTTTATACCGGGAACAAAGCGATTGACCTGATTACCATTGGGGCATTTATGGCAGCTGCCTATAAAATCATCCCGGGTATTGTAAAGATCCTGAATAGCCTGGGACAAATCAAAGCGCATGAATTCATTGTTCAGAGCCTGCTGCAAAATCAACCTATTGACCGGCAAAATAAACTACTGCAAAATGAAACGATCACATCGGTTACTTTCTCAAACGTTGCTTTTGGATATCCAAACAAGGATGTTTTGAATAATTTTAACCTTGAAATAAAAAGTGGCGATTTTATAGGATTGTCAGGAAAGTCTGGAAAGGGTAAAACAACAGCTATAAATTTATTGCTTGGCTTCCTGGAACCCCATTCAGGTTTTTTATTGATAAACGGTTTAGCTAAAGAAGCTCCCGATCGCCGTTGTTATTGGAAAAATATTTCTTATGTCCAGCAACAGTCTTTCCTGATCAATGATACAATTTTGCATAATATCACCTTGCAGGAGAACGATCACGATTGGCAACGTCTTAACGATGTCATCAAAATAACAGGATTGAACGAATTGACCGGGAATATGCCAGGAGGCCTGGAAAAACCTGTGACGGAGGATGGAAAAAATATAAGCGGCGGGCAAAGACAGCGCATTGCGCTGGCAAGGGCCCTGTATAAAAATGCGGACCTGATCATCCTGGATGAACCCTTCAATGAGCTGGACAAGGAATCGGAAAACAGTATTTTGTATCATTTAAAAATGATGGCAAAGTCCGGTAAAATTATTATCCTGATCACTCATGATAAAGAAAGCTTTTCCTATTGCAGTAAAATTATTTCCCTGGATGAGCCATAAAAAGTCAACTTTCCTTATTCTCACACCCGGGTTCGCAGCAGATGAAACGGATAGCACTTGTTTACCTTTTCATCAAACATTTGTAAAGGCATTGAAAGAAAATTTTCCCGGTCTTACCATTATAATTCTTGCTTTTCACTATCCTTTTCACCGGGCATCCTACCAATGGCAGGGTGTGGAGGTGATACCTTTTAATGGCTACAAAAAAGGGCCATTGCTAAAATTAGTATTGTGGAGAAGGATACTGAAAGTGCTTAAAAATATCCAGGCTCAGAACAAATTGATCGGTATGTTGAGTTTTTGGTGCGGGGAATACGCGTGGATCGGAAAAAAATTCAGCCGTAAACATGATGTGCCGCACTATTGCTGGTTGCAGGGTCAGGATGCCAGGAAAGGAAATAAATATGTAAAGCGGATCCATCCTGCCAGTAATGAACTGGTGGCTTTATCAGATTTCCTCCAGTCAGAATTTGAAAAAAATTATTCAATAAGACCGGATCATGTGATCAGCCCCGGTGTCGATCCCCGACAATTCCCTGTCAATCCGCTCAAAAAAGATATTGATATCCTCGGAGCCGGGTCACTCATCCCGCTGAAGCAATTCAATCTATTTCTTGATATCATCAGTGAAATAAAAAAATATATTCCCGGCATCAAAGCCGTACTCTGTGGCAAAGGTCCGGAAACAGAAAATTTACGGGCTCAGATTGACCGCCTTCAATTGCATGAGAATGTTAACTTGACGGGAGAAATCCCTCATGCTGATGTACTGAAATTCATGCAACGAAGCAAACTATTTCTTCACCCTTCGTCTTATGAAGGTTTCGGTGTAGTATGCCTGGAAGCCCTATTCGCCGGGGCACACGTTATCAGTTTTTGCAGGATCATGAATGAGGAGATCCGTCATTGGCATATTACTGGTTCAAAAGAAGCCATGCAGCAAAAGACACTTGAACTCCTGCAACGGAGTCCTACTGAATATGATCCTGTGCTGCCTTATAGGGTAGATAATACGATAAAGAAGGTCATGCACCTATATGGCCTGTAAATTTTCAACAATCCTGTAAAGCTTCCCGGCAATGGCCTGTGATGAAAGTTCTTTTTTGAAATAGGTTTCGATGTTAGCAGAGAATTCAACTTTTGAAAGTTTACCGGCCATTGAAAGTTTATCGGCCAGCTCATCGACATTCCCTGCTTTGTAGCTCAGGCCATATTTATCATTACAGATCGTTTTCAGGGATGCGGGAATGGCGGTAACAACAGGTATGCAGCCACAGGCCATTGCTTCTAATAAAGCATAACTGCCGCCTTCACGGTGGCTTCCTGAAATAAAAAAATCAGCAGCGCTGTACCAAGCAGGTAATTCATTATAATCAATTAAACCATGAAGATGAACGGCATTGCTCAGCCATGAACTTTTCCGGATCTTTGATCTCACTGCCGGCAGAAGATCGTCTTCCTGAAAGATCATGTGCAGCCTGGCAACAGGGTTTTCAGATAGATATTTTTCAAATCCTGCCAATACAGTGATGGGGTCCTTATTTTCATTTAGCCTTCCTACCCAAAGAAAATTGTGATCTCCCCGCATCCCAGTCTTTTTTTTGCTTTGCTCCTTATCCTCCCGCGTAAAATCTGTAGAAGCTTCAAAAAGCTCATGGATCTTATTTCTGTTTCTGATGATCCTTGCATCCACCCATTCCCCGGCGTGCCATTGTGTAGTGAACAGGTAAGCATTCACATAATGATCCGCTATCCGCAGCAAGATTTTTCTGATACCTCCTGGCGGGCTGTCGGCATGATGCCGGGCAATGATTTTTACTTTTTTTCCCAAACTCCATCGCAATTGTAATATCTCTAAAGGAAAATGTAGCCCCAACACAATAACGATATCAGGCCGGAGCTTTTTTATAGTTTGATGCAAATGAAAGGGAACCCGGGATCTCATTTTTGAGGATTGCAAAAAATGATATTCAACGCCATCCTGTGACCATATACCCGCATAATTGATCTGTCCGGCATAATACACCTGACAATACCGGCTGAGCGATTCCATAACGCCTGCAAAAGGCTTGATCCTTTTGATCCATTGTTCTGGTGAATGATATCCCGGCAGATGATTATAGGCTATAAAAACGATCTTCATAAAAAAAATATACCGGGCAGACCACCATTGCAATAACATACCCGTTACGAAAGTAAGAATAGCCCGCTACAATTTTATATGTAAGTTGCAAGATCAAATAATATATGATAAGCAGTTCCAATGTAAATGAAGCGATGATCATGCAGCAGAATATCTTGTACTACGATAAGATCGCTTCGCAATACGATCATATTCTTGACCAGGATAAGGAGAATGCCGTTACCAGGAATACAGTAGCAGGACTTTTTTTGAGAAAAGTGCCCGGAGGAACGGTGCTGGATTTTGGGGCCGGTACGGGAAAAGACCTGGCTTGGCTAAGCAAAAATAATTACCAGGTCATAGTTTGTGAACCCTCCACAGCTATGCGTGAAATAGCGATGCGGTTTAATAAAGAAAAGCTTCAGGACCGCGATATTTTATTCCTCGATGAAGCAAAGACCGATTTCCGGGGATGGCAGGAAACCCTTCCCTTCGAATCAAAAGCGGATGCAGTGCTTTGTAATTTCGCGGTTATCAACTGCATTCCCGCACTGAGCATATTATTTAAAAGTCTTGCGATGGTTACCCGGCCGGGGGCGCAGTTATTCGCTCTTGTGCTCAACAGCTCATTCAAAAAAAGATGGCGCTCCAATCGCAGGGGCACAATCGCATCCCTATTTTCCGGGGCCACTGTTCAAATAACAGTTGAATTCGGCCATCGGCAACAAACCGTGTACCTGCATACTCTGGAGAAGATCATAAAAGCTTCGGGGAGCCATTTTGATCTTCATCATATTACAGCATTGAAAGAAAACGAATTTTCATTGATACACCTCATAAGGAAATGATGAGCTTTTTGAAAAAAATGATTTATAAAAATATTGTGATCACGGAATACTCTGGTATAACAGTGGACAGGGAAATCTATGAAAAAGTTTTTTTAGAAGCAAAAGACAAGCTACTGGAGATATCCACCTGTCATTGGGTACTTTGCCTGGAACCGGTAATCTTTGGGGTTTGGCTGAAAAAAGGAGAGCCCCCTTTTGATCCCGACGACCAGGATCTGAAAATGATCATACGGGATCCGGAAAAAACCCTGGCGAAAGTAAAGCTCAAAGTATTTAGTAAAATGGAAGAAGAAGAAGGCAGCCTGTACTTAATGAAATATGAAGAGGGAAATATCTATCATACCAATTTCGCTGAAGCAAGATTTTTATTCTCCCGATACTACCGCAAGCCCGGTCATTCTTTTAAGAAATTCAAAGCTCTGGTGACAGCCTACAGTTACCCGCGAAGGGTAAGAATCATTTCATTCAAAGAAGGTGGTCATTTTAATATCTTCCCGATGGACCTGCTTGCTCCCATTCCCGGTTCCAACAAATTTGTATTTGGACTAAGACATACCAACCGTACATTGGCCAAAATAATCGAAACAGGAAAAATAGTCGTTTCAGAAGTTTCATTTGAACACAAGGATGAGATATATAAACTGGGAAAACATCATAGTACATCTCCGCCTTCATTGGATCTCCTTCCTTTTACAACATCTCCCAGTAAAATGTTTGGGTTTCCGGTTCCGGCCTGGGCAAGCTCCTATAAAGAGATCAGGATTGTAAAGACCATCAACCTGGGAAGTCATATGCTGATGTGGGGTGAAACAGCTCAGGAAGAAAAAATCAAGGAACCTTCCCCTGGTTTTTATCATATCCATTTCCTGTTGTTCCTGCACCAGGAAAGAAAAGGCCGTCATTACAAATTGGTTTGAATACCATAGCTTTTTATTTCATCTATCAGGGCGCTTAAATCTCCCTGCACATATTTTACGGATACATTTAGCGCTATGCTTTCAAAATCCTTACCCACCAGGTTATTTAGTTGCATTGAAAGGCTGCTGTCAAACATCCGGATATTTCCCTGGTGAATGACAAGCAAAATATCTTCCGGGTTCAGGTTGAAAAAATCGTCGTTTTTTCTTGTCACAACCATATCCGCAGTTTTATTTGCTTCAATTGTTCCCACTTCCTTCCTTCCCCACAATTCAGCCGGAATCGTTGTTAATGCCTCAATGAGTTCCTCATCTGTCATCATACCTGTTTTTTTTGCCTGCCGGATATGTTCCCACAAATTCCAGGGTGCTGTTAAAGTGGAGTCTGATCCAAAAACTATTTTTGTTTTGCTTTTAAGTTTGTCAATTGCCGCCGTCCTTTTCAATAAGAAATAATTGGAAGCAGGACACCATACCAGCCCAGCAAATGAAGCCGCCTGGCTCTCTTTCATCGCCACGCCATGAACGGCAATGATCTTCCGTTTAAAGAGATTCCAACGAATCACTTCACTGATCTCTTTTTCCGCAGCCGGATCCGTGCCCTCACCAATATGCATCACGAAGAGGTCATGTTTTTTAAAGGGTTTATTCAATTTCCATTTCCAGTTCTTTTCAAATGCCGGAGAATGAAGTGTATAGCCATCCTGGACAACAGTGATAAGTTCGTCTTCAATCCTGAGCAGATCGCCATGATTGACCACCGTAGTAAAACCATTCAGAAGATTTTTATAGAGCCCCCATTTTATTCGAAGCGGTAAGGGTATCCGCAATACCTGTTTTATAATTTCACTATTGACCAGGTGTATATCAGCTCCCCATTCCGTATAGTTATCATATATCCTGTTGCCAAGCCTGGGAAATAAATTAAAGTCAAGATGATCATGTGAGTTGATAAGTCCCGGGAAAGCCATCGCCTTGTCAAGTTCCAGGTGCTGCTCACCGGACAGATGGCCCAGATCCTCCCTGTAATTCGTAATAGCTTTTATTTTCCCCTGCTCAACATGAATATGTTTTATGGCCGTAGTTCCTAAAATGTGAAGATCATGAAGGATCATACTTTCTTTAAATGAATACCATAAATAATTGGAACCTCCCTGAATTGCTCAAATAGCAGAAGCGCATTTTGTCTTTCATAATAGCCTTTTACTGAATCATTAATGACCCTTTCGGCAAAACGAAGTTCTTTGAATTGCAGTTGCTTGGCTAACAACCTCATCTTCTTCACGGAGTGAATATAGTTTTTAACAGCCACGAGTTTTCCTTCGTGCCTGAATGTCCTTTTACCCCCTCTGGCCAATGCTTCAGGATGATAATCAGTGATGATGATCTCCCCACCCGGTTTTAAAACCCGGTTCCATTCCAACATGGCTTTTTCAATAGCGGGTATATGGGCAATGGTAAGTGTCGAAATAATAAGATCGCAGGAATTATCTTCCAGGCCAGGAAGCACATGATCTACTATAACATGGGTTTCCGCTCCCGGGAATTTCTGTTTCAGTTTATCCAACATTTCTGCGGAAACATCATAACCGATCAATCGGGCCGGGTTTTTTTGCATGATCTTCTTCCAATGACGACCGGTGCCACAGCCAATATCCACAACCCTTTTCCCGGAAACAGGTGTTTCATTCAAAAACCCGGTAAATAGGTCCTCATCCATGTCCAGCATCAGGTTGCCAGGTTGTACATCATAACTTGCGGCCCAGAGCCCGTAAGCCCTGGCAGGATCGGTTTCTTTTTTGCCGAAGAATAGCCTCTTTAGTTGGCGGGGTAATGACATATCCTATCTTGAGTAATTGTGCTAAAAATAAGCATAAAGAACAAAGAATAGAAGGCAACCCCCTGTGTTTTGATTTCGTTCTGAAAGAGTTATGAATAAGGTCCTGCTTTTTAATCCCAAAAGTGCCAATGCGAAACATCGTATTCCCAATTCCATCATGAATATTGCAGCTTCCGTTGATGGAATATTTGATTGGGTAATCGTAGATGGTAATTGCGAAAAAGATCCTTATGCAGCGATCAGCCGCTATTTAAAAACAGGTCAGTTCAGGTATGTAGGTTTTACGATCATGCCCGGACCCCAAACCAAGCAGGCTATCCCTTTTTCCAAAAAAATAAAAGAAGAATTTCCCGATACTATCCTGATATGGGGAGGCTATTTCCCAACCAATCATTACAAGATCGTTTTGCAATCCGGGTATGTAGATTTTGTGATCAATGGCCCTGGGGATCGTGCTTTCCCCCAATTACTGGAGGCATTGGAAAATAATAAGCCCTATGAGCTTATTAAGAATCTTATTTATCGTTCCGGAGATGCCATCCTTAAAAATGCAAAAGAAGACCTGATCGAACAGGACAGTCTTCCCCCTTTACCCTATGATAAACTGAACAGATTTTATTCCGTAGATAAATACTATTTGGGTAAAACGTATTTGGGAACCCGCACCCTTGCTTATCATTCCAGCATCGGCTGCCCGTTCACCTGCTCATTTTGCGCAGTGGTACCTACCTACGAAGCCAGATGGAAAGCCAAATCAGCTTCCACTGTGTATAAGGACATTAAATATATCAAAGAAAGATGGGGCGCTAATGCCATTGAGTTTCATGATAACAATTTTTTTGTATCCGAGAAAAGAACAGTGGAGTTTTCAAAACTGATAAAGCCAGAGAAGATGAACTGGTGGGGGATGGCAAGGATTGATACCATGGATAAATTCAAAGATGAATCATTGGCCCTGATCCGTGAAGCAGGTTGTAAAATAATTTTCTTTGGTGCGGAAAGCGGTAATGATGCTGTGCTGAAGCAATTGGACAAAGGTGGGACACAAACCGGGGAGCAGATCGTCCGATTTGCCGGACGCCTGAAAAAATTTGACATCATTCCCGAGTATTCCTTCGTACTGGGTACCCCTGCTCCTACTCCTGAAAAAGTGATGGAACAGATCGAATTTGATATCCGTTTTATCAAAAAAGTAAAAGCTGTCAATCCAAGAACAGAGATCGTTTTGTATACATACAGTCCGGTCCCAACAGAAGGTTCTGATCTGTATAATGAAGTGCTGGCAAGCGGGTTTGAATATCCAAGGAAACTGGAGGATTGGATCACACCCCAATGGGAACGGTTCGATATGCGGAAAAATCCATTGACCCCCTGGCTCACTCCTGAAATGATCGATAAGATCAGGAATTTTGAAACAGTATTAAATGGTTACTTTCCCACCGTTTCAGATATCCGGCTCAATTCGGTAAAACGGAAACTGATTCGGACAGTTGCCGGATTGCGCTATAAGACCAGTTTTTACCGTTTCCCATACGAAATAAAATTATTACACCGCCTTTGGAAATACCGTCAACCGGAGATACAGGGGTTTTGAATATCGAACAGGGTCAATTAAAATAAACATTCATGAACCTCTCAGGTTTTACTATCACCAACCATGTCTACATTCCGGAAAGAGTGAAGCCTGATACTTTGTTTGAAAAGAAATACAATGACATCCGGTGGCTAGAGAAAAGAATGTACAGTGATGAAGAGGTCCTGCATCTTCCTGACATTTCAACACAACATCCTCATTTCAGGGAATGGCTGATTCGCAAAGGTTCCTGCAGAAAACTGATCCATTACCTGCAACAAAAACAATCCACCCTGAAGATACTAGAGGCCGGCTGTGGAAATGGCTGGCTTTCGTTCCAGCTTTCCCATTCCGTTACCAGTGAAGTGATCGGTTCTGATATCAATTTCACTGAATTGCAACAGGCGGCCAGAGTGTACAGGAATATTCCCGGCCTGGAGTTCATTTACGGAGATATCAGGTCCGGGGTTTTGGATCATATGAAATTCGATATTATTCTATTTGCCGCTTCGGTTCAATATTTTCCTTCCCTGCGCGAGATCATCAATATCGCTTTACAATTACTGAACCCGGGCGGTGAACTGCATATTATGGACAGTCCCTTTTATAAGAAAAATGAATCAGCGGCTGCCAAAAAAAGAACGGAATCCTATTACCGGCAAATGGGTTTTCCGGAAATGGCCCGCCAGTATTTTCATCATACGTTTGAGGAACTCGACCTTTTCAGCAATTCCATATTATACAAACCCCACCCATTTGCCGGGATCATATTCCGGAACAGCAATCCATTTACATGGGTTTGTATAAAAAAAGATGACAATTAAAATGACAATTACCCAATCATTATATCATCGTTTTAAGCGTCACCGTACGTTACAGACTGATCATATTAAGGCCCTTCCTATCGCGATCCTGATGCCCCACAGCGCCTGCAATTGCCAGTGCGTTATGTGTGATATCTGGAAGGACAATAAGAACCTGAAACAATTGACGGAAAAAGATATACACGGGTTAATGCGTTCATTAACTAAACTGGGAACACAACAAGTGGTCATGTCAGGCGGTGAGGCCTTGCTGAACCCTAACTTTTTCAGGTTTTGTGAGATACTTAAAGGACAAAATATTAAAGTGTCGTTGCTGTCTACCGGGCTCACCCTGAAAAAAAACGCACCCCGGATTCTGACCTGGGTAAATGATATCATCGTCTCACTGGATGGGAATGAAGAGATACATAACCGGATCAGGAATATCCCGAATGCCTTTCAAAAGTTAAGAGAAGGAGTACAATATCTCAAAAGTCTTGATCCGGCATTTAAGATCACTTCCAGAACGGTGATCCACCGCCTGAATTTCCGGTATTGGCCTGCCATTATTGACAGTGCCAGAGAGATGGGGCTTGATCAGTGCAGTTTTTTACCGGCGGATACGAGTAGTCATGCTTTTAACAGGGAAGTACTATGGAGTAATCAGCGACAACATGAGATCCTGTTAACTCAAAATGAAACAACCGAATTAAAAAACGGTACGGAAGATATCATAAAAAAATATGCGCCGGATTTCGCCTCGCATTTCATTGCTGAAAGTCCCGATAAATTGAGGAAGATACCCGGTTATTATTCCGCATTTTACGGACTGAACCCTTTTCCTTACAAAAAATGTAATGCGCCCTGGGTATCGACCGTCGTGGAAGCGGATGGAACTGTAAGACCCTGTTTTTTTCATGCCCCGTTGGGAAATATCAGGGATCAATCGCTGGAAAGTATTTTAAATGGTGAACAAGGAATGCGGTTCAGGAAGGAACTTGATATGAATACAAACAATACATGTAAAAAATGTGTATGCTACCTGAACCTTTCGCCGGGAACGAAATTGATTTGATTTTTTTTGCCGGCTAGGGCGAAAAGGAATTAGTTATTTGGAATTAGGGAATCCTCAGTGCATTCGGATCATTCCGCATCAAGGCCCAATTCCAAATTCCAAATTACCAATTCCATATCTTTCTATTTCTGGCTATTAATATAAACATATGAGCAAAATACTCTTCTCTCATTCTTATTTTATGCGGTTCGACCCCAAGCAATGGGCCACCGGTCAGCCCTATCCACCCATCGGCACACTATATGCCGCCGCGTTGATGAGAGAGAAAGGACATAAAGTTTCTTTTCTTGATACGATGTTCGCTTATGGGCCGGAAGAAGTGATACCACCTCTGGAAACCCAGGATCCGCGTTATTTCGTGATCTATGATGACGGTTTCAATTACCTGACCAAGATGTGTCTGACCAATATGCGGGAAGCCGCATTTGAAATGATGAAATTTGCCCGGCAAAAAGGTTGTACGGTCCTTGTATCCAGCTCGGATTCCACCGATCATTATGAACAATACCTGGATGAAGGCGCCGATTTTGTAATCCTTGGTGAAGCTGAACAAGCATTGGCGCAATTAATAACTTCGCTAGATCAGCAACAAACGGATTTTCTTTCTATACCTGGGATCGCTTTCAAACAAAATGACGCGGTGATCAAAACGGTCAGGCGCACGGTGCTTAAAGAACTGGATAGTCTGCCTTTTCCAGCCTGGGATCTCGTGGACATAGATATGTATCGAAAAACATGGTCAAAACAAAAAGGCTATTTCTCCCTGAATTTGGCCACTACCCGAGGCTGTCCTTTTAAATGCAACTGGTGCGCTAAACCGATATATGGCAACCGTTATAATTCCCGGTCCCCCGAAAACGTGGTAGCAGAATTAATAATGTTGAAGAATAAATTCGGATTCGATCATATCTGGTTTTGTGACGATATTTTTGGTTTGACTCCTGGCTGGGTGCATACCTTTGCCGATCTTCTTGAAAAAGAAAAATTGCAGTTCAAGTTTAAGATCCAGGCAAGAGCGGATCTTTTGCTCCAGGAGAATTATATCAGGGACCTTGCCAGGGCTGGCTGCTCAACGATTTGGATGGGCGCTGAAAGCGGCTCACAAAAGATATTAGATGCCATGGATAAAGGCACCACCGTACCGCAGATTTACGAGGCCACCCGGCTACTGAAAAAACATTCGATCAATCCCTCCTTTTTCATTCAGTTTGGCTACCCGGGTGAAACAAAGGAGGATATCGTAAGAACGATCAATATGATCAATGAGTTACTACCCTACGAGATCGGCATTTCAGTTTCTTATCCTTTGCCGGGTACCAGTTTTTTCGAAAAAGTAAAAAATGATCTGAAAGAAAAGACCAACTGGACCGACTCGGATGAACTGGCCCTGATGTTCCGCAATACGTATGGACCTGCATTTTACAAACAACTCCATCGTTATGTTCATAAATGCTATCGTAAACATCTGGCTCTTGAATCGATCAGGAACCTGATAGTCAAACCTGCTTCCATGAATTTTATCAGGATCAAAAAGGCACTATCATTGATCTATTATACACCGTCCGCCTGGTTAGCCCGGCAACGGCTTTCGGAAATTGAAAAAAATATTTAATGAACGAACCCCTCCTTCATGTTCATGAACAGGCAGCCACAGCGGCTTTTAGCAAACAAGCCCCGCTGTTTGATTTGCTCTATGGCAGGGATAACATCATTCAGTACAAAAGAAAAAGAGTTAGAGAACATGTGATGCGATTCCTTCCTGCCGGATCTCATATACTGGAGCTAAATGCCGGGACAGGAGATGATGCTGTTTATTTCGCCCAACAAGGTCATACGATCCATGCTACCGATATTTCGGCCGGTATGCAACGCGTATTAGAAAAAAAAATTAGCGAGGCGCAACTGGAAAATAAGGTTACCCGGGAGATCTGTTCATTTACTGAATTGGAAAACCTCCGGCAACCCGGACCCTATGACCTTATTTTTTCGAATTTTGCCGGTTTGAACTGCACTCCAAATCTCGAAAAGGTATTGGATTCATTTGCTTTTTTGGTCAAGCCGGGAGGCTTGGTAACCCTTGTCGTATTACCCCGGTTCTGTTTATGGGAATTTATGTTACTTTTTAAAGGAAAGTTTAAAACCGCTTTCCGGAGGTTTTCAGGGCATAGAGGAACCCCGGCACATATAGAAGGTGAATATTTCAGGTGTTGGTATTATGCTCCTTCATTCATTCAAAAAAAACTCGGGGGATCATTTGAAACAATAAACCTTGAAGGATTGTGTACCCTGGTGGCTCCATCCTATATGGAAAATTTTGCAGTGAAACATCCAAAATTGTACCGGTGGCTGGAGAAAAAAGAAGATAAATGGAAAGCCAGATGGCCCTGGAAAAGTATAGGAGATTATTTTATCATTACGCTGAGAAAGAAAGACTGATCTCATCAAACCACTGTGGCAACTTCGATCCCAATGTGGACAGTTGCCTGCTGTAAACCGAAAGCACTTTCTCCTGGAAAGAATCAGGGTTAGACCGGGCAAAATGTTTCCCGGTGATCAGGCCCATCGGCTGTCCTTTTTCATTGAGTTTCCCTTTTTCTTCTTTCTTTTTCCAGCGCCGGCTCGTGATTCCTGCAAGGTGATCGTCGAAACGATTACCCATTTTGTTATCGAAGATCCATTCGATAAACTGTTTCAGCCAGGATAGCCTTGGTTCCTGTCGAACTTGTTGCCGGAAGTTACAGGCCGGTAAAAGATCATTCGTCCAGTTATTGGCAGCAAAAAAACACTCCATCGCTGTTTTTCCACATACGGGTAAAAGGGTTTTTATTTCAAGAGCCGTAAAAATATTTTTTTCTTCTATCCCCAGCGATTCTTCATCTATGTAGTAGTTCATACAATACATATGCTGGTTGCCGGTACAAAAAGTGAATTTTTTGAAAATATGCATGAATGTCCTTGCAATCCAAAGCCTGTTTGATTTTGCAATAATAAAAAAATCGATGTCGGCCTTTTCATCGGCAAAGTTCTTAGATAAAGAGCCGGAGATACCGATCGCTCTTACAAATGGAAATTGAAAAAGGAACCGTCCGATCCTGGCGGCTTTTTGCAGCAATCTTTCAGCCCGCAAATTTCCTGCAGCTCTTTTCTCCGCCAGGAACAAATTATCCTGCAATGAATAAAAATCTGCAATCCGGAAAATAGTGGCATCTTCCACCAAGCGGTGAATAGCCCTCTCCAGTTCATTATCAGTTACCGGTTTATCCAGGTACTGTTTTATTTCCTTATTTGTCAGGGGGTACTGAAATATATCAAAATAAGCGAGGGCCTTCAATATGCTGACCTCCGTACAATCGGTGGTATGAATATTTTCCGCAATATGGATCCGCTTTTGATATGAAGCTGTTTGCATAGATCAATAAATAAAATCAAGCAACCTTTCTAACGGACTGGCCGATTTAATACCAGGTCTGTCATTAACAAAATCTGAAACGTATTTTGCCCGAAGCAAATTATCATACGAACCTTCATATTTCTCCGGCCGGGAAAATCCCTGCCTGGAACCAAAACGGAATTATCCGCAGCTTCGTTGCCAGTAAAAAGAAGTATTTATTTGTAAAACGATGTTTCGACATTTTATTCGCCTTGCTAATTATCGTGCTGGTAATGAGTTGGCTGCTGCCAGCGATAGCCTTACTTATCAGGCTGAGTTCAAAGGGGCCTATATTTTTCAGGCAGAAACGGGTGGGTGCAAAAGGATTATCTTTTATGTGTATCAAATTCCGGACGATGGTATTAAATGCCGAAGCCGACGAAATACAAGCCAATGAGAACGATCCCCGTGTCACACGAATTGGTCGTTTTCTTCGTAAAACCAATATTGATGAGTTACCGCAATTTTTCAACGTGCTGGTGGGGGATATGAGTGTGGTGGGGCCAAGACCTCATATGCTGGCAGATTGTATCCGCTTCTCCTTTGTAATCTCCTCCTACCAGTTCCGCAATCTTGTACGACCCGGGATCACTGGTCTGGCACAGGTAAACGGTTATCATGGGCCTACTACCGATTATGAAAGCATAGTGATCCGTTATTTCTGGGATGCGCAATACGTTCGTAAAGCCGGTTTGTGGCTGGATATGAGGATCATTGCCATTACCATAAGCCAGGGAATTCGTAACCTGTTCGTTATGGGCGTACGTTCATTAAAGAAAAAGAAAAAACCCTGAATTGAATGCCGGGCAGATGAAGTTTCCTTAATCCCTCATTCATTACCCCATGCCCATCAGATTAGGCGGACTTGTTCATCTGTTCCCTGCCCATCTGATCTTCCTCAGATTTCTGTAATTGACGATGATTTTAACGCAGAAGATCTTTTGAACAATATTCCTGTATTTTTAAGAATAAAGGTCACCAGTAACATAATGGCAATCAGGATAGCCACGATCAGCTCCTGGGGCAGGAACCTCATCCAATATACTTCTATTAATACAAAGCCATGAATAAAGCAGATCAGCTTTGCGGCAAAGCCATGGCTAAAACCTGCTCTCGTAAGTATGTGATGAATATGCGTTTTATCGGCCATAAAAGGCGATCTGCCTTTCCATATTCTCATGGATAATACCCGTAGCGTATCATAGACAGGGATGAGTACAATGCCCAATACAAATACAGGTGCATGGTTCAATACCGGGTTGGTTACTGCTAGGTTTACCTGCATCAAACGGATACAAAGAACGGCGATCACAAAACCCAGGACAAGGGAACCGGTGTCACCCATAAAAATCCGGGCTGGATTAAAATTGAAATATAGAAAGGCAAATAGCCCTCCCGCCAGCGCAAAAGCGATTAAAGCGGTGTTCACATCGCCATCCAATGTCAAAAATATGCCCAATGTAACAAGGCTCATAAAACCTAAACCTCCGGCCAGGCCATCAATTCCATCGATCATGTTAAAAGCGTTTGTAATACCGGTGATGGCCAGAATGGTCAATGTATATTGGGCAGCCAGCGGCAGTTCATGAATACCGAACAAACCATCAAAAGAAGTAATCCGGATACCGGATAAAGCAATAAGCATGGCCAGCCCTGCCTGGATAATGAACTTATATTTTGCTGAAAGATCTTTGAGATCATCCATGATACCGACACCAAACAATATGGTAATGGAAAAGAAAAAACAGATCTGGGCCTCCTGGTTGCCGAAAGGAAACCAAAGAAAAAGAGCCACCATCATCCCGGCAATAATGGCAACTCCACCCATAGTAGGAATTGGCGAAGCATGTTCTTTCCTGGCAGAAGGTATATCAAATAACTGGTATCTTTTGACCAATCCCATGATGGGAGGTATAGCCATCAGTGTTACTACAAAAGCAGTAATAAAACAAAGTAGGGCAAACCTGAAGTCATGGAAATACAGGTCAAGCTGTAAAAAGTGGATATGGTTTTTCATTCGTACCCTGTTGTGATAACCAGGTATTGGATTCTGAAACCTAAAATAGAGTGATTATTCAGCAATGACAAGGGTTTTTAATAATAATATGACTAAAATCAGTTTTTCCTTAAGGGTATAGTAGTATTTCGTCAGCCGGTTGGGAAATTTGCTATCCTAAGACAGTAAATTATACATTCAAAATAATTATTGTAGAACAAGGACAATCCGCCCTGGCTTTCAGAAATTGTGTTTAAACGGCCTACTGACCCGGATGCAAAGGGATCAATATGGAGAGTCGGGAATCCGTTAAAATCAATCCGTAAAATCCTTACCAGTTCAGTCAGACTTCCGCTCAATCTGTGCCATCCGTGCCCTTCATTATTTCTCTTGAGGAATTCAACGATCTAAATTTTCACATCCTGCATCCCGGGGAAAATGGTAATTTTCATTATGATCATTCTTTTCTGGATAAGCCTTTCTGTCTTGTTCTACTGTTATGCCGGTTATGGAATTCTGATCTTTATCCGGAATACCATGCGCGACATTTTCCTGAGCAAAAAAATAAAAAATGCCGGCATTGAATTATTACCCGTTACGTTAATCGTCACCGCGTATAATGAAGAAGCGGTACTGGAACAAAAGATCCGGAACAGTCTGTTGATCGATTACCCGGCGGATAAACTTCACCTGATATTTATTACCGATGGATCCACGGATGGATCTTATGAGCTCATCAAAAAATATCCTGCCATAACGGTACTACATCAACCCGTTCGAAAAGGCAAGTATGCCGCTGTTAAACGGGCAATGCTGCAGGTACAAACACCCATCACCGTATTCAGCGATGCCAATACTATGCTGAATAAAGAATGTATTACGCGTATGGTTGCTCATTATTCGAATCCAAAAGTGGGTGGCGTGGCAGGAGAGAAAAAAATTGTGTTTAACCGGCATTTGTCCGCAGTGGGCGAAGCCGAAGGCCTTTATTGGCGGTATGAATCATTCATGAAAAGTCTTGATGCGGAATTTAATACTGTGGCCGGGGCGGCGGGAGAATTATATTCTATACGGACCCGTTTATTTAAAGAATGGGATGATGAGCTGATACTGGATGATTTTGTCATCTCCATGTGGGTCTGCCTGCAGGGATATAAAATAGAATACGAGCCGGGGGCTTTTGCTACCGAATCGCCTTC
Source organism: Chitinophagaceae bacterium (assembly GCA_017882265.1). GTDB lineage: Bacteria > Bacteroidota > Bacteroidia > Chitinophagales > Chitinophagaceae > JADGPW01. Next base: position 48,539 of record JADGPW010000140.1, on the reverse strand, counting down.
TGCTTCCCTGGCGGAAGAGGAAAAGAGAAAAGTCAGGATATCAGCCGGGGCCTATCAATCCATCGGGTATTTAAAAAGCTGCCTGAATATATTTAAATACCCGCTATTGAGCTTTCAATACATTTCAAGAAGGTTATTGCGCTGGATATTTTGCCCGATCATGCTTGTTATTTTACTATTATCAGATATCATTATTGTCAGTTACCATCCCTTTTACGATTGGTATAACTGGATTTTTTATGCGCAGATCCTGTTTTATTTATTTGCTATCTCCGGCTGGATACTCATCCGCTCCGGAAAACGGGCCGGTCTTTTTACCATACCTTTTTATTTCGTATTTATGAACTATTGCCTCGTAAAAGGATTCATCAAATTCATGAAAGGGAGGCAAACCGTATTATGGGAAAAATCATTGAGACAGGTGAGTGAATCAGTAGGTTATAAGGGTTTAGAAAAAAACTGATAATTAGTTGGAGGCCCAAACTTTTTTGTTCCTGGTTATCGGTATTCATTTCTTACTATATTAATTCTTTCCAACAACGCAAGATCCGCATATCCTGTAATTATAAATTCGTCCTACAATACCCCCTCGTCATAGGCCGCTTCCCCATGAATACCCGAATCCAGGCCTTTATCTTCTATATGTTCCGCCACACGGACTTTCGTGATGGCATTGATAACAATCAGCATCACATAGGTAAAAATAAAAGCATAGGCAGCTGCACCCAGGGTAGCAATGACCTGCTTCACGAGAAAATGACTGCTACCGGTTATCAATCCATCCGCACCTGCCGGGTTAACGACCTTAGAGGCAAAAATTCCTAAACAAATCGTTCCCAACACACCACCAATTCCATGCACCCCCCATACATCAAGTGCATCATCCCATCCCCTCTTATTTTTAAAGTCAACAGCCAGATAGCACATCCCCCCGGATAAAATGCCAATTAATGCCGCAAATGGAAGTGAAACATAACCCGCTGCAGGCGTAATGGTAGCTAACCCTGCTACCGCTCCGGTAAGCAGCCCCACAAATTTGGGTTGTTTAGCCCCGCGGCTCCATTCAATGACGAGCCAGGTTACTGCAGCGAAGGAAGCAGCTACATCTGTATTGATAAAAGCAAGACCTGTTATGGCATTCACGTCAAGCGCACTGCCAGCATTAAATCCATACCAACCGAACCAAAGCAAACCTGTGCCCAATGCAATAAGCGGAATGCTGTTGGGCTTATTTTCTGTGTTTCTTCTTTTTCCCAAATAAATGACCGAAGCCAGGGCTGCAAACCCGGCACTCGCATGAACCACAATACCACCGGCGAAATCGAGTACACCCCATTGAGCCAGCAAACCTCCACCCCATATCATGTGTACGAATGGATAATACACAAGTAGTTGCCATAATACAAGGAATATCAAATAGGCTTTAAAAGTAACACGACCGACGAATGCTCCGGTGATGAGCGCGGGCGTGATGATGGCAAACATCATCTGGTAGGCCATGAAAACAAATTCCGGAAGTTTCGTGTTCCCCGGAAAAGGGGTGTTGAGCGTGACCCCATTCATAAATGCTTTATGAAGGTCACCTATCACAGCGCCCTCTCCACCGCTGAAACATAGTGAGTACCCGGCGATAAACCAAAGAATGGTTGTTATCCCCATGGATACAAAACTCTGTATCATGATACCAAGGATATTCCTTTTATTAGCCAGTCCTCCGTAAAAGAAAGCAAGCCCTGGTGTCATCAACATCACCAATGATGTTGCCAGAAGCATAAACCCGGTAATTCCGCTGTCAAAATGCATTTGAGACGCTCCTTTTTTATTAATGATCGATTATTATTTTTTGTTGTACTTTTTTTATAAACCCATACGCCGAAATTTATCATTGTTTCCAAACGACGGCTGCTGTTTTTATTTCCCGCCCGGAAGATCAGTTGATCAATGTCTGCTCCCATGGAAACAAGAATGGAAATAAAAATTACAGCAGCAAAGGTTTTTGCCATAAACCCCGGTTGCGTTCATTATGAGGCAACCATCAAACATATAAAGATTTCCCTGAATAACAAAGTGGTGCAGCCTGCACACAAGATGATTCCGGATAAACGGGTATTCTTTGTGAAATGTATTTTCATCCCATATTGAACTTTTCAATAAGTAATGTACCTAATATATTATTTGTAATTTGAGAGATCACTGTAACAAAAGCATTCTTTGTCCCGGGCCATTCATTTGAGAAAACAATAAATTGCATAATTCTGTATTTTATTTTCTTAATAAATTAAAAATGTGAAATGAGAAAATGGTTCTTCATTACCGGCCTGATGGTTGACATGATAATAGGCAAAGCCCAATCCGGATTGAAGCTTATCCAGATCCACAGGAGCATTATCTTATCTGATACAAAGGGTGAACGATTGCGACTGACGCCTTATGGAAAATATATCATGCGTGTTCAACTGGTCCGAAAAGATGAGGATTTTTTCCCGGATAACAGGAATGAAATGGTCGTATCTCATCAATGGCCTGGAAAATTGAACTGGGTAGAAGAAAAAACATCTTTTATCATAAAGACCGGTGAAAAAGATGGGCTGGTTATCCGGGTAAGTAAATCCGCTATGAATCTTTCCTTTTCTATGAATGGAAAGGCCGTTGCATTTCTTACCGAAACAGGTTTACCACGTTGGAATGGAGATTCCATACGGTCATCATTTGTAAATGATCCGAATGAACATTTTACAGGTCTTGGACATGGTTATTTTGGGAGGGAAGAAAGTATTGACCTAAAGGGTAAAACTGTTTCACGGAATTATGGGACAGAACACGGACAGCAGGCGCCTTTAATCGTTCCATTTTATTTATCGGGTAAAGGATATGGCGTTTTCCTGAACAGCACATTCCCCAATACATTCAATTTCGGTGAAAATGGTGGATATGAATTCTCCATCCGGGGAACAGGACGGATGGACTACTTTGTGATTGCAGGTCCTGGTTTCTCCACCATCATCGATCGTTATACACAACTTACGGGTAGACCAAGGTTACCGCTTAAAGCATTCTTCGGACTTGCGCTTTCGGACAAGGGAAATGATGAAAAGTCTTCCGACCCCTCTGATGAAAATTGGTGGAAAAAGAAAATCACGGATCATAGGAATGCAGGATTCCCGATTGATCATATTATTAATGATAATCGCTGGAGAGCGGGAGGAGGTCAGCGCTGTGTATCCTATTTTGCCTGGGACTCTGTACGATACCCTCATCCGGATGAATATGCCCGCTGGGTTCATTCAAACGGCCTTATATTGACTTTGGATTTCAACCGCTGTATCGCCGTGCAAAGCGAAGGATGGAAACCTTCGTTCAATCTTCCTCAAAATGAGGGAATTGATTTTAATACCAGTGCTCCCGACTTTACAAAGAAAGAAGTTAGAGAATGGTTTTGGAATTTAATGTGGAATAAAACATTAAATCCCGCCTTGAGTTTTCCCGGAGATGCTTTATGGATAGATGAATTTGATGAAATGGGAAAAGCTCCTCTTTCCATGAAATTCGCCGACGGAACCACTTGGGAGGAAAGAAAGAATTACTGGTTCATGCTGGTGGCAAAATCATTGGTACAGGAAGGATGGGATAAAAAATTTAAAGGCACCCGGCGGCCTTTTGTATGGGTACGTGGTATGACGGCTGGTGGTCAACGTTACGCCACCTTATGGAGCGGGGATATAAAAAGTACTTACAGTGATATGAAAACGCAGGTCCGCGCCCTACAACTGGCGGGTATTTCAGGATTCCCTTTCTGGGGACATGATGCCGGAGGGTTTTATGATTATGAATTAAAACAAGGCCCTACCGATTCTATGTATCGTCAATGGTCAATGGCTTTTGGCAGTTTCACTCCCTTCTGGAAACCACACGGTGTAGGCCAATCGCGCTGGCCACTTGACCGTCCGGTGTATGTACAGAATGATGCAAAAAAGTACACCAGGCTAAGGTATCAGCTCATCCCCTACATTTATACTTACGCTCACCAGGCAAATGAAACAGGATTACCTATTGCACAGGCCATGGTCATTGATCACCAGGATGATCCACAGGCCTGGAAACACGATCTTCAATACATGTGGGGAAATGAAATGCTGGTAGCACCCAATTGTTCCGCCAACTCTACGGTATCTGTCTGGCTACCTAAGGGCGAATGGTACGATTTCTGGAACGATGCACCCATAAAAGGAGATCAGGAAATAAAATACGAGGCTCCTGTTGGAAAACTTCCCTTGTTTGTTAAAGCCGGGTCCATCATACCCATGGCGAATTTTGCTTTGAGCACAGCGTTCATTCATAATGATAGCCTGACCATCCATATATACCCGGGAAAAGATGCGGTCTTCGAATTGTATGAAGACGACGGGGTTTCTGAAGCTTACAAAAACCAAAACCAAAAAAGAACTACACTTATCAATTTTACCCAATCACCCTTTTCATTGGCGATAGCAGCCACTCATGGCAATTATAACAAGGCACCTGTACAACGGGCCTGGCAACTGGTCTTTCACGGGGTTTCAAAACCGTTTTGTGTGGAAGTAAACGGGGTTAAAATGAAACCTGTTCAGGTCACTGGAAATAACACCAATCTGCAAGAAGGTGCCATTTGGAATAAAAATAATAAACTATTAATGGTTTTCATAAATCGCTTTCCCGTTAACAAACCGATTGTTATGAAACGGGTGGGTGACTGTATATCAAATTAGCAGCTAGCCCGCCACAGTTAATGAATTGAGCTAATCGAAGTATTTCTACCAACAATAAGAATTTTGACCTCCATAATGATGATCAGCCAAAACTTTAATTCTGTTCGGTTATGGGTAGAATATACTCCGACAAGCTCAGCGTACCAGCAACGATGGGAAAAACAAATAGCCTAATCGGGGTCCTTAATACAACGCACGGAGATCCCACGTCGCTTGGTAAAATTATTACGAAAAACACGGCTGCAGTTGTAACACACACAACGGAATATGCCATCATTTGTATGAATAGCATCCTCGTTAGCACTCCACCATAGAGCATACGAACCAATCGAGTTGAAAGGCCCGAAGAAGTCACGGAAACCAGTTGGTAAAGCTGAAAATCCGGTGTTATTATTGCCATTTCCGGACTTTCCATCACATTCATTCCATCCACTGTTGTTTTTCAATCTTCTACTGGCTTCAATTTCTCCCCCTAAATAATCAATAAGCTGTTTCCATTCTGCATCGCTGGGTATATGCCAGCCCTTTGGTGCCAGGCCACGGGGATCGTTCGCTGCATACCAGTTGTATAGCTTGCCATATTTTGAGCCGTTTGCTACCTTGTTCTCATAAAAACAAAAGGCTCCGGTCTCTAAATTGTTCCATGTTTCTGCGTTTTGTACCTGGAGCACCGAGTCGCCATTCCGGTAGGTACTTACATTCAGGTTCTCGGCCATCCAGACCTGTTTGCCAATTTTGATGCTCTTGAAATTTACGACAGCTTGTTCGGGTGGTGATAATCGCGCTTTATTATCCAATTTATTAGGTACAACAGCCACAGCCCGGTCATTTTTCTTCGATTTCCCGGCACAGGAAACAAATACAAGAAGCATGAAGGCTGCACGCAGGAGTAGAATTGCTTTTTTCATAATGTTGATTTTTGATTTTGGTTTGTGTATGTATATTTTGTTCATTCATGAAAAGAGGAATTCATCGGGAAGGATAGGCTACAACTCAAATCAATCAATTTCAATAAGGGTGGGATCTAATAACATCTCTCGATCACAAAAATGGATACGTTGTTTCTTTTAAAAGGGTCTGAACAACAATTGATTTGTTTTCCGGGGAGGATCTAGTAAAACTTTATGCGAGTCCGAAACTGACAGTATAATTATTACAAATGTTCCTGTCTAAAAGCAAATGCCATAAAGTAATGTAGGTCTGTTTTTACCGGTGCCGGTGTTATTAAATATTGAATTGGCGTTTGTTTAACAAATCTCAATGCACCCATACTGAGAAGTTATGTTGGCCAATGCATCAATTCAATTCTACTAATATTAATTACAACGGTTACAAACAGGGCATAAAAAAATAAAAGAATTGTTTTTTTAGGAAACAAACCTTGCAAAAAATAAAGGTTGCGATTGTCCCTCAGGATAGTTACGATTGGATGAAGCAGGATTGGAAATTTATAAAACTAAATAGGCAGATTACCGTCCGACAAAAATATCCGGGTATCTATATCAGCCATCCAGGGTCGGTTATTTGCAATAAGTACCACAAAAACCGGCTTAAGCGACTTTTATTGGGGAAATGATAATGGACCATGAATGCAGCTCATCATTTATTTTATGTTTTAAGAATATTTATTAGCTACATTCATTTTATATAAATTATAGAAATATGATAAAGCTACTTATCCCCTTCCTGGTTATCAGTTGTATCACGATCATCATTTCTTCCTTTGATAATAAAAGGGATGCCAGCCCATCAACTCAAAATCAGGTGATCGAGGACTCTCTGGAAAAAGACAGGGCAAAATATGCAGCCCAGGTGCTGGAAGCCATAAAAGGAAAAGAGAATATGAGAGCCGATTCTGTTTTCAAAAATATTAAAATGCTAAAAATACCTGCCGGCCGCTTAGTAAGAGTTATGCAATTTGGCTATAGCCGCGCGTTGGGGATCAGTTGCGCACATTGTCATAATACAACCGATTTTTCTTCAGAAGAAAAACAACAAAAAGAAATTACGAGGCAAATGGCTGCTATGTCAAATACAATCAATACTGATCTGTTAAAAAATATCCAGGGCCTGAAAAGTTCACCCGCCATCATTAACTGCACAACCTGTCATAGAGGCGAAGTAAAACCGGCCTTAAATCTCTAATGAATATCGAACAGAGGAACAAGGATTTCAGAACAGATGAAGTAAGTCGCAATCAATAAAGTGCGTTGATTTAGTATGATCGCTGATTGAAGGCATTATTGTTTTCTTTTTCTTTCCCGCAGAGAACCTTGTTACATTATTATTTTATAAATTAAAACTTTCGAATAGCCCTGACTCTATTTGGAAATGCCTTAGAACCCGCTCCTGTACCGTTCCCTGAGAATGTCCGGAAATAGGCATTATCGATATTGCTCTCTGTAGAACTCCAATATATTCCTGAAAAGCCGCCAACCACCAACCTTTGATTATACAATAGTGTTAATTCCTCGAATGATGGCAGATACCAGTCACCGTACCCTCCTCCCAGGTAGTTAGCACATACCTGGGCAGCATAAGAACCAGGGCCTTGCTTTTCAATAATGCTATCGGTGTTGATCTGACCTATATAAATACCATCTGCCCTTATATGGTTGCAAAAAACACTTGTACCGTTGTACCATTGTATCCCTGCACTTTCATCTCCGGTAGAAGCAACCAGGCCATGCTGACCGTAGTCATCCACCCAAAATACTATTCCACCCTGTGCAGACTGGCCAATGGTATAAGCAGTACTTGTAACGGAGGAGGTCATAGATATCCAGGCAGCGCCATTGTAACTATAAGGCCCTGCAGGTATACAATCTGTGCAATGCAATATTAATCCCGCAGCAGGTGTGGCAATGGCATCCCTCTCTGTCATACTCATTCGTGGAGGAAGAAATCCTTTTATGGTGCTGCTTATATCTAATAATGCGCTGGAATTCGGGGTCACGAGACCAATACCCACACTGCCTGAATTATCAATAACCATTCTGGTCACATTGCCATTATTCCTAAATTGAAAACCATTTGGAGTGCTTACATTATTATACATCAGTACTCCATTGGCTGCATTGCCGGGTTGCCCAAACAATATGGCTGTTTCAAAGGCAGCAGGACTTAACAAATTAATATACGTGTGGCTATTGCTTTCAACTGCCAGCGGCGAAAAAGCAAATGGCGTAGCACCGGATGCTCCGTTACGGATATGTAGGTTGGTTAATGGCGTAGTGGTCCCAATACCTACATATTGTGCAGGTGCAAAAAATGGGACAGTCAGGAAGTTCAGGAGCAATAATTTCTTTTTCATTTTAATTAATTAATTATTCAATTATTATTTTAGTAGTCTTTCCACCATTTTCTTTAACTCATCAATTTGTCGTTGCTGCTCTTTAATCCCTTCTACCAATAAGGGAACTACCCTTGCGTAATCAATGGCTTTATAACCATCTGTACCTGTTTGCACCACCTGGGGCAGTACTTTTTCCACTTCCTGCGCAATAAGGCCGACCTGCAAACCGGTATCAAAATGTTTAGCGGGGAATTCATCTGTGCGCATAAAATATTCAACCCCGTTAATAGCCATAATTTTATCCAGGGGATTTTGCAGCGGGGTAATTTGTTTTTTGTACCGGGCATCAGAAGGGTAATTGGTACCGGCAACTGTTAAAATGCCTGTACTGTTATTCAGGTACATCCGTTCTGTATAAACATCACTGGTATAATAGCCAAAACTAATTTTGGCGGCTGCAGCATCACTGTATAATTGCAATTGCCCACCCTGAACAGCAAAACCATACTGTGAATTGGCCGAGCTTTCATAGAGGCTGATTTTTTTGCCGGTGGTATTGGCAAAAGCAAGCGGGGCATTGGGGTTATTGATGCCAATGCCGGTGTTGCCGTTTTTTAAAATAACCAATGCATTTTTTTTATCAAAAAAACTGGTACCGTTACCTACTATTAATAGTGGTTCCGTTAATATCCAACTGGAAGTGGGAGATGATAGAATAGGATCGTTGTAACTGCCAAATGAAATTGAGTTCCATGCATTAGCTTTAACATATTCGCCAATAGCAATACTATACTCAGCGTTAGCTTCCCCGGCATAACCCATTGCTGTTGAGTAATTACCACTGGCTTTGGTGGCACCACCTATTGCTGTTGCTACAGTACCCGAAGCAATCGTTGTTTCTCCCATGGCGGTAGATGCATACCCGGAAGCTTCTGTATTCGTTCCCATAGCAGTTGAAATACTACCGGAAGAAATACTTGATCCACCTAAAGCAGTTGAACTAAATCCTGAAGCTGTTGTAGTATTACCTAATGCAGTAGAATTATTACCGAAAGCTCCTGTCATAAAGCCCATAGCAGTTGAATTATTCCCGGAAGCAATGGTACTATTTCCAGCAGCAAAAGAATATTTCCCGATATTATTCTGGTTCCATTGATCATAGGTGACAAACCCTACCCTGAATGCCGCCAGGTCGGGGTACCACATCAATCTTCTCCCTGCACCATTTAAGGGAATTAATCCCGGAAGCACAGGTATATCTCCAGTAGCAGCGAATAATACACTACTGTCGTTTACATGCAGCCTGGCAAGAGGAATAGCAATCCCAATACCCACATTACCATTTAAAAATGTGGTTCCTTCCACATGCAGTTTTTGCAAGGGAGTAGAGGTACCAATACCTACGTTTTGGGCATAGGCAAAAAAAGTAACTGAAAGCAGGGATAGAAATAATATATATTTTTTCATTTAGTATTGATGAAAGAATTATTGTTTCAGTAGTTTCTCCATCATTTTATTTAGTCTTTCAATTTGTTTTTGCTGTTCTTTAATGCTTTCAATTAATACAGGTATCAGACCGGTATAATTAACCGCCAATATTCCCTGCTTATCTTCTTTCACCAGCTGCGGAAATATTTTTTGGACCTCCTGCGCCAGTACGCCTGTTTGCATAGTGTTATCCGCATTTTCATTCTTCCAATAATAATTATAACCGTTGAGCTGTGTGATTTTTTGTAAAGAGTTCTGCAGTGGTTGAATATCTTTTTTTAGCCGCAGGTCAGAAAGCTGAACGAGTATTCCCTGCAACCATCCATTACCATTGGGATAGAGCTCCATTTTGGTTGAATTGCCATTCAGCCTGAATTGAAGACCATTTAGATTATTTACGTTGTTATACACAATGCCGCCACTGGCAGCATTCTCTGCCTTGCCAAACAGGATGGCTGTTTCATTTGCATCGGGACTTAATAAATTGATATAAGTATTCGTATTGCTTTCAACAACCAGGGGAGAAAATGGGCTCACGTTACCGGAATGTCCCTGCAACACATGTAAAATGACCAGGGGGTTGGTTGTGCCGATGCCTACATTTACACCAGATGTGGCACCATTAAGCCCAAATACAGAGCCTAGTACAAGGCAATTACTGCAATCAGCTCTTGCATTCGCCCCAATGGCCGTTGCATTAGTAAGTGAAGCGGTAAATACATCTGAATTGTAGCCCATCGTCGTATTGTATGAACCGAAAATGTTAGTGTGCAAAGAAAAGCTCCCGTTTGACGTGTTAAATTGACCGGTAGTGTTCCCGTTTCCGGCCCCCAGGCCAAAAAAAGAATTGTAATTTCCTGAATAGTTTTTGGATCCGGCCCCCAGGCCAAAAAAAGAATTGTACTCACCGATCGTGTTGTCGTGACCAGTATTCTGGCCAAAAAAGGAATTGTAATTCCCGGTGGTATTGGCGTAACCAACTTCATGACCAAAAAAAGAGTTATAACTACCTGAATTGTTTGAAGAACCGGCAGATAATCCATAAAAGGAATTCTTTAACCCGATCGTGTTGGAATAACCCGCATTGAGGCCAAATAATGAATTTTCGCTGCCTGTTGTGTTGGCACGGCCGGCGTAAAAGCCAAAAAATGAATTGTTATTTCCGGTTGAGTTGAACATACCAGCGGAAAAGCCAAAAAATGAATTATATAAACCCTCCGTATTAAATTGACCGGCGTTCGCACCAAAAAATGAATTGTATACACCTATTGTGTTTTCACTACCGGCATCCTCGCCAAAAAATGAATTATTATTTCCTGTGGTGTTGTAGCGACCGGCGTCGTGTCCAAAAAAAGAATTTACAGAACCCGTCGTATTGGCCGCTCCAGAGCCAGTTCCAAAAAAAGAATTAAAACTACCTGAAGTATTAGCATAACCTGCGTCCCGGCCAAAAAAAGAATTGTCATCACCTGATGTGCTGAAGAAACCTGCTGCCTGGCCATAAAATGAATTTCCTGCACCTGTTGTATTAGAATAACCGGTTTGATAGCCACTGAATGTATTATAAGTACCTGTATTGTCCCTGCCGGAAAATTTTCCTATAAAAAGATTGCCATAGTCAGGCGTCGTAAGCACGGTAATGGTGCCAATACGATAAACCGAATCAGTATTAATGCTCCCCGTTCTTACATCGAGCTTAAATAAAGGATTGCTGATACCAATACCAACATTGCCATTTCCTTTTATGCGCATTGTTTCAATCAATGCAGCACTGGAGCCATAGCCAAAAGCAATATCTGCAGCCGATATATCCGTATGAATTTGTAATAAAGAACTTTGAATGCCAAACCCATAACTATTGGTGGAATTGCTCCAGAGAGAAATTTTATCTCCAAGAGCCGGGGCAAAACTTAATGGAAATACCACTGTGCTGATGCCAATACCCACATTACCATTTAAAAAAGTGGCTCCTTCTACATGCAGTTTTTGCAAGGGTGTAGAAGTCCCGATACCGACATTTTGGGCATTGGCAAAAACTGTTACCGTCAGAAAAGACAGAAGAATTGAGTTTTTTTTCATGTTAGCTTTATTAAATATTTATGCCATCATTATCTTCTTTGCGCCCGGTCTCCCGGTGATCACATGACAAGTTCAATAATCAGTACCCAAAGGAACCGGGCGGAGTTAAGGATATTCCACAGCCCCCTATTGTCTTTTCATAATATCCTCATTTGAACTCATCGAAAGTGTGGCGGGACCAGGGTTCCTTTTGTCGTAATCAGATCCAAGGAAAGCGATCTTTATTTTTCTCCCGTCAGTATAATTGAATAGTACCGAATAATTTTTTACTTCATAGGTACCCGAGCCAGGATCTTTCGCCGTGTTTATACAATCAATTATTTCATGATCCAGGATCTTTAGGGCTCCGTTATCTGTAAATTGTCCGTCTGCGGTAAAATGGATCAAAGGCGTTTTCCCGGTTTCCTCTCCCAGGAAAGTCTTACTGCTTAAAGCATAGGCACCATTGAACCTTGCGCCATCAACAGCATTTAGTTTAATAAAGTTATGGTCGGTTTTATTAGTGGTGATAACGAGTTGACCGTTTCCCATCTTGAGGGGGATCTCAGCATACGGCAGTTTCAACACACCACTGCCATTGCTGAAAGTATAGGTTCCCCAGTCACGCCGGTTGTTCTCCGCCATTACCCAGGTGTTTATTTCATCCAGTCCTTCCATAGGAAAATTATCTCCAAAAAAGGCCTGGCCATTTGAAAAGAAAATGAGTTGCTTTCCTTTTAACTCAGCCCCCAGCCCAGCACCCGGTTTTGATACTCCTACCGACATCGCAATACCCTGCCAGACACCGGTAATTTCATCACCTTTCAATATACCGGCTTTCATCACTGGTTCTTTCCAATCGGAAAATTGCAGGGAGAATAAAAAATTCTCAATGGCATTATGATATTTTCGACGGTCGGATGGATAATACGTGGAATAGCTGCAGCTTTTTCTTGATTTGACAATCGATATTCTTTCAAACCGTCCATTCACTTTTATTACAAAAAGGTCAAGACCGTATTCGGGCGGGTACTCGCCGCCGCCCATTTTTATCCCCCCGCTGCAACGAATATATTCCCAACCCCTGAATGATATTTTTACGGCTTCCTTATTATAATTACCGCCATTGACATCGCTCATTTTCGTAGCCTTCAAATTTCCCGCCGTCTCATCATAACTTTTTTGCAAAGCCTGTTCCATGGTACCTGAAAAACTCAGGGAAGGATGTACCCATATTTCCATGAATTCATCCTTTGGCAGGTCAGCCGGGGTCAGGATATCGCCATCCGGGTATTTTGTCACTTTCCATCCGGCGGGTGTTGCATACATCACCGAACCAAATTGTCCATTTGCTTCATTCGTCCTGGTTATCGTTGGAATATTTGTTTGTAAAACAGGGGCGGTTCCTGCCTTATTTAATTTCATATTCTTCAAAAGGGAATCTACCCCGTTTGTATATGATTGATCATTTAGCATTGTCATCACGCTGAATTTTTTTCCAAAGCCGCTGAAAACGGCGAGGATGGCAACCGCATCAAGACCCTGAAGTTTAATGGGAGCAGCCGCGGAAACTACTTTCCATCCATCGGGTGTGGTTTCTATTTCTGTTTTTGGATTGGCTTCCGCATGATGGGGGGTTACTACCCGATCTTTCCATTCTACGCTAAAATCTTTTTGCGCATCACCCAGGCTTGCCGAACAGGCATACATGGCCAATATACAGAAACCACCCGTGCTGGAATTGATATCTGTATAGGCGACCACTCCCGTATTGGCATCCTTCTTCCAGTTTTTGGGCGGGGTGTAGGTAGCAATATCAAATGTTTCCCGCTGGGCAATAGCGGGTTGCATAATGGCAGTAATTAATAAGAGAGTGAAAATAATTTTCATATACAAAACTTTTTTATCGATTATTTCATTTGTTTTCTTCCCCGATATAGAAACATTTAAGCCAGCCGATTTACCCTATACTCTACCTTGAATAGGGCTCCCACGCCAATGGCTGTTCCATCCAGGTTATGGATACTCCATTTGTTCAGATACATATAATAAGCATCGAAGGGGTGTGGATTCGGGTTCACACCATTGGTTGTAACCGGAGTTGCCAATATGATGGCGGCTGTGTTGTTAGCGAGTGCGGGAATATCAAGCACTGAACAAACCGAATTGCAATTCCTGTTTTGAGTGGTAACTATTTGAGTGAATTGTTGCTGTGCCTGGCTGGCTAAACCAGTTATCATAATAGTAGCAACTAAGTTAATTTTTTGCCATGCAGATTCCTTTCTCATATAGAAGTGTATTGAGGAGTCTAACAAATGAATGTTTCAAATTTAATTACTTAGCTCATCCTCCCTATCCCCCGAAACAGTGATTCCTACTGAATCCGGTTCCAATCACCCGAAAAGGGTATTTTAATTGGATTGTTTGATTTTGTGATTGAGAATGGCAATCTTTACGAGGATTACCCATATTGTACATTCATGAAACTATTTAAGTCCTGTTCGCTTTCTGTGTTGACGCTGATACTGTTGGTTTGCGGCTATGGTATTCATGGGCAAAATGTTCCGGACAGCTTGCTCCGGCAATTAAATAAAGCTGCCAATGATTCAGTAAGAGTAAGAAAACTATTAGCCATTGGCGAAGCCATAGAAGCGACTGCTACTAAAAAAAGTTTTGTTTATTACCAACAGGCCCTGGCACTCAGTAAACAAATGAAGAACAATTCCCTGGTGTTATCATCCCTGAACGATGTTGGCGTCTGCTATATTGAGCTAAACAAAATGGACAGCGCTGTACTGACATTTGAACAGGCCATCACGGTAGCCCGGATGTTAAATGATACATTAAAAGTAGCCAGGATCACAGCGAATATCGGGAATGTCTATTTACATAAAAATGATCGCGTAAAAGCTATTGACTATTACCTGCAGGCCGCCCGTTTATGGGAAACCTGTGCGGATAAGAACCGTTTGCCGGCATTGTATTCCAATATCAATTCATTATTAAACGATCAGAAAGAATACATTAAAGCGCTTGAATATGGGAATAAAGCGGTGGCGCTGTCGCTACAGATCGGCGATCCTTATTCCTCGGTAAATGCATTGCTAAACCTGGCTAATACCTACGGTCTTCTTCAGCAACCTGGAAAACAATTTGAACTATTACAACAGGCTTTGCCTTTGGCAAAGAAAGGAGAAGATATAGAGCAAATTGCCACGGTGTATGATAACCTGGGTGATTATTATTTCCAGCTAAAACAATATCAGCCGTCCTTAAGTAATTACCTGGAGGGACATCAGTATGTATTGAAAATGGGCAATCAATATCATTTATGTACTTCTTTTTCCATGCTGGCACAGGTATATCATAAATTGAACCTTGAAGATTCTGCTTTACTTTATATTATTAAAGCAGAACAATTAGCGATGGGGGTAGGGGCTCGGGCCGATCTGAAAGAAATATACAAGACAAGGGCAATGATCGAGCAACAAGCCGGTCATTACAAACCCGCCAGCGAATACTTTTCAAAAACCCTGATCCTGAGTGATTCGTTGTTTACAGTGGAGACCAGTGAAAAGGTAGCCGATATTGAAGCACAATACCAGAATGAAAAAAAGCAACTGGTAATTGCCCAGTTGCAAAAAGATAAACAACTGCAATTGTTATCTATTAAACAAAAAACAACTCTGAATATCATCCTGGTTGGATCCATTGCCGTCCTGCTGATGACGGGATTTCTTATCTATCGCAATATCCGTAACCGGCAAATGCTCACAAAAAAAGAAGCGGAATTACAACAGCAGCGCATCAGTGAGCTGGAAAAAGATAAGCAATTAGTTGCCGTTGATTCCATGCTGAAAGGACAGGAAGAGGAAAGAAGCCGGCTTGCCAAGGACCTGCACGATGGTTTAGGCGGTTTATTATCAGGTGTAAAATTTTCCCTGAGCAATATGAAAGACAATTTAATTATTACCCCGGATAACATGGCTGTTTTTGAACGGTCATTGGACATGATCGATACTTCCATTAAAGAATTGCGCAGGGTGGCGCATAATATGATGCCGGAAATGCTGTCAAAGTTTGGTTTGGAGGAAGCATTGAAGGAGTATTGCAATATGCTCAATTCGGCACAATTGATCACGGTAAAATACCAGTCACTTGGCATGGAAACCAGGTTGGATAAGTCCATTGAAATAATCATTTACCGTATTGTGCAGGAATTATTGAACAATACTCTTAAACATGCAGGGGCTACAGAAACTTTCGTGCAACTTATTCGGGAGGGAGATCGTTTGAATGTAGTTGTAGAGGATAACGGGAAAGGATTTGATCCTGGTCTCGCTGAAGATAGTAAAGGGGCCGGCCTTGTCAATGTCCGCAGCCGGGTAGAATATTTAAAAGGTCAAATGGCTATTCATACAGGTCCGGGTAAAGGGACACTGGTCAATATAGAATTTAATATATAATATGATTCGTGTATTTATCGTGGATGATCATCCTGTGGTGATTGAAGGGATCCATTCCTTACTGCAAAATGTAAATGGCATTGAATGGGCAGGACATGCTATGAATGCAGCCTCCTGCCTGGGCTTTTTCGTAAACAATATGGCCGATATTGTATTAATGGACATCAGCATGCCGGGGATGGATGGAGTGGAATTATGTGCGGTAATGAAAGAAAAATATCCTGGTGTTTTTATCCTGGGGTTAAGCACATTCAACCAGGGCTTGTATATAAAAAAGATGATGGAGAATGGTGCTTCGGGTTATATATTAAAAAATTCGTCCAAAGAAGACCTGATCGCCGCTATTCACGCCGTGAAGGACGGGAACATTTTTTTCAGCGGGGAAGTTGGACAGGCATTAGCCGATTACCAGAAATATTCCAAATCGGCATTACCGGTGTTGACCCCCAGGGAAAAAGAAGTGCTGGAACTGATCGCCGAAGGATACACAAATCCGCAGATCGCTGAAAAAATATTTCTCAGCCCTTTTACAGTAGACAGCCACCGGAAAAATTTATTGGCAAAACTGAATGTAAAGAATACCGCTACACTTATCAAATTAGCCGTGGAGAATAAATTGATATAGGTTTTTACTTTACATTAACCCATACATTAATAAGGCCAAATTTACCATTACAATAATTTCATCACATTTTGTTTAAAAAGCTTTCCGATAGGTATTTCCACGTCATTGATGGCGATAATATCGGTTGACAATGATCTTATTTTTGATTTGGAAACCATAAAGGAACGGTGGACCCTTATAAAATACTCTTCCGGAAGCATCGCCTCTACCGCAGCCATGAAGTTTTTTGTGATCAGCATACCGTTAACTGTGTAGATCTTGATATAATTCTTCATGCCTTCGATATACATAATTTCATCCACCATAAGAGATGCCCATCTTAAGATAGTTCCATCGGCCACAGGTGTTGTCTGGAGAATGGAAAAAGCAGCAATAGCTTTGCAGGGTAACGAAATTGAATTTACCTGTAATTTGCTATTTCAACCAGTTTATTTACATCATGTACAATTATCTTTCTGCCTTTTGTTTCTAAAATGCCGAGTTCTTTAAATTCTGAAAGCACTCTCACTACATTTTCTCTTGCGGTACCAACCAGGCTGGCCAGATCATCCCTGCTCATATTGATTTCTATTGGTATACCAGGTTGAAAATTGATCTTATACTTTTCCCGGATGACTACTAATTGCAATGCCAAACGTTCCCGGACAGATTTTTGAGAAAACAACGTAAGGCTGTTTGCCAAAACAGCAAACTCATGACTCAGTGTTTTTAGTAACCGCCTGCTTAGTACATCTGATTGTTCCAATGTAACAAGGAAATCTTCCCTGGGTATAAAGGCAATCCGGCTTTCTTCTATTGCAGCAGCAGAATCAGGATACCGGTCTTCGGAAAGTAGGGCATGATAGCCTAATAATTCCCCTGTGTTGGCTACATAAATAATTTGCTCTTTCCCGTCTTTATCTACTTTGTATTTCTTAACTTTTCCGTCAATGATATAAAAGATACCTGTCGGGTAAGCGCTTTCCCTGAAAATGATCCCGCCCTTCTTATACACCTGCTCCGTTTTATTTGCCATTAATAGCTCTACATCTTTAAGTGGCAAATTGACAAGAACGGATTCACTCTTAAAATCCCATTTTTCAATTGGAAAAATTCCTTTGATGCTCATGTTGTCACCAAATTTACTCCTTTAAAAATTGATAAACATCACTTTTTGCTGTGATAAAGTTTACTGTAATGCATAGATATGAAAAATAGCTTTGCATTATGAATAAAGAAAAATCAATAAACAAAGACCTGTTCTTTACGCGGGATCATGAGTGGAATGATTTCCAGGGAGCTGTTGCCTATGCGGGTATATGTCATTTTAAATTACCGGGCTTTAAACAAATACATCAAATTACTATTACGAACCCTCCGGGTTTCCGGAAACAGGGCGATATAATTGCTATTATTAAGTATAATGATTATCAGGTGGAAATGCACATGCCTGTTGATGGAAAAGTGATTGAAATGAATGACAAAATAGTATCCGGCGACCAAAATATCTTATTGCATCATGCCGAAACCAGTGGGTGGATCGCTTTAATTGTACCATCACAACCCTATGAAAGACAGGATTTGTTGCCTCCGAAGCAATACGGGATGAATAGTAAAAGTAAATATGCAAAATGACAATTCAGAAGTAAATCAATTGTGTTCCCGTCCTTAAGCAGAAAATTATGTCCTGGCTTGAAAAAATAATACCGGCCAAAAAGTGGTTCAATTCCGATGAACAGTTTAACCAGCTATACCCTCATTCGATCCAGGGGTTAGCCCGCAGACACTGGACACCTTTACGCGTAGCCAGGAAAGCAGCCATTTATTTAGCGGCCGAAAACAATGTAAGAATTTTAGATATTGGAAGTGGTGTGGGGAAATTTTGCCTGGGGGCTTCTTATTACAAATCCAAAGCGTTTTATTATGGAGTTGAGCAAAGAAGCAGTTTGATCAGTTATGCGGAAACAGCGAAAGAAATTCTTCATGCTGAAAATGTTTCTTTTATCCACGGCAATTTCACCCAATTGGATTTTAAGAATTACGACCATTTTTATTTCTACAATGCATTTTATGAAAACCTGGCCGGAACAGATAAAATAGATGACAGTATTGCTTATTCCGGTGAACTGTACAATTATTACAATCGCTATTTATACAAACAATTGGAACAAATGGAGTCAGGCACCAGGCTGGCTACTTTTCACAGTCTTGAAGATGAAGTGCCGCGGGGATACCAGCTCGTGGGAGCAGAATTTGACAACCTGCTTAAGTACTGGATCAAAGTATAATTAATAAAAGGAGGGTACGGGTATGATAATTGATTTTGAATCGGAAAGTATAGAAATCCACAATAAACTAAAGCAGGTGGAAGGGTATTTGGATTGTGAAAAGATAATTATATACACGATCAAAAAACAGCTTGACAATGGCTTTGATGATGAAAAAATCATCGTGTACCTGAAAATGCTATCTGTTTGGCTGGCTAAAAAGAGGGAAGCCTGCCGGGGTAATGCGGATGGAGCTAATTACAGGTATGCGGCTGGCTTTATAGATACCCTTTTAAAAATGCCATACTGGAAAAGCTGGATGAATACTATTCAGATGTGAATTAAATGGAAAGTGTATGATGATTGATGAATATAAAGAGACGATTCTTCATGAATTAGAAAAAGCGGCTGATGGCGATGAAGTCGAACAGATCATCAACCGTTCTATTGAACAATTCACTGAAGAAGATCTCTACAGGTTCCTGGTGATTATTTATTTGCACGTACTGCAAAATGGATTGGAGAAACTTTCAGGGGAAAATTTTGATTCCGTGACAAGGCGTAACATCCGACACGCTTTGAATTATTTAAAGCAAATGAATAATAACCGCAGCAAGGTAGAATAATAAATATTAGGAAGGTGAATTGAAAGATATGCATAACTTTATTAGTCATAAAAACTTACTACTGCCAGGTAAACAAATAATAACTACTTTATCAAATATCTATGACGGGCTTTCTGTTACTTTCTTTGGCTTTACTTTTGCCAATAGCGGGGATGATTTTAATTCCATTCCTTCCACATTCAATCAGAGCTAAGGTCAATTTTCTTTTTGTGCTTTTAATAGCTGTTATTACATCAATTCCCGCTGTTAAAGCCTTAACAGGAAGTGCTGTTGATATTGTCATTAGCCAAACTCCGGTCTTTGGAAACATCTCACTACATATAGACAGCCTGTCATCCTGGTTTATTCTTATTATAAATTTAACCTGTATTAACGGGGCTTTTTATGGTATAGGGTATATGAAACAATATGATCAGCAAAAGGCTAATCTTTCAATGCACTGGATAATGTTTTTGTTGTTTCAATCTTCTATGCTGTGGGTTTGCATTATACAAAATGGTTTGGTTTTTCTGATTGTATGGGAATTGATGTCCATTTCCTCTTTTCTTCTTGTCATCTTTGAGCATCAGCATAAAGCAACATTGCAGGCCGGTATTAATTATCTTGTTCAGATGCATATTGGGGTACTCTTTCTTACTACTGCATTCATCTGGGTGTATTTTTCAGAAGGTTCATTTGAGTTTTCAGCCATTGAAAAATACTTCACCACTCATGCTAACCTTTGGCTGTTCCTTTTATTTTTCGTTGGGTTTGGGATTAAAGCTGGGTTTATTCCTTTACATTCATGGCTGCCACAGGCACACCCTGCAGCGCCTTCCCATATTTCAGGAGTGATGTCAGGCGTTATTGTTAAGTTGGGCATTTATGGAATTTTCCGGATCATTTTTTTCCTTAAATACGATTATACAGTCATTGGAGAAATAATAATCATCCTTTCTATCATGACAGGGTTGTACGGCATTCTGAACGCAGCGGTGCACCGGGATTTTAAAAAAATGCTTGCTTACTGCACTATTGAAAATATCGGGATCATTGGTATAGGTATCGGGCTCGGGTTATTAGGAATAGGCAATGGAAATACCTTGTTGATTGTTTTAGGATTTGCAGGGGCATTGTTACATACATTAAATCATTCACTTTTTAAATCACTCCTTTTCTTTACTGCGGGCTCTGTGTATCAGCAAACACATACACGGGATATGGAAAAACTGGGTGGATTGGTACGCAGCATGCCGCAAACAGCTATGCTTTTCCTGGTAGGTGGCATGGCCATCGGAGGACTACCTCCCTTTAATGGGTTTGTTTCAGAGTTTCTGTTATATAGTGGCATCCTGCTTGGCATCAAATCCATCGGGATTAATTATATTACCCTGTTGATATTTTCACTGGCAGGTCTGGCCTTAATCGGAGGTATTTCCATGCTCACTTTTACAAAAAGTTTTGGAACAATATTTCTTGGTAATCCACGAACCCATTTACACAAGCCACCCAGGGAAGTTACATTGGACATGCGATTGCCGCAATATTTCATTTTACTCATCATGCTTTCCATCGGCCTGTTTCCTCAATACTATTTTTCAGTCGTCAATAAAATCGTTTTCGAATTTATCCCGAAGGCTTCATTGGAAAACAGGATGATCCCGGCCTCATTACTTAACAGTATAACTGCTATTGGGAAATTTACTATGTTGTTTATACTGCTGCTGATTTTAATTTATTTTATAAGAAAAAGTCTTTCCGGTAAACATCCTGTGTTAAGCCGTTCAACCTGGGGTTGCGGATACGTCGTACCGACATCAAGAATGCAGTACACGGGTAAATCATTTTCAAAATCATTGGGAAAGCTGTTGAATTTTATTGTCCTGGAAAAGAAGAAATATAAAGAAATCACAGTTCAGGAAATATTTCCTGCAGAAAGAAAACATTCATCCCATTACAATGATTTTTTTGTAACAAAGATTTTTAATACTATTATTAACAGGCTTTTGTATTCCATGAATTATTTTCGGTTTATTCAAAATGGTAAAATTCAAATGTATATCATGTATGGCATTTTTTTTATTGTGCTGGTGTTTTTAGGAACCATCTTTAAATTAATCTGATGGAAATTATTACAGCGTTTTTACTAATTATCTTTTTAACTGTTTTGCTTATACCTTTTGTAAGCGTACCGTGGAAAGGGATGATTACCCTAACGGCTGTAATGGTAGTTTCAGTTCTCAGCAGTATCATCGCGCTTCGGGCGTTGAACGGCGTCAATTCAGAATATTTGTTTCACGGATCATTGGTAACCGGTAAGATTCCTGTTCGTATAGATGCATTATCAGGTTGGTTTATCTTAATTATCAATTTCACTTTCATTACCGGAGCCTTTTACGGATTGCATTATATGAAAGTGTACCGGGCACAAAAAGCTAATTTGTCCATTCATTGTATCAGTTTTATAATGGTACAGTCAAGCTTACTATGTATTTGCTCCCTGCAAAATACTATAGCTTTCCTTATTGCATGGGAAATAATGGCTTTGTCTTCCTTTTTGGTGGTTATTTTTGAACATCATAAAAGAGAGACGTTAAACGCCGGAATAAATTTTTTAATCCAGTCGCATATTTGCATTATGCTTTTAACGCTGGGTTTTATCTGGGTAGCGTTGAAGATGAATTCCTATGATTTTAAAGCCATCACTCTTTTCACCACTTCTAATTCTTTGCTTACCGGTGTTGCTTTATTTCTATGTTTTTTTATTGGATTTGCCATCAAAGCCGGTTTCGTCCCTTTTCATACCTGGTTGCCTTATGCGCATCCGGCAGCGCCATCGCATATATCGGGCGTCATGTCTGGCGTCATTATTAAAATCGGTATATACGGTATTTTGCGGATGCTGCTTTTGATAAAAAGTGATTACCTTATAATCGGGTACATTATCCTGTTTTTTTCTATCCTATCCGGAATTTATGGAGTGATGCTGGCCATTCTCCAGCATAACCTGAAAAAATTGCTGGCCTATCACAGTATTGAAAACATCGGCATCATCGGAATGGGTATTGGCCTGGGCTGTATTGGAATGGGGAAGGGAAACTATATATTAACTGTTTTAGGATTTGCCGGCGCCTTGCTTCATACATTGAATCACTCCCTTTTTAAATCGCTTTTATTTTATGGGGCTGGTAATGTATATCAGTCTACCCACACTATGGATATAGAAAAATTGGGCGGCCTGGGCAAACGAATGCCTCATACTACATTGCTGTTCCTCATTGCTGCCCTTGCCATTTGCGGTTTACCCCCTTTCAACGGATTTATTTCAGAGTTCCTTATTTATAATGGAATGTTCAAAGGCTTAAACGGTTCCGACAATGCTTTACTTTCGTCTATTGTTTGCGGTCTTTTTGGATTAGCTCTCATAGGAGGACTTGCCATGTTATGTTTTACAAAAGCTTTTGGGTCGGTTTTTCTCGGTATCCCCCGACACCATTTTAATCACACTCCCGGAGAAGCCGGATTTGGAAAACTAATTCCCATGTATGCTATAATGCTTTTGATAATGGCAATTGGTTTGTTTCCAAGAGCTTTTATTGTTATTCTTTCTAAACCACTTGGCTTATTTACTCAAACTAGTGATTTTACTATCCAACCAGGCCTGTTTCCGGTTACCCAGGCATTATCTATGATTGGGATATGGGCAGCGGGGTTTCTGCTATTAATAGGTTTGATCTATTTAATAAGAAGGCGAATTACCATTAATATACCTAAAATGGTTAATGCCACCTGGAGCTGCGGATATGTTGGCTCCACTGACAAAATGCAATACACAGCCAGCTCCTTTATCCGGGCATACCGCAAATTAGCAGAACCCATTCTTTCCATTCGCAAAAAGAAAAAGGACATAAAGGGGGTATTTCCAAAAACGGGTGGACAGGAAACGCATCCATATGATAAGATTGAAGAATGGTTTATTGATTATCCTTTGCAAATTTTAAAGACTTTTTTTAACCGGTTTACTTTTTTACAAAACGGGAACCTACAGTCTTATATACTGTATGGACTCGTTTTCATCATCTTTGTTTTAGGAATCCCTTTTGCATTTGAATACATCAAATCACTAATTAATTTTTTAAATAAGCTTTAAAGAATGATAAGTTTCATATTAATTATCCTGACGAGCCTGTTCTTTGCAGGTATTATCATCCGGACCAAGAGTATTACTTCGGGTCGTAAAGGCCCCGGTATTTTTCAACCGGTGAAAGATGTAATCAGGTTGTTTAAGAAAGGCGTCGTGTACAGCAAAACCACCAGCTTTATTTTTCAGGTAGCTCCCTCTGTTTATTTTGCTTCCGTTATTATGGCCATCCTGATTATTCCCATGGGCCAATACAAAGGGTTCATTTCTTTTGAAGGAGATTTTGTGTTTTTTGCTTATATATTGGGTATAGGGAAATTTTTCAGCATTATCTCTGCATTGGACACCGGCAGCAGCTTTGGAGGGATGGGAGCCAGCCGGGAAGCCCTGTTTTCCATGTTGGCAGAGCCGGCCTTTTTTATTCTAATGGGTTCATTGGCCCTTCTTACCGGGCATACCTCTTTCCAGGAAATTTTCGCTTCGCTGCACTTCGGGTCCTATATATCCTATATACTTGGGTTATTGGCCACATTTGTTTTGGTAATGATTACCATGGTAGAAAATAGCCGTATGCCCATTGACGATCCTAAAACCCACCTTGAACTTACTATGGTTCATGAAGTGATGATACTCGATAACAGCGGATTTGACCTGGGAATGATTTTATACACTACCAACCTGAAGTTTGCGATGTACGGGGCATTGATCGCCAACCTGTTTATGGGTAGCTTTCCATTGTACCTGACCATTCCCATTTTCTTTGGTATTCAGATACTATTTGCCATAGCGGTTGGAATACTTGAATCTTTTATGGCAAGATTCAGAATGAACCATAATGCTCAATATATTTTGGCGCTTTCATCTGTGTCGTTACTCATATTTTTTGGCGTATTGCTGATGTTAGGCAGATTCAAATAAATTAACCCACCATGACCAATGTATTACTTATCGTGTTCACGATCTCGCTGCTGTACCTCGGCATTGCAACCCGGCTGCTCACGTACATCAAGATATTTGCATTCCAGGGGCTTCTTTTGTTCGGTGTCAGCTTCATTGAATTGACCCACATTACTACGCTGAACCTTATTTTTATTTTACTTGAAACTATCATTTTCAAAACGATTGCTGTTCCATTGTTCATGAATTATGTAATAAAAAAGAATAAAATCACGCGTGACGCGGATCCCTACCTGCCCAGCTTCATTTCGCTTATTATCATTACCATTATTATCATCATTACTTTTATTTTATCCAATGCAATTAACGCCTCACAAATCAGTAAAATATATTTTGTCGTCGCGCATTCGGCCTTGTTCGCCGGACTGTATATTATTATTTCAAGAAGAAAAATTATCACGCACGTAATGGGTTTTCTGATTGTTGAAAACGGGGTTTTTATTTTATCCCTGGCGGTAGGCAACAAAATGCCTATGTTACTCAATACAGGGATATTACTTGACTTTTTCCTGAGTTTCCTGGTGCTGGGGATCTTTGTGAATAAAATCAAGGATGTGTTTAAAGAACCCGACATGCACACACTCAGTCAACTTAGAGATTAGATCATCAACTTAAAGAGAAAAGAAAATGCCCTTATATTATTTCATATTCTCTATTGCACTTATCGGAGGTTTGTTTTTTGCCAGAAGCAAAATGTGGCACCTAATTCTTTTGATTCTTTTTAACATGTTGCAGTGGGGATTTACTATCTATGAGTGTTTTCATTATAACGAAGTACAGTTGGGTTATTTTACGGTGGATGGAGTGGGGTTGATTATGCTGATTGTATTAAGCATCCTGACCACCACCTCTTCTTATCATAGCGTTGGCTATCTCGGGCATCAACATAAATTTCACACCACTCCGCTTCGTGCCCAGGCCATCTACTATGCCGCATTAGGCCTTTTGATTATGGCACAGACAGGCGCCTTTTTGTCGAGTCATATTGCGGGAACATGGATTTTTGTCGAACTCACCACCTTTGCCGCCTCTGTGCTGATTTATCATGAACGAACTGAATATGCCATCGAAGCGGCATGGAAATATCTTTTTGTTTGTTCCATTGCCATTACATTTGCGTTTATCGGGATTCTTTTTCTGAGCATTTCAGCGCAGGAAGCCGGTACGATCAATCTTTCTTATCAATCCCTTATTCAACATGCTGCTACATTCAATCCATTCTGGTTGAAACCGGCATTCCTTTTCATTATAGTTGGTTACAGCGCTAAGATGGGATTGTTTCCCATGCACACGGTTTGCATAGATGCGCATACTGTCGCTCCTCCCCCCATTAGTGCATTTATTTCAACTACGTTGATGAATGTCGGGTTTGTCGCCATTTTCCGTGCTTACACCATCATCGCTTCCACTTCTATACTGCCCTGGGCAAATAATATCCTGCTCATTGCAGGCACTTTGTCAGTGTTCGTGGCAGCCGTTTATCTTCTCAGGGTGAATCATTTTAAGAGAATGTCAGCTTATTCCAGTTTGGAAAATATGGGAATTGTGGCTATTGGTCTTGGGTCGGGGGGAATAGGCTATTTTGCCATTTTTCTTCATTTGATATTTCATTCCTTTACGAAAGCGAGTCTCTTCTACCAAATACAACAAGTTCACCGTGTCTATAAAAGCTATATGATAAGAGACTCAGGTAGCTATTTTAAATATTATACCGCTGGGGCGATGGTCATATTGCTTGTTTTTATTTGCATTACCGCCATGCCGCCATCCGGAATGTTTATCAGTGAATTTATGATTTTCAGAGCGATGTTTGAAAGACACTATATCGGTTTACTGATTTTCATTTTGATTCTTCTTACCCTGGCCATGTGGGCATTGGCCAAAAATTTTTTCCGGCTGATCTACGCACCCCCGGTAAATTTTGATTCTTCGCATGTTGAAAAAATCGGCCTTAAAGAATCGCTATCGCAATTTATTTTGCTGGCATTGGTTATTTATCTCGGAGTCAATCCTCCTCAGCAAATGGTTGATTTAATTAATGAAGCAATAAAAAATTTACCGCATTGATATGGACTATATAAGCATCAAAAATAACCAGACCCTACCCATCTCCTCGATTCCGGAGTTGGAATACGCCTCATTTTTAGAGTTAAACGCTTCCTCGCTATTAAAAAGTTCAGGGTCGCATTGTGTAAACTATTTTGGGTTTCCCGATGCAGGTACAATCAGGCTTATTTGCTGTATGGCCAGTGATGAACAAAACTCAGTATATATATCATCATCAGTAGTGGATGCCAAACAGCCATTACCTTCTTTTACAAAACACAGCATTGCATTTGAAAAATTTGAACGTGAGATTCATGAAAATTATGGGATAACTTATACAGACCATCCCTGGCTCAAACCTGTTCGTTTTTCGTTTAACCGGGCTGATAAAAACAGTACGGTTGCCAATTATCCTTTTTTTAAAATTGAAAGCGAAGAATTGCACGAAGTAGGTGTAGGCCCTATACATGCAGGAATCATTGAACCGGGGCATTTCCGTTTTATTTGTAATGGGGAGCAGATCCTGCACCTGGAAATACAATTGGGCTACCAGCACCGGGGAATCGAACAATTATTTCTCGAAAAGACAAAATTGCTTCAACGTATTACATTGGCAGAAAACATTGCCGGTGATTCGGTAGCCGGGCATACGGTTGCTTTTGTTAACCTTTGGGAGAGTTTATGTGACTATCAACCCGGAAGAGATCTGCAGTTAGCCCGTACACTTGCCTTAGAACTGGAACGTGTGGCCATACATACCGGTGATTTAAGTGCCCTGTGTACAGATGTAGCTTATCAATTGGGCAGTGCTGTGTATGGAAGGTTAAGAACCCCGGTAATAAATTACTTTCAATCCTGGTGCGGTAACCGGCTTGCAAAGGGTTTGATCCGTGCAGGGAAAAATAATTATCCTTTTACAAAAGCAGTAGCCGATGAATTAATAAAAGTATTTGATGCTTTTGAAAAGGATTTTGAAGATATCACCGAGGAATTATTCAGTTTGCCCAGCGCACTGTCCAGGTTTGAAAAAACGGGTGTGATTACTACTGAACAGGCCACCACACTTGGCACAGTAGGAATGGCGGCAAGAATGAGTGGCATTATCCGCGATATTCGTTCTTCTCATGCACATGATCTTTATGTAGGATTGAATCATCAGCCTGTTATCAAACATCATGGAGATGTCTATTCAAGAGCGCAGATTAGAAAACAAGAGATCAGGCAATCTATTGGTTATATCAGGCAGTTACTGCAAAATATTCCCCAGGGAATTAATAACCCGGGACAATTATCTTCTCCACAACCGAATGCGTTTACTATTTCTTTAGTGGAAGGATGGAGAGGAGAAATTTGTCATTGCGCCATTACAGGTGAACACGGGGAATTGATACATTATAAAATAAAAGATCCTTCTTTTCATAACTGGCTGGCGCTGGCATTAGCGGTGAGAAATAATGAGATCTCGGATTTCCCGGTTTGTAATAAAAGCTTTGACCTTTCCTATTGTGGTCACGATCTATAATAACTAATTAATCATGTTAGACAACCTTAAAATACTTTGGCACCAGGGCAAGCAATACATCCCAGATATTACAAATGCAAAAGTGCACGGGCTGTTCAGGGGCCGGCCGGTCATTAGTACTGAAAAAGTCAATGAAGCCGAATTAATGGAAATATGCCCTACTCATGCCATCTCATCAAACCCCGTATGTATTGACCTGGGAAAATGTACGTTTTGCGGAGAATGTGCCTTTGCTTTTCCCGGTAAGATAAAATTTACCACAGATCATAAGATCGCAACAAACGATCGCAACAGGTTAATTATCCGGGAAGCCCATGATGAGCCGGTCGAACTGGATCCATTATTAATACGAAGAGAAATTCACCAGTACTTCAGTGGTTCATTAAAACTAAGACAGGTATCGGCTGGGGGGGATAATAGTTGTGAACTCGAACTGAACGCCTGTGGTAATGTAAACTTTGATATGGGTCGGTTCGGGATAGAGTTTGTGGCCTCACCGAGGCATGCGGATGGTATCGTGATCACGGGGCCCATTACAGAGAATATGGCGCAACCGCTTCAAATATGTTATGATGCAATACCTGATCCCAAGATCATTATTCTAACCGGAACTGATGCTATCAGTGGGGGAATATTTGAAGGCAGCCCGGCCTTAAACAGGAGTTTCTTAACTGACCATCAAATTGATCTTTATGTACCGGGAAATCCCATTCATCCGCTGACGTTCATCAACGGGGTGCTTGAATTGATCAAAAAAAGAAAGTAAAGCCAGGTTGAATATTTAGCTGGGAATCTCGGGAAGATGGGAAGAATGTCGAACAGATGAACCCGCATGTTGCGAGGCATGCAGATTTAAGAACAGACGAAGTAATTCCCGAATCTCTAAGAAATGAGGGAAAATAATGAATGTACGCACTTCGACATTCTAAATTCCTTGTTCATCTGTTCGACATTCTTCCGCTCAACCCATTAAATAGGCCAATCCATCATTAATTGTCTCATATAGATCTCTTACCTTTTTTTGGTGGCACATGGCTTTAAACCGGTCCCTTATTTCTTTGTAATCATTATGGATCGGGCAGGGATGCGTGGCAGAACATTTACTCAATCCAAGACCACATTCATCAAAGACCTTTTTACCATCGATGGCATTTATTATTTTTATGATAGGCTGGTTTTTCTGCCTGGCGGAGATATAAAATCCTCCATTAGGGCCCTTCGCACTGTTAATGACCTCTTCTTTTACCAGGGTTTGTAGCATTTTACCGACGGTATGTTCGCTGGCATTGATATAAGCTGCTATTTCTTTAATACCCGATTTTTCTCCCGAGTCTAACCGGGAAGCCAGGTAAATAACCGCTTTAATAGCTGTTTTGCAGGTAAGGCTAAGCATTTACTATTTCTTTTGAAATTCAAGTCTCCCCCCGACCGTCCTCCGATCCGGAAGTTGATTCGTAAAGGTCTCCAGGTTATATTTTTTCGTAAAAAAGCATTCATCCATTTTTTGAGCTTGGCCGAAAAAGATGACAATACTTTCGGGTATATCCCCTTTATGTTTAACTAATGTACCCGTTTTGAATTAGGATTTATTATGGGTGATTATTCAAAGTACTGTTGAAACAGGCCAAGTTGTTTTTCAATTTCACTTAATATGACCGCTCCGCTTTCTGTAGTCTTTGCGTTTTTCAGTTTGATGGTATTATCGATCACCGGTTCAAGCCACCGGTGCAGGGCATCATGGTCAGCACCTTTCATTTTACATTCACTAACCATTTTATTCAACCCATTTTCCAGGGCCCTGGCCATTTGCATAAAGTTTTCCGGGCTTTCCTTCCTGGCACCGGAAACAATGATTTGCAGTGAGGCCACATTCAACCATGTCGTTGAATCAGCTTTCCATTTAGCGCCGTTATTTAGTGTTAATTCACCGGTTTTCTTTGGCTCATCATGATGGTCTGTTTCACTTGTTTTCATGGCATCCTGTTTATCGCCAGGTTGATGATTGTTACAGGACCAAAGGATGGCAGACAATAATAAAAGTCTTAGTAGTGTTTTTATTGACATATTATTTAGTTTCCCAAAAGACATCTTTCCACTTGTCTTCTATTGTTTTGTTGCTGTTTGAAAAACGTTTTGCTATTTCTTCTAAATCTTCTGTTGAAATAGTCTCCTGCAGATGATTGAATAATTCCCGTTCTTCAAAACGAATATGTTTCTCCAGATCATTGGCCAGCTGATGGAGCAGGGAAATATCATTTTTCTTTTGTGCAATAGAGGCCATTAACATATAGATAGCCTGGTGATCTGCTTCAGCCCGCTTTCTCAATAGGTCCTCCGCCGGTAATTTGCAAAAAAGTAATTGTTCTTCCTCTTTAAAATGTTTCTCAAGGTCATTGTTAAAAAAGAACAAAACATAATTACTGATGCGTTCAACCCCGATGGCTTTACCCAGTCCTTGTCTTATTTTCCAAACCAGCAATAATCCAAAATGATGATCTCTTGAAAACGAGACAATAGCCTGATGCCTTTTTAGAGGAGTTTGGTCTTTCATGCGCTTAATTGTTTCTCTACTTCCAGTGCCTTTGGAAAAAGGATATTATTTTCAAGATGAATATGCAAATGCAGGTCCTCTTCAAATTCATCCAGCATCCGGTATAGCAATTGGTAACTGGCACAGGCGTCACCGGGTAGTCTATAATTACCGGATAATTCCCTGATGGTCTCAAGGTTTTTTCCCACCAATTCATGTTCCATCTCCATCATATTGATAGGATTTTGTATAGTACCAAAATGGGCGGCATGCAGGAGTGTTGGATGATCGGTTGCGGCAACCAGTTCTTTAATATAGGGGAACAATACTTTTTCTTCTTTAACCAGGTGGGCTGTTAATTCAGCATTTATTTCTTCTACCAGTTGATGGATGCGCACTAATTCAGGATGATGGTCGCCATGAACCTTCCTTACTTTTTCAGCATACATCTTTATATCCGGCAAATTTTTCTTTACATAGCTATGATGGGCATTCACTATATAATCAGCCAGGAAATCCAGGCTCCATTCATCATAAGGCAGGGGACGGGAGGATGGCATACTATCAGCTTTTTGTAATTCCTGCTCTATTTTAACGGCGTCCAACCCTTTTTCCACACAGGCTTCTTTGACGGTTTTCTTCCCACCACAACAAAAATCCAAACCATACTTTTTAAATACCTGTGCTTTGCGCAGATCTTTGACTGCGATTTGACCCAGTGTTTCCTGGTTCTCCCCGGTCACCCGTTTAGAGATCTTCACTTTCCACCATTCCGGCCCCCGTTCCAGGTATTCCCAAATAAAAATGTCACCCCTTTCTCCCAGTAATTGATAATACAGAGGTTTAGGATCATGGTCGTTGAGAATGGTTAAACATTCCTCTTCTGCCAGTTCGTCAAACCTTGCAAAAATGCGCGGATGTTTTTGCCGGGGCTCCAATACGGTCACATCAAGGATATTTTCTGTCAGGGTGCTGTGCATAGTCTAATTTTTAAGATGAATGGATAGGCAAAGATAGGGATTATTGAATAATAAAAGTATTTATATACTTTTATTATTTATCCGTATTAACATTTCTTGGAGACGAGTGCTTTGGGTGAGGAACCCGGTTATTGTCAACTTTTAAAGAAAACGACGGAGCTTTTCAAATATGCAGTATAAAATAGCCGGGAAGTTCGGGAAGACGGGAAGAGAACGTTTTTTTTCTTCCCGTCTTCCCGAACTTCCTCTCAGAGTCCTGTGGACCGGCAAAAAATAAGCTTGTTATAAACAAGTTTTACTTTCCCCCAGCCTACCCGTTATAAGCCCGGATTAAAAATGGCGTGGACAGGAAATATTTCTACATGGGGCTGTCCTTGTATTCCTATGGCTGCTGTTCCGGGCATCAGGCGGATCTCAACAAAATTGTTGAAATCTTCTGCCGATTTCCAAATATCCGTCACCCGAATAGCATTATCATGAAATCCCGCGACATGAAATATGGCCCCGTGCGGTTTGTTTCCTTCCCAGTTAACGTTAGTTCTAAGTTTTTCATACTGGTCTGGAGTAATACCATCCCATTTCATTACCATTACGATTCTCATTGTAGTTGATTTTTAATTATTCCTACTCGTATAGCTTTTCGGAATCGCCCCGTTTTTAAAGTGGTGGCTGGTCTCCACTTGTTTATTGCAATATAATATTTTTGCATATAATTCTTTTCCAGGCCGGTCTCCTTCCGAAATTTATAAATTTCTCAAATTAGTAGCCCTTTAAGGCCGATTACATTTAAAACAAATATGCGTTTTCTTCCCCTCCGGGTCTCCTTCCCAATCTTACTAACACACTATAAAGTGCTTTGAGAAAAGGCCCGGCGGTTAAACGGCGACGAGTCCTTCCTGAAAGTCTTTAGTTTGTATCTGTCTGGAAAGACTTATAATCGAAGACCGGTAAGAAAATAAAATGTTAAGCCTTGGGAGTTTCGACCGGTTTGAAATACCCGATATACTTTGACAACTTATGTGGGAATCCTCCCATGGACAAACACAAGAACAGCCGCAGGGAATAACTCCTGAATCCCGTTCCGTCACGGGTGGCTATCAAAAGATAATGGCTTCTGTTCCTGTTGATCCCTTTTGTGAGAATTCCGGTAGCGCCGATATTTTCCAGGTATAGCTGTCACCGGCAATTTTAATACCTGAAGTATCGACGATGATGGTATAGTTTAGTTTCTTATTAAGGACGAACTGGTAAAGTGCAAAAAAAAGAAAGCCGCCGAACAGGAATAAAAGGAAGATCATTAATCCGAGTTTATCGCCCGGGTTGACGATCATTTCTTTTACCAGTAAACCGGTGGCTCCGCCGAATACAAGGATGGTGATCAATTTAAAAAACAGGGCCGGCCTGAATGTTTTGAATGATATATCGCCTGTTATGCTTTTTGACCCGGCCCATTCAGCGGTTGACCTGAGCCAGGTAAATGCGAATCGCCTTGCTGCCGGTTTTATATTTGAAAGCAGCGTATCATAAATTCCTTTCAGAATTTCATTTTCATTTTCCATATTCGCTGTTGAGCTTCCCTCCTAAATTAGTAACTATTTCTTCTTCCCCGCCGGGTCTCCTTCCCCTATCTTACTAACACAATATAAAGAACTTTAAGAAGGGACACGGCGGTTAAAGAAAGAGACACGACGGATCTTCATTAACCAAGATCATATGGAAACCTGGTGGCGCAAACCCGGGTATTGGCTCCCATTTTGGCTTCTGTATCTACTACTTTAAGGAAGGGAAACCACTCGCTTGTCCAGCTTTGGCATAATTTGATTGATCATTGATTCTAAATTGCGACCCAGGGTCTTTTCTGATTCATTACTTAATACAACTATTCCCAGATCCAGCCCGGGATAGAACACACAAAAACTCTGAAAACCCGGTATCATTCCCGATTGCCAAATAACCGTATAACCATTTGAGTGAAGTTCCTGCCAGTTCAGCCCGGTAGAGTAATAATCATTATCTCCCCAAATGCTTTTATGAGAAAGTGTAACGGCTTTATCATTTTCTTTCTCATTCCAGCTTATGTATTTCAGCATATCATGGACCGTGGATTTAATGGAGACGGCCCCGAGAAACAGGTCCGAGGTGTAGGGTAATTCAAGACCTGTTTCATCGTAACCCTTCGCAAGATGAACACTATCCATTTTGGTAAGCGTAATTTTTGTATTGTTCATTTGCAAGGGTCCTGTGATCTTATCTTTTAAGATATTTTCAAAAGGCTCTTTATATACCTTTTCCAGAATATAGCTTAACAATTGAACAGCGGCATTGGAGTAACTTGCTTTACTACCCGGGATAGTATCCAGTTTAACAAGATGCAAATCCTTATAAAAATCATTCCGTGTATAATGGTGATATTGTTCTTGCACCCTGGTCGCCCATGGTATTACATCATTATTAAACCCTGGCATCATTTCAGGTTTGTCGGGCAATGAAAATGGAATTCCTGACCGGTGATTAGTAAGGAATTTGAGTTTTATAAATTGCCCGTGATACTCCAAATTTGGATAAGCGCCGTTTAAATACTTTCTTATATCATCTTCCAGGTTTACCCTTTTCTCAAGGGCAGCCTTTGCTAATAGTATTCCGGTAAATGTTTTTGAGATGGAGGCGATCGCATATAAAGTATTTGCGGAAGGCAGTTTGTTTCCGTATTTCACTACTTCTCCATAATTGTAGGTAGAAGAATTTCCCATTCGGTAAATACCTATTGAAAGTCCGGGTATGGGAGATCTTTTCAAAAGATCCTGGACGGCATTATTAACAATTGAATCCTGGAGGCTAATTAATTTATTATCAGTTGGAACTTTTGCCCCGGCAACATGATGTATAGCTTGACCATGTAAAGAAGAAAAAAGAAATAAAGAAAATAATATGGGCAATAATTTCATGGCAAATAAATTTTAAATAGGGTAGAAAGTAAATTAATACTATTTTTTTCCGTCCTGGTGTCCTCCGAAATTAATAACTACTTCTGCTTTAAGGACCCAAAGTCTACCCGTTTCTGGTAAAACAAAGATGCATTAGCAAGCTCTCCATATCCAAATTTAACCGCCAAATCCGCACTATTTGCAACATGCCGTGGTTAGTGTCTCACTAACCACAACATTTCTCCACAAAACCTCCCAAAGAAGTCTATACGTTCTCTTACACACCTCTACAACTCAGTGGAGGCGGTGTGGAGAAGGCTTTGACTTGCCTTCAACAAGTTTTTGATGAGGTAGGTAGTTGGTGGATACTAGATTGGCATCGTGGAAATTCAACATATTTCATAAGATCGATCCTACTCGATTTGTTTTCAACAACGTCGCCCGCTATTTTCCTGAATAGCCCGGGTATTCTTTGTCTGCATTTTCCAATATCAATTCTTGTTTTAAAAATAAATAATAAAAAGTCCAACTCGAAGCGCTGACTAGTATGGCTTCTTCATTGTTGGAGCAAATATGCTAGTGGGAAGAAGCGAATTCCAAATGGCCTGGCCGATTTGGCCGTTTTGGCCGATTTGGCCGATTTGGCCGATTTGGCCGGAATGGCCGATTTGGCCGTTTAAATGTGTGAATTGTCTCCAGATTCTCTCGAACCTCTCTCTAACTTCTACCCACTTCTCTCTAAATCTGGAGAGAAGTTGGAGAGAGGAGTGAGAGAGGGATGAGAGAGGGTAGTCAGGGGAGATGGTGCGGTATGATATTTTTTTCCGCCTGTTGCTATATAGGTTGTCCTTTTGTGGTAATGCCAAAAAAGTTGCCTGGTCCGCTGAGCACCTTGCATCTTAACTCAATATTTCGTCAGCTCCGGTTTCACTTCATCAATATATGCCAGTATACCGCCTTTCAGGTTGTACAGGTTATTAAATCCAAATTTATCTTCCAGTTCACGGATGGCATTGGCGCTGCGCTTGCCTGACTTGCAATGCAGGATCACTTTCTTATCTTTTGCAAACCGATCAGCATGGGCCGACACCGTAGCTAACGGAATTAATTCCGCCCCGATATTCACGATCGCATACTCATGCGGCTCACGGACATCTATCAACTGGAAGGGTTCCCCCTTTACCTGCCAGTCAAATAACTCTTTAACGGTAATTTCTTTTATGGATCGCTCTCCCGGATTTTTCAGTCCGCAAAACTCTTCATAATCTATCAGGTTTGTGATGGATGGATTTTTCCCGTTGAGCGGGTTGGCAGGATTGCGTTTTATATTAAATATCCTTGTTTCAAAAGATAACGCATCGAACGTAAAGAAACGTCCGGACAAAGGTTCACCTACACGGGTAATGATTTTGATCACTTCAAGCGCCTGGAGGCTGCCAATAATGCCGGGCAATACCCCGAGCACGCCCGCTTCCGCACAATTAGGCACGAGACCGGGAGGTGGAGGCGTTGGGTACAAGTCACGGTAATTAGGACCAATCTCCCCTTTTGCATTACGGTAATTAAAAACAGCTACCTGGCCCTCAAACTGGAAAATTGACGCATACACATTGGGCTTACCTGCCAACACCGTCGCATCATTCACTAAATACCTGGTGGCGAAATTATCAGTACCATCGGCTACAACATCATAATCCTTTATGATACTGGCGGCATTGCCGGCGTCGAGCCTGGTTTTATAAATTTTAATATTGATATAGGGGTTCAGGGCCTCCAATTTTCGTTTGGCGGCCTCTGCCTTCGATTGGCCGATTTCATTTACACCAAATAATACCTGCCGTTGCAGGTTACTGTCATCTACTGTATCAAAATCAACAATACCGATCGTGCCAATGCCGGCGGCGGCCAGGTATAGTAATACAGGACTGCCTAAACCACCCGCACCAATGACTAATACTTTCGACGCTTTTAGTTTTTGCTGGGCTTCCAAACCAAATTCCGGAATAATGATATGTCTATTGTACCGGGCGAGCTCTTCTTTGGAAAAAGACGAGACCCCTCCAACCCTTTCGGCGATTACGGCAGAAGCTTCCAAGGTTCCAAGATCACCAGGAATACCTCCTGCGATAGCGGGTACAATACTTATAACCGTATCCTCTTTTATCTGCGTTTGCTCCTGTTGCAGGCTACGGATATCTTCATCTCCGGCAAAAATGTTGATAAAGGAACGGAGTTTTCCACTTTCATCCAGCAGGTGCTTTTTTAATTCAGGGAAATTCAATGAAAGGTTATTCACAACTTCCTGTATAGTGGTGGCGGCAATATGCAGCCTTGCATTATTGCCGGTAAATTTTCTCAGGGGAGTTGGGATAATTACTGTTGCCATATTTATCGTTTTTAATTAAATGATGATTATTGATCTCTTCTTCTTCAAATTGTTGCTGATCGTTCAATTGCCAGGAGCGTATATCAGCCACCATATTGTTTATAACAGAAATAATGATATAAGAAAAATAAGGTTGCGCCGCCAGGCGATCCTGCTCCGAAGGAATGGCCGGGTGGCCGGGATGCGAGTGATAAACTCCCAGTAATTGTAACCCTGTTTGTTCCGCAAACTGTTCGGCCTGCAGGTAATCCATTGGCGCAATCTCAAATCGCCGCCGCTTGTCTCCTTCCCTTGCGTTGTTAACCCGCTTTATCACTATAATAATCCTATCCTTTTCTTCCTCGCCAAATAAAAACCCACAGCATTCATCGGGAAATGCCGCTTGCGCATCCATTACCATTTCTGTTATTGCCTTATCATCTACAAACAGCATATCATAATATTTTTTTGATCACTTCACCGTATTTATCCGCATTATCAGGCAAAATGGTTACTACGGTTCCGGCTTCCAGCTGTTCAGCCACCCTTACCGCACCTGCCACATTGGCGGCGGATGAAGGGCTTACCAGGAAACCTTCGTATTTCCAGATCGCTGCCAGCCATTCATAGGCCTCTTCCGTGCTTACTTCAATTTTTTTGTCAGCGAGGGCCGAATCATAAATACCCGGAACGGCGGCCGTCTCAAGATGTTTCCATCCTTCCAATGCATGCAAAGCTGAATCAGGTTGCAATGAAATAAGTTTAATACCGGGATCAAACTCTTTCAATCTTCTACCTGTGCCAATAAACGTTCCGGTAGTGCCAAGCCCCGCCACAAAATGAGTGATCCCCGGAACCTTATTGATGATTTCAACTGCAGTGCCGTAATAATGGGCCTTCCAGTTATTTTCATTTTTATACTGGTCCGCATAAAAGTATTTACCGGGATGTTTTGCAGCCAGTTCCCTGGCCACCTGCTGTGCTCCATCAGTTCCTTCGAACCTGGAAGTGAAAATAATCTCAGCGCTTAAAGATTGTAATATCTCTATCCTTTCTTTGGAAGCGTTCTCAGGCAGGCAAAGAGTAACCCTGATCCCGATCATTTGCCCGATGTGGGCATAGGCGATGCCGGTATTACCACTGGTGGCATCCAGCAAAATGGTATCATCACCCAGTTCATTATTCTCAATTGCATTTTTTATAATATAATAAGCCGCGCGGCATTTCACGCTCCCTGACAATTGTTTCCATTCCTGCTTGGCATATACCCTTGTGTTTTTCTTCCGAAAGATTTTATTCAGGGAAATAAGTGGTGTGTTACCTGTCTGGCTGCCCGGTTTCTTTAACCGGTCGAGCAATGCCCTATTGGTTTTTATTCTTGCTTCGATCATGGTATAAATTAAAAAGCCCCACTATGGTGGAGCTTTCGTTTATTCAAAATGTGATATTAGTAAGCTATTAATTGCCGCTTATTGTCCACCCAATAGCTGCAGTCTGTAATTTTTTACAACAATTACAACAACAACGCTTATGGATGGTTTGCCCGTTCATTTAATTTGACAATAGCAGGACAAATATGGTGAACTTTCTTTAGTCTACCAACCCTGTAGGAAATATTTTCACATTTCGAAAACGGTTTTCCTGATTTTTTCTTTGTAAAAAGATAAACCGGGTAGCTTTTCAGCGAAAAGAAACTCCCTCAGGGGCAGATACAGCGGGAAAGTAATTCCCGGCTGCCAACCCGATTTTCATAAAACCAGGAAAATCGCTGTGTCCCCTCATAGAATTTTTTAGTTGAAAAACCATAAAATTAAGAAGTAGACATTGCGGGAACGGAAAATTAGAATGATCCGTGCACCGACGTTGAAGCTTTAGCGTCGGCTCCCGGAGTCTGCATGATTGAACCGTTTTTTGCTATAAACAGGATAGGGCTGATTAAAAGTATTTTTAAATGAATTCTCACGCAACAACGCAAAGGCGCATCGACGCAACGACGCAACGTTGAACGTATATTCGTAGCGACTTTGAAATCAAATATATAAAGTTGACCACTACTTTTTTTAGGCAATGCTGAAGAGCCATACGAACGTGTTAACCTTCACACACCAGTATTGTTTGCCCTTCTATTCGCAATTTTTTGTAATAAACCCGGCAGCGCTCCGGCAATTGCCCCGGTTACCAGAGGGGACAATCCAAATTTACTCGCCAGGCTACCTACCAATCCTCCTTCAATAGCGTGGGTAAGCGTGCCCCCGGAAGCAATGGCATTTTCCAATGTTCCTAACAGGCCGGTAGAACCGCCCTGGTTAACAGCCTGGTTGGTTGTATCGTTTGTTACTTGCTGATTTGCTAAGCCGTTTGTAATATGATTAGCTATTTCATGGTGAACGGCATCGGCCTGGTCAGCCGGGATGGCGTTTGCCACCTCAGGATTATTGCCAAAATGTTCCTTAACCATTTTTAAGATATCATCAAACATATTACTGTGTTTTTATGATGACTAAAATTAAATTTAATTATATTTTATTTTCGTGACCTTTTTAATTCAATTTTTCATGCTCGTCTGTTCATATCTTCCCGTCACTCTTCCCGTCTTCCCGTACTTCCCGGCATTTATTTTGTCGAAGATTGTTAGAAAACAGAACATAATTATTTCTCTGGCTTTTCGTTCCCGCAAAACAAAAGGATCTTATCTCCCAGCAATTTAAGATTTGTCAGGCAGGCATTTTTGTTGGCGAAATTCCGGGTAGAACTTGCAATAATATCCCCTTTATCATTTTTGATAAACCATCTCCATTCCTTATCCTTCTCAATAAAAACAGAAAAGCTTGGATTTAAAAAGCTGGGCTTGGAGGAGCTAAATAAGTTAAACATAGGCGCAGGTTTAACCATGCAAAGATAAGAAGTCGTCAAATCTGAAATATTTCGGTAATGGTCAATTTTGAAAAATATCTCACGCAGAGGGCACAGAGTCCGCAGAGGATATTCTTTGTTTTTGAAATCTCTGCGTACTCTGTGCCCTCTGCGTGCATACAAAAATTTACCACAACCAATATTTCCACCAACCCGGAATATTTAAAACTCCCGGGAAATTGTATCTGCTTTTTCAGGAACTTTGTGTTAATCTTTTTTCATGGATGATCTTTCGGCGGCCCGCCTTCAAATGGCGCTTTCCCTGGGTTTTCATATCGTATTTGCCTGTATCGGTATGATCATGCCGATCCTTATGGCCTTCAGTGAATGGAAATGGTTGCGCACCGGCAAGCAGGTGTATATTGATATCGCCAAAGCCTGGTCAAAAGGGGCGGCTATATTTTTTGCCGTAGGCGCGGTGTCGGGGACCGTATTGTCATTCGAACTGGGATTACTATTCCCGGAATTCATGAAACATGCCGGCCCCATCATCGGTATGCCTTTTTCATGGGAAGGCACGGCTTTTTTCGTGGAAGCGATCGCCCTGGGCGTGTTTTTATACGGCTGGAACCGTCTGAATAAATGGGTGCATTGGGGCTCAGGTATCGTGGTAGCCCTGGCTGGTATTATGTCGGGGATATTTGTTGTAGCAGCCAATGCCTGGATGAATAGCCCCAAAGGGTTTGACTGGGAAAATGGGAAGGCCATTCATGTTGATCCGCTCGCGGCGATGTTCAACGATGCCTGGTTACAGGAGGCGTTGCATATGATCCTGGCTGCCTTTATTGCTACGGCTTTTGCGGTGGCCGGTGTTCATGCCTTTTTATTACTTAAAAAAAGGAAAAGTGTTTTTCACAAAACCGCCGTCCAAATTGCTTTGTCTTTTGGCGTTGTCGCTGCATTTTTACAACCCCTGAGTGGGGATTTTTCGGCCAAACAAATTGCAAATAAACAACCGGCCAAGTTTGCCGCGATGGAGGCTTTATATAAAACAAGTAAGCCGGCCGATCTGATCATTGGCGGGATCCCCAATGAACGGGAAGAACGGGTGGATCACGCGATCCATATTCCGGCCCTGCTTAGTTATCTCACCTATGGAAATTTTAATGCGGAGGTGAAAGGACTTGACCAGTTTCCAAAAGATGAAAGACCCCCGGTGATGGTGATGCACTTTTCTTTCCAGGTTATGGCCGGGATTGGTTTTCTACTCGCGTTTACCGGGTTACTATTTTTATTGTTCAGTTTATTCCGGAAAAGGGTCTTGTCTAAAAGAGGATGGCTGATCTTTATTTCCCTGCTCACGCCCCTGGGTTTTCTCGCCGTAGAGGCCGGATGGACGGTTACAGAAGTCGGGCGACAACCCTGGATCATTTATGGAGTGATGAAAACCAAAGATGCGGTTTCGGCTATGCCGGGGCTGCAATATTCATTGTATGCCATTACGGTTATTTATCTTTTGCTTTCGGTACTTATCTTTTGGTTATTGCGGAAACAGATCGCAAATGTGGCCACGCATTACCCTTCGGCAAGAACAGAAAATGATTAAACATGCTGCTGATCATTATTATCATATTGGGTGTTTCCCTCCTGCTTTATACCCTGTTAGGTGGCGCGGATTTTGGAGCCGGGATTATCGAGATCTTTTCCGGAACAAGAGGTGAAAAAACTGTTTCCAAAGCCATGGCGCCGGTATGGGAAGCCAATCATGTCTGGCTGATACTGGCGATCGTGATCATTTTTACCGGCTTCCCAACGGTATATGCCACGATCAGTTTGTACCTCCACATCCCGCTTATGATCGTATTACTGGGCATCGTGTTGAGGGGTGCTTCCTTTATCTTCCGTTATTACGATGAATCGGAAGACAAGGCGCATAAATATTTTACCGTTTTCTTTAAGATATCAAGCCTGGTCACCCCAGTTTTCCTGGGTATCATCATTGGCGCCATGACCGGCGGAAAGATCAATATTAATCAGGAAACTGGTTTTTTCGAACGATTTATCTTTCCCTGGCTGAATATATTTTGTATTACGCTGGGATTATTTTCCGCTTCTCTTTTTGCCTATATAGCCGCCATTTTCCTGGTGGGGGAAACCAGCAACCCCGCTGAACGAAAGAGATATGCACGGCTGGCAAAAATATTTTTGATAACTACCTTTTCGTTGGGGCTTTGCGTTTTCGGGGCAGCGAAATGGGAAGATCTTCATTTATGGAAAGACTTTATCAGTTCTCCACTGAGCATGATCACATTTGGTATTGCGGTTCTATTGATCCCCGCGATCTTTTTTTTATTTGATCATCCGAATATTCTTTATTTAAGAGCCGTGATAGGGTTTCAGGTGACCCTTATATTATTGGGATGGTTCGCGATCCATTATCCTGTACTGGTGTATGAAAAAAACGGTAACCATCTTGATTTCTTTACCACCCGTGCGCCTGACGCCACGCTTTATCAATTGGTGATCGCATTGCTGGTGGGATTGGTACTGATCATCCCTTCTTTTTATTTTCTTTTTAAAGTATTTAAGAAAACAAAGGATTAAAGCCGGGTGAATACTCTTCGAATAAAAATTAAACCCTGTAGACTGAGGAATTAGGAATTAGTTACCTGCCTGCCGGCAGCTTGTCCTTACCTAAAACTTACTTGTAAATCCCGGCGGTAGCTTTTTGAACCACATAGGACATAGAAAACATAGTATGCACATAGCAATCTATGTGTGTATTTCCCCGCCTGAATGACGCAGTCGGGCAGGTATGTGCCTATCTTCCTATGTGGTTCAAATCTAAAAGTAAATTAAGGCTATAGAAAATAAGAAAAATCCGCTTTAAAATTTAGGTAGGATAAGCTGCCGGCAGGTAGGTTAGTTATTTGGAATTAGGACATCCTCAATGCCAAGAAATCATTCCGCATGGAGGCCAAATTCCAAATTCCTAATAACCAATTCCTTCTCGTCTTTTATTTCGTTTATTTTAAATGATCGCAGTTCCTACAGTGTTGTATTCAATAACATCCTGTAAAAGATTTAGCTTCCCGGTGATCTTATTTTTGAGCTGTCGGCTCTGGAACTTCTTTCGTTTTATTTCCTGCATGGCATACTGATATCCCAACTGGGCTTTATGGAAAAGACCATCATTCTCGTTTTTCAACGCTTCTTTATAGATCTTTTTGGGAAGGATCATCGAACGATGTATATAGATACGGATGACAAGAAGAATGAT
Source organism: Chitinophagaceae bacterium (assembly GCA_017882265.1). Taxonomy (GTDB): domain Bacteria; phylum Bacteroidota; class Bacteroidia; order Chitinophagales; family Chitinophagaceae; genus JADGPW01. Next base: position 5,413 of record JADGPW010000140.1, on the reverse strand, counting down.
CAGGAGCACGGTATTAAAATTAAGGGAGGAAAGTTCGTTCATTCCAGGTTCATAGTTACTATAGCGATAGTTATACAATTCACAAATTTGATTGCCGGGAAGGAGAAGAATGCAGAACAGACGAACAAGGAATGCAGAATGAAGAAGGTGAAGACCCCGTTCTTCGAAAGTTTAAGGAATGATCGGACCGACTTCAACATTCTTAATTCCTTGTTCGTCTGTTCTGCATTCCTGTCTTCCCGGCTATTTTATTCCCATAAATCAGGATTGACTATCAAGCTAATATATTTAGTTATCAATATACTAATATATTTAGTATTTTTATACCCATGTACCTTAACTGCAAGACATATTACAGCTTTAAATACGGTACTTACTCAACTAAAGAACTGGTAGAAACAGCCACTGATAATGGTGTTACAGCTCTGGCGCTTACTAATATCAATTCCACCTGCGATGGCTGGGAGTTTGTAAAACTTTGCAGGGAACAAGGGATCAAGCCGATCGTTGGATGCGAGGTGTGGGCAGTTGGGCAGTCAGCAGTCGGGCAGTCAGCAGTCGGGCAGTCGGCAGTCAGGCCGTCAGGTTTACAGGATCATTTATTATATATTTTATTGGCGGCTAATAACCGGGGGCTGGCCTGGATACTTGAATTTGTTTCGAATCATTTGATGTCGAAAACCAATTTTCCCTTACCGGATCAGGGGACAAATTTTTTTGAGAATAGTTGGGATGGCTTTGTGATCTACCCTTTGGGGGCGAAGACGCCCGAAAGTTTATTGCCAAATGAAAGAATTGGTATCTGTCCCTGGGAGATCTCTAAATTGTATGGTCTTGACCTGAAAAGATATGCGGATAAATTCGTGGTCCGCCAGCCTGTTACCGTTCAAAACAAGATCTATCACAACCTGCACCGCCTGCTCAGATCGGTTGATAAAAACACATTACTATCCAAACTGGTACCCGGATCTGTATGCCATCCGGATGAAACATTTGTTTCGCCTGCCAAACTGCTGGATATATTCAGGCAATACCCATTCATCATCACGAATACGTATAAGCTGATGGATCATTGCCATATTGAAATGGATTTTGATACGGATAAGAATAAAAAGACTTATGGGGGTTCGCCGGAAGATGACCGGGTACTGCTGGAAAAACTGGCCAGTAGCGGATTGATAGCACGGTACGGTAATAAAAACAGTTCCGATAGCTATCGGAAAGCAGCACAAAGATTACAAAAGGAATTGGCCATTATCAATGACCTGGGTTTTGTCACTTATTTTCTTATTAATTACGATATCATCCGTTATGCCCAATCGCAGGGATATTATTATGTTGGCCGGGGCAGCGGCGCGAATTCGATTGTGGCCTATTGTCTTCGCATCACCGATGTGGACCCCCTTGAACTGAATTTATACTTTGAACGTTTTTTAAATCCACACCGTACTTCTCCTCCCGATTTTGATATTGACTTTTCCTGGACCGACCGGGATGAAGTGATCGATTATATCTTTAAACGATATGGGAGGAAACAGGTGGCGCTTCTGGGCTCCTACCCTACCTTCAAACATGATTCGATCATCCGTCAACTGGGTAAAGTATTCGGTTTGCCGGATGAAGAGATCAAAGCGCTTCAACGCAATAACCAGCCAACAGATAAGATCGGTAAACAAATTCTACAGTACGGGAAACTGATGCAGGGATTTCCCAGTCACCCTTCCCTGCATCCCTGCGGTATGTTGATCACCGAAGAACCGATACAACACTATGCCACCCAGTTCATGCCTCCTAAAGGTTTTCCCACCGCGATGCTGGATATGTTTATTGCCGAAGATATCGGGATCAATAAATATGATATACTCAGCCAACGAGGCCTCGGGCATATAAAAGAATCCCTGCGCCTGATCAAAGAAAATAAAAAAGTTGAGATCGATATCCATGATGTGCCAAAATTCAAGACGGACAGAAACGTGGCTACACAGATCCGTGAAGCCAATACTATCGGTTGTTTTTATATCGAATCACCCGCCATGCGGCAATTATTAAAGAAACTCCGTTGCGATGATTATCTCACCCTGGTGGCGGCCAGCAGTATCATTCGCCCCGGTGTGGCACAATCGGGCATGATGCGGGAATATATATATCGTTACCATCACCGGGACAAGATCGAATACCTGCACCCGCTGTTTGAAGAACATTTATCTGAAACCTTCGGGGTGATGGTCTTCCAGGAAGATGTGATCAAGATCGCGCACTATTATGCGGGGCTGGACCTGGGCAAGGCGGATATCCTGCGGCGGGCCATGTCCGGGAAGTATAAATCGAATAACCAGTTCATGATGATCAAAGAGGAATTTTTTACCCATGCCAAAGCACTGGGAAGAGATGAAACCCTTTCGGCGGAGATCTGGCGGCAGATGGAAAGTTTTGCAGGTTATAGTTTTAATAAGGCCCATTCCGCCAGTTTTGCAGTGGAGAGTTACATGAGTCTTTACCTAAAGACCTATTTTCCCAAAGAGTTCATGGTAGCCGTGATCAATAATTTCGGAGGATTTTATTCTCGGGAGCTGTATTTCCTGGAATTACTAAAGACCGGCGGTATTATCAAAGCGCCCTGTGTCAATAATAGCGACCACTACACCAATATCAAAGGCGATGATGTGTACACGGGCTTTATTCATATCAGGGGTTTACAGGATAAAGGGATCGAAAAGATATTGGAAGAACGAAAAAAAAACGGGCCCTACCTGCACCTGCAGGATTTTATTGAACGCACGGCGATCGGGCTGGAGCAATTGAATACCCTGGTGAGCGTGGGCGCTTTCCGGTTCACCGGGAAATCAAAAAAGCAATTGTTGTGGGAAGCGAATTTTTTACAAAAACATAACCACCCCGTTTTACAACGGGGCAAGGCCTTGTTTGAAGAAAAGCCCCTGGAATTTAAATTACCCGAGCTAATAGACCAGCCACTGGATGACCTGTATGATGAAATGGAGATACTGGGTTTTACTTTATCTAATCCATTTGCCATGGTGGATGATGATCCGTCCCGGTATGTTTTGTCAAAAGACCTGGAAAAACATTCAGGCAAAATGATAACCGTGCTGGCATATTTTATCGCGCGCAAACATGTAGTAACAAAGAATAATGATGCCATGTTCTTTGGCACATTCGTGGATGTGGAATTGAATTGGATTGATACGGTTCATTTTCCGGATTCAGCACTGAAGTATCCGTTGCATACGGGAGGGTTTTATAAATTGACAGGAAAAGTGGTTGAAGACTTTGGAGTGTTCAGCCTGGAGGTACATAGAATGATGAATGTTGGGTATAAGCAGCGGAGGTATGCGAATTTATAGTGAATGTTAAGTGTTAAATAAAGAAGGTTTGCTACGCGAACCCGCCGGTTGCGGTGCAAATAGAAGGTATTTCGTCCCAGAGGGACGACTCGTGGGTAGAACGAAATATCAAGATGGGTGTTAGCGTTCCGTAGGAACGCCTCGTGCAAAAATCATAAGCGCAGTATATACGCACGAGACGTTCCTACGGAACGTGTCCTCGTCAATTGACCTGGTCTACCCACGATATGTTCCTCCGGAACATTAGTACAGCATGTAAACGATATAGTGTTATTAAAATGTTTCTCTCACCGTTTAGAAATATCGCCCATTTTGATCTGGATACATTCTTTGTATCAGTAGAACAGTTGCGTAATTCGAAACTGATAGGGAAACCTATACTGATTGGTGGCAGCAATGACCGTGGCGTGGTGGCTTCCTGTAGTTATGAAGCCCGCAAATTTGGTATTCACAGCGCTATGCCGATGTGGAAGGCCCTTAGATTATGCAAACATGCCATTGTGATTAAAAGCGATTATGAGGCGTATAGTAAATATTCAAAACTGGTCACCGATGTGATCCGCGATGCAGTGCCGCTGGTGGAAAAAGCCAGCATTGATGAATTTTATATTGATTTGACCGGTATGGATAAATTCTTTGGCTGCAAAAAGTTTACAGATGAATTAAAATTGAAAGTGAATAAAGAAAGCGGGTTACCCATCTCTTATGGACTCGCGAGTAATAAGCTGATCAGTAAGGTAGCCACTAATGAAGTAAAGCCCAATGGGCAATTGCAAATACCGTTTGGTAATGAGAAGCTGTTCCTGGCTCCCCTAAGTATAATGAAGATCCCGGGTATCGGTAAAGAAACGGGGTTTAAGCTGCTGAAGATGGGTGTGGACACAGTGAAAGTGCTAAGCGAAATACCCGTGGAACTGATGCAAAACCTGTTGGGTAAGAACGGCACCGAACTCTGGCGCAGGGCCAACGGAATTGATGAATCGCCCGTGATACCTTATCACGAGCAAAAATCAATATCTACCGAAAATACATTCCAGCAGGATACCATTGACGTGAATTTCCTGCATCGTGAATTAGTGCGAATGACGGAAAAGATCGGATTCGAGCTACGCAAACAGGACCGGCTGACCGGTTGTGTAATAGTCAAACTTCGTTATTCCGATTTTGAAACGTATACGATCCAAAAATCCATTCCCTACACTAACGCCGATCATATTTTAATGAAAACAGTACAGGAACTCTTTGCCAAACTCTATGAACGCAGGTTATTGATCCGGCTGATCGGTGTCCGTTTTACGAACCTGATCCCCGGAACTTACCAGATCAATTTATTTGAGGATACACAGGAAATGATCCATTTGTACCAGGCGATCGATCATGTGAAGAAACGGTTTGGGGAGAAACTGGTGATGAGAGCGGCCGGGACCCGTATATAAAAAACCGGTTCAGGACAAACCGGCTTTTCATTGAATAACCACCCTTTATATATAGAGAAAGAATATTTCAGGGAAGTACCCCGGTGGCGATAGCATTTACGGTTAATGTAGCATTGGCATTCACCATTAATCCCAGCAGATCAATATCACCGATCCCTGTAGCGATCAGGGTTCCGCTTAGTTCAAATTCTCCATCCGCGTTCGTGTCTTTATAACTCGCGAAGTGTATCTCGTAATCGCCGTTTTCCAAAAAATGCAATTGGTAGAAACCAGATCCGCTGACCAGGGCGCTACTGACAGCATTTTTAAATTCGATCCCGCTGGTACCCTGTTTTTGCATTTCTAATATTCGGTTGTATGTTCCTTTTTTATAAGCATAGGCAATTACTTTTGCTGATCCGGACACATTATCCGTTAAAGTTCCTGAGATGGTACCCGCTGAACTTTCAGCTATTACCCTTATGGAGCTTTCCAGTTCCGTCTCTGTGGCAAAATCATAATGATCGGTTGGTCCACCGGATTGATGGATGATCATTTTGCGCAGATCAAAATCTGCAACAATAGAATTGGACATATTACCCTGTATCGTAATACTCTTGCTGACCGTGATGCTAT
>JADGPW010000139.1 GCA_017882265.1 Chitinophagaceae bacterium | reverse complement strand
AGGTGTTCCGCTGGAACACAGATTGCATTCCCACTTTTATATAACTAAAATAATCAACCGGTTTTCTCTGGCAAAGATCTAAGTTATCTGGCCGGTGATAAAAGCTGAATTCCCGTTTACTATTCACTATCCTCTATTATCCCGGTGGAAAATCTCAGAAACAATCAGAAAAAAACGTTCCCTATTCCGTTTTTCAACAGCTTTCTCCGTGAGCCGCTTTCTACCTTCAACGCATGCTTGTAAAGACATTTGGCAGCGCCGTATACGGTGTGGAAGCGATCACGATCACCATTGAAGTAAGCTGGCTTAGTCATTCCGGAAAGGACACTATGATCGTAGGATTGCCTGATAATGCGGTAAAAGAAAGTTTACAGCGGGTAGAGAGTACATTTAAAGCCAATTCGTTTGACCAGCCCCGAACAAAAGTAGTAGTGAACATGGCCCCGGCCGATATTAAAAAAAGCGGGACGGCATTTGACCTCCCTATTGCGCTGGGGATACTTGCCGCATCCGGGCAGATAAAAAACAAGGAAGCATTGGCCAATTATGTCATTATGGGTGAACTGGCCCTGGATGGCAAGATCAGGAGTATTCGTGGATCATTACCTATTGCCATCCAGGCCAGGAAAGAAGGTTTCAAAGGACTGATCGTGCCCCGGGTGAATGCGAAAGAAGCCGGCATGGTGACCAACCTGCAGGTCTATGGTGTGGATCATATAAATGATGTGATCGGTTTTTTTGAAAAAAAAGAAAAAGGCCTGGAGCAGGTTGTGGTCAATACAAGGGATGAGTTTTTTCATTCGCAATATGATTTTGAAATTGACTTCGCGGATGTAAAAGGGCAGGAAAATATAAAAAGGGCATTAGAGATCGCAGCAGCCGGCGGTCATAACGCCATACTAATAGGACCTCCCGGTGCTGGCAAAACAATGTTGGCAAAACGATTGCCAACCATACTTCCTCCTCTCTCCTTGCAGGAAGCGCTGGAAACAACAAAGATCCATTCCGTAGCAGGTAAACTTCCGGAAAATGCAACCCTGGTTTCCAAACGTCCTTTTCGTTCGCCCCATCATACTATCTCTGATGTTGCCCTGGTTGGCGGTGGGGGTAATCCCCAGCCCGGGGAGATCTCCCTCGCTCATAACGGGGTTTTATTTCTGGATGAATTGCCGGAATTCAAAAGAACAGTCCTGGAAGTCATGCGCCAGCCGATGGAAGAAAGAAGGGTCACGATCTCAAGGGCGAAAATAGCTGTTGACTTTCCAGCTTCATTCATGTTGATGGCATCTATGAACCCCTGCCCCTGTGGTTTCTATAATCATCCGGAAAGAGAATGCACTTGTCCGCCGGGAGCGGTTCAGAAATACCTGAATAAAATATCAGGGCCTTTATTAGACAGGATCGATCTGCATGTGGAAGTAACACCGGTGCCATTTAGTGAGCTCTCGACTTTAAAACCACAGGAAAATTCGGCTCATATCCGCGACAGGGTGATCATCGCCCGGGATATCCAGGCTAATCGTTACAAAGACAATGCGGGTATCTATTGCAACGCGCAAATCAGCAGCAAGATGCTAAAGGAGATATGTATTATTGATAAGGTCGGCGCTACTTTATTAAAAGCGGCTATGGAAAAACTAAACCTTTCTGCCCGTGCATATGACCGGATATTAAAAGTGTCAAAAACTATTGCTGACCTTTCGCAAAGCGAAGACATCAAACCGGAGCATTTGGCCGAAGCCATACAATACAGGAGCCTGGACAGGGAAGGATGGGCGGGGTGATGAATGTCGAACAGATGAACCCTGCATGGGGCGGGGCAGGCAGATTTCAGAATTTCGAAGTACCTACATACCTATATTCCTAAATTTCCATTATGTTCGTACATTACTTCATCTGTTCTTAATTCCTTGCCTGCCCGCCGAAGCTTTAGCGTAGGCGGCTCATCTGTTCGACATTCATTATATTGATCTATGGTTATCGGAAATGGATTAGTCGCCACGCGATTTAAAGAATATGACAGGGAAAACAAATTCCTGATTTTTGCATCGGGTGTATCCAATTCGAAAATAACAAGTCCCGAGGTTTATAACAGGGAGATTGCATTACTCAACAAGAGTATTCAGCAAAACCCTGATAAAATCATTTGTTATCTGAGCACCTGCAGCATTTATGATCCGGATGAAAAAGGATCGACTTATGTTCAACATAAGCTACATATTGAAGAGATCATTCAGTTGGAGGTAAAGCACTATCATATTTTCAGGGTCTCTAACCTGGCCGGGAAATCCGGCAACCCTAACACGGTGCTTAATTTTATCTTTTATCATGTACAACATGGCATCAACTTCGATCTCTGGTCCAATGCCTGCCGGAATATCCTGGATATAGATAATGCTTACGGGGTCATGGACCATATCCTGAAAAATGATCTGTTTCTCAACCAGGTTATCAATATTGCCAATCCAACCCATTACCGTGTAAAAGATATCGTAATGGCGATTGAACGCTTCCTGGGTATAAAATCCAACTATATTGAGATCGATAAGGGATCCTGTTTTGATATTGATTTGGAATTGATCCGCCCCATTATACAGGAATTAAAGATCGGATTTGGCCCGGAGTATCTGGATGATGTTCTTAGTAAATACTTTCAGGTTGATTTAGATAAAAACTAATAGTTAAAAGATAATAGTACTTTACAGATCAGAGAGTTAATTCCGGTTTGAAGACACTATTAACTATCTATTCACTATTATTTCCTAGTCCCCAATTTCTTTAACCAGCCTCCCGATGATTTTTTATAGTAACAGGGCCGATTTTGCAGTTCGGCATGACCATTTTGCGCAAGTATCTCATGATAATTATTAAAAAGTTCCCGGATCGCCGGGTTATCCTTTATCGAATACCGGTCCTGGTGTGTTGATATGCTATCCGGTTGCTGCATATCATAGCCGCTGAAATGAAATAAAATCAAGGGTTCATTATTGACAAAGAATTTCTCTCCTTTCTTTTCAATAAGCCGTTCATGAAAATTCCAATAAGCAACATTACAACCCGCTTGTTTCACTACCTGTACTTTATCAAAATACAAGGGCGCGAAGTTTAACCAGTTCTGGTCGCAATTATAACCATCTTTTGGACGCTCATACCCCTGGTCCACCATTCTTTCCTTCCACCAATTGATCAAAGCATTCCCTATGCTGTCATTCTTAATCGCAAAGAACCCCGCATTGAACATCCCCGTTTTCAGGATATCATTTTCCCGGGGTCTGAAAGTATCAACCGGAAAAGGCTGTGTGATATGGGGTGTAATGAGTATCGAATAATCCCGGAGCCTATTTTCAATGGGTAAAAAAGAATCATAAACCAACATATCGGCGTCGAGGTAAATAAGATGCTCCGGCTTAAACTTATCCAATGCCCATCTTACAAAAAAGGATTTTAGGGCACAGTTCAATTCAAGGAGGGTATATCGTTTATACATCTCAGCAAATACGGGGAGGTTCATTTCATGGACCTGGAGGAGGTAATGAGGTTTATATTTGGAGCGGTCAAAATGATCGTCCAGTTTGTCAACCAACCCAATGACAATCTGATAGTCCCGATTATGTTTGATCATCGAATCGGCTAGTGCTTTTGCCTGGGCCAGGTAATTGATAGAGCAGACCGTAACAACAACTTTTGCATTCATTTGTCATGATTTTTTCGCCAGTACGATATTATTCAGGTACCAGTCTTTCCGTTTAGGCAACAACCAATGTTTAAAAGAGAACCAGGCATTGATCAACGGGTTAATGAGCGGTGGAATATTGGTCCTGAAGAATTTCCATTTCCCCAATAACGGCACCGCCGGTATAAAATGTTCGTTGAAATAAACCATCCGCATCTGGTGGAGTGCCATCATAAAATCCCCGGTTTTATCCTGCACCAACATGACAAATCCGTTTTTCTCCAGCAAGTGCTTCAGCGCAAATTGTGTATAGCGGGCGTAATCGACCGGCACTTCATGTTCATTCCAGACGAAAGGGCAGGTAATAAGGATCTTGCCACCTTTCTTCATCACCCTGTTTATTTCAGGTAGTATTTCATCTATATTAAAGATATGCTCAAACACTTCACTGCTGAATACACTATCAAAATGACCGTCAGGAAAAGGGATCGTTTTCCCGTCATACATCACATCGATCATTTCATTCACATGGGAATGACCTTCACTGGCATAATCCAGGCCTATGTATTCACTTATATGGCTGAATAGAGATTGATAGGGCTTGCTTCCACAACCAAAATCCAGTAAACGGCCATCCAGTTCCGGTGCATACTGTTGCAGTTTCTTATACAATGTATGACGCATAAAGTAAAAGGCACTGTTCATGCCCGGCCTGAATGATTTGGGAACCTGGTTTGATAACATATAAAAATGCAAATTAACTTTATTTGAGATAAAAGTTGAATAGATAAAAGATAAAAGTGCCTACATCCCAAAAGTTATCAGGACAATAGTGAGGTAAGAGTTAGAAATGATAATTACATCCCGATAGCTATCGGGATAAGGAAACTTTTATCTTTTATCTATTCAACTTTTATCTATCCCTCCTCCGTATCTTTAATTGTCAAAACAGACTGCTTATGGGATTATTCAATATAAAGAAAAGAGACAAAACATTTGCTTACCCGTCTGATTTTGAAGAACAGCATAAATACATTTATTCCAAAGTAAAAGATTTCACGATGACCTCGGCTGAAAGGATCTTCGGTTTAGTGGAGGCTGTAAAATATATTTCTAAGAATAAGATCGAAGGCGACCTTGTGGAATGTGGTGTATGGAAAGGCGGCAGCATGATGGCAGCCGCTATGACCTTACAATTAATGAATGAGGACGGGCGCCGGTTATTCATGTATGACACTTTCGAAGGAATGAACGCCCCCACAGAAGACGATGCCACCGTATCCGGCGAAGCAGCAGTCAAATTGCTGAAAAAGGAAAACAGGGAAAAAGATGCCGGGGGAGTTTGGGCCTATTCTTCATTACCAGACGTCAAGCAGGCGATGAAACAAACAGGATATAATGAAGATCTGATTCATTATGTAAAAGGAAAAGTTGAAGACACCCTACCCCAAATCTTACCGGGACCCATCGCCTTATTACGCCTGGATACGGACTGGTATGAATCTACCAAACACGAGCTCACTCACTTGTTCCCGCTCCTCGTAAAAGGCGGCGTACTGATCATAGATGATTATGGATATTGGAAAGGAGCGCGGAAAGCCGTGGACGAATATTTCACCGCGAACCATATCCCCATACTCCTAAACCGGATGGATGATACAGGCAGGATTGCGGTAAAACAATGATGAAGAAGATAATAGATAATAGTTCATTAAAATCGAAAAAATTCTACGGCTTTGATACTTTCATAAATCTGTAAAGTCTTTTCTGTTGAGGACACTATTATCTATTCACTTTTATCTATTAACTAATACCTGTCTATACACATCAAGATACTCTCTTGCGGCTTTCTCCCAACTAAAAGAGGCTGCCTGCTGTTTGATCAAAGCGACCCTGTCGTGGCTGTTAAAATCACTCATACCTTTTTCAAATACTGCCTGCATCGCTTCGGGCTCAAATCCGTTGAAATAATATGACGCACCCCCTCCTACTTCCGGCAGACTGGTGGAGGAGGATAAGAAAACGGGTTTGCCAAAATGCATGGCTTCCAAAACGGGCAGACCAAAACCTTCACCCAGGCTGGGAAAAACAAATGCCAGGCAATGCTGGTAATACCAATATTTCTTTTCGTCAGTGACCGGCCCGACCAGTTTCACCCTCTCTTCCACTTTCCACTTCTTGGCCGCTTCCAACACTTTTTGTGTATAGGGGAAATCATTAAGCCCTGCGATAACGAGTTCAAGATCATTATTGGCGAGCAAGGCAGGAAGGACATGAAAATTCTTCCTGGCATGGAGCTGGCCGATCGTAAACAAAAATGGTTGGGCTGGCCGGTAGCCCGGAACCGTATAGGGTCCCGGGGGTGGAATATTGCCCCCGTTATAGATGATAGTATGTGGCTTATTGCCCAGGTCAAGGTATTCCCCGGCCTGGTGATGAGCAAATTTCGAGATATAAGTAAGATGATCGGCCCTGTTCACTCTTTGTTGGATAAGTCCCAGGTATTTTTTTTTGCTCCGGAGTGAATATTCTTCTTCGTGAATAAAATTAAGATCATGAATGGTATAAACGATCCTGGTTTTAGGATTGAATGGCCGGTACCATGATAATGTCGTCGCAATATGCCACGCTGAAAACCGGCGGGTGCCAAACCGGTAATACTTATCCCGGCTTTTCTGGATAATATACTCAACATTTTTACCAAAAATTCCATCCCTGTTTCCAGGCACATAAAAAGATAAGGCCAGATCCTCCTGTTTCAGGCTGGCGAGTTGCCTGCCTAACTGGAAACAATAATGGTACAACCCGTTAAATTTATTGCCACCCAGCCGGTGCAGGTCTATCAACACATTTTGCATGACAGCAAATTAAATACTTAAACGATCTTTGGAGGCGAAGTTGTCATTTTTTTACGAACTTGGGCGCTGTTTAGGTAGTGGGCAGTTTTTAATTGCACATTGAGATCGCTGAGCAAGCAGAGTTTTAGTTCATAATTTTTTTCCTGCCTACTGGCCTTCGCGAAGCTTCGGTCGCTTGCGCCACCGCTAAAGCTTTAGCGCACGCGGTTAGCGATGGAGCACAAAGCAAGGCCGGCAGGAAGGTCTGCGACCCGTATATGCTGTGAGAATTTCCATTAAACTAAACCATTTTCTGCTCTTTAGTGTTAATCATTTTTATCTCATACCCCTTATAATTGTATGAAAATACTGCTCCATTATCTTAAACCGCATAAATGGCTGGTTATATTGGTCCTGTCATTGGCTGCCGTCAATATCGGTTTTTCCCTGGTTGACCCGATCCTGTTTGGTAAACTGATCAATCTTGCCAACGGCCACCAGGGTATTTCCAGACCTGCTGGACACAATTTTGACAGAGAAAGGTTCTTCAATTCTTTTTCATGGAAATACCCCGGTGTCTGGTTCATCGTTATTTGCTCGATCTCGGTCGCCATGATTAGCCGCATTTCTAAAAATTTCCAGGACTATTTTCTCAATGTAGTTATCCAAAAGTTTGGAGCCAAAGTTTTTACGGATGGTTTGCAACATGCCATGAAATTGCCCTACCAGCAGTTTGAGGACCAGCGCAGCGGTGAAACACTTTCCGTACTGACCAAAGTGCGGGGGGACGTGGAAAAGTTCATGATCAACTTCATCAATATTCTTTTTGGAGTAATCGTGGGCGTATTGTTTGTATTTATTTATGCAGCGATTTTTATCAACTGGCGTATCCCCGTAGCCTACCTGGTGGGTATTTTCGTGCTTACGTTTATCACCAATAAACTGAGTAAGAAGATCAAGATCATTCAAAAGAATATTGTCGGGCAAACGACAGCCCTGGCAGGCTCTACCACCGAATCGCTCCGGAATATTGAACTCGTAAAAAGCCTGGGTCTGACGCAGCAGGAAGTACAACGGTTAAATAAGAATACTTATAAGATCCTTGGACTCGAACTTACAAAAGTAAAACGGATACGAAGCATCAGTTTCATCCAGGGCACAATGGTAAATACATTAAGACAGGTTATTCTTTTTATATTAATGGCCCTGATCTTTAAAGGTCAAATGGATGCCGGGCAGTTAGTGACCATGCAGATTTTTTCCTTTTTTGTATTTGGACCCCTGCAGGAGATCGGTAATATCCTTCTTTCTTATCGGGAAGCAGAAGCCTCGCTTAATAATTTTGATAACCTGATGCAAAAGACACCTGAACTGGATCCTGCTAATCCAAAACATCTCGGCGATATCCGGACATTATCTTTTAACAATGTGGCTTTTCAACATAAAACAGCTGTTCAGAAAGCGATCAATAATATAAGTTTTGATGTGAAGGTTGGAGAAACGATCGCATTTGTAGGGCCCAGCGGCAGCGGCAAGTCTACCCTGATGAAATTACTGGTAGGCCTCTACCGTCCGCAGGAAGGAAAAATTCTGTACAATAACCTGGATGAAACCGAATTGCGGTTTGATGACCTACGCAACCAGATAGGGTTTGTGACACAGGATACCAACCTATTCAGCGGTACCATCAAAGAGAACCTGTTATTCGTCAATCCGTCAGCAACTGAGAACGACCTGATGGATGCATTGAACAAAGCGGCCTGCCAGAATTTATTAGAAAGGGCCGAAAAAGGTCTTGAAACCATGATCGGTGAAGGTGGTTTAAAATTATCCGGTGGCGAAAAACAGCGATTATCGATCGCCCGGGCCCTGCTACGTCATCCCAAACTTTTACTCTTTGATGAAGCCACATCCGCACTGGATTCACTGACAGAGGAAGAGATCACCGATACAATAAGAGACATTTCCCGGGAAGGAAATCAAATTACGATATTGATCGCTCACCGGCTGAGTACGATCATGCATGCCGACAGGATCTATGTGCTGGAAAAAGGCGATGTGGTGGAAACTGGGAATCACAACAGCCTGTTGGAAGAAAAAGGTCTGTACTATGCGATGTGGAGGCAACAAATAGGTGAAAGGAAAAACAAGATGACAGCAGCATAAATTTCTATTATGAGCATTTTTTCTTTTTTAGGTTTTGGCGGCAACAATATCAAAGGCGCTTTGCGAAAAGGGGCTGTGGTTATTGATGTAAGGACCGCCTATGAATTTGACCAGGGCAAAGTTCCGGGCTCCATCAATATTCCTGTGGATCGCATTTCTATCAATGCAACCAGGATTAAACAAATGAATAAACCGATCATCTTTTGCTGCGTTTCCGGTGAAAGAAGCGGTACCGCCGTAAAGATCATGAAGCAGAAAGGTCTCAAAGAAGTTTATAATGGTGGGAACTGGGAATCGGTATTGAAGACGATGAAGAGTATCTAAAAGCCCATCCCAAATCACTTAAGAAGTAATTTTCCTTAGTTCGCCTTCCCGAAGGGCCCAAAGGGAAGGAGTAAGAACTCCTTATTCAGGCAACGACTCATTTTGAAATTTAGTATAGGGATTCATTTATTTACCTCTTTGATGATGGTTATTCCAGAGCATTTGTCTTTTATGTAACGATCATAATAAGGCCCTTTCGCAGATGTATCTTTCAATCCTTTCCATAACTCAATAGGAATATCTATACGTATATAATCAGAACCCCGGCTTACATGATAAATTAAATACCCCTTTCTCCCGTCGCAAGAATAATAATTAGCTGACGTAATCCACGAAACCACATCAGCAGTGAACGCCAAAGAAGTATCAGATAGTGTAAACTTATCAGTATAATTGAATGTACTGGATTTTACACGCTGTATTGCCTCATCTACAGAATCGAAGCCATCAGGTAAATCCTTACAAGTGTACGAATGACAGCTCGCTGCTAATATCAGCGGCAGTAATAAAGCCACTAGTCTATTCATTTTATTGCAGAAAATTAGGATACCACTAAATTTTCAAATTTAAGACTGCTCACCCCTTCCCTTCGGGAAGGCGGCCTTGATGTATTTACTATTTAAGAAATGCGGGATAGGCCTCACGGTTCCTTCTTCTCTTTCCCACCCCATAGATCACTAAAAAAACTGGACTTTTCCAGTTCTTCCATATCGCTCAACTCCCATTCCAGCGCCCTGGTACTTTGCGAGATCTCCACAAGGGAAATGATCAGTGAGATCAACAGGGTTAAAAGACTTAACGCAAATGCAAACCGGGTAAATACGGTCCAATCCTCATATACGCTGTACATGGTTACGACACAGCACAAAAAACTAAATACACCCAGAGCCTGCATCTGGCGCACCAGGTTGATACGAACCCGAAGTATTTTGATCTGCTTTAGCAGTAAATGGTTCTTCTCTCCTCTTACATATTCATGATGCAACTTCCTGATCAGGTTGGCCAATGCCAGGTAACGATTGGTATAGGCCAGCAATAACAAGGTAATGGCAGGGAACAATAAAGCAGGGGTTGTAAAAGTGATTTGCATGTTGCAAATTTCAGAATAAAATAGATATATCTGGTAATACAATAGACAATTGACAATAGGCAAGGATAATTGGAATAGGCAATAAGCAATAAGCAAGATAACACGGTACCCATTGCCAATTGTCTATTACCTATTGCCCTCAGGCCGTCTTTTTTTGAATTGCACTTTTTATGATCCCGAAAAGGGCAGTCAACATAAAAATGCCTCCCAGGACGGCTACGATGGATGAGCCGGCCGGAAAATCATAATGAAATGAAAACGCCAATCCCAGGAAACTGGCTAAAATGCTGATGACAACAGAAATAATAAAGACGGCGGTATTTCTTTTTGAAAGCATGATGCCTGAAACAGCGGGAATGATCAGGTAAGAAAAAACCGGGATCACCCCGTTGATCTTCACCGCATAAACAATGGCCAGCCCGATAGACATGTAAAACAGAAAATTCCAGATATTGAAGATCCCAATAAGATGATTTTCTCCGTTCTCAAATGATTTGGTCAGGGAAAAGAATTTTCCGAAAAAGATAATATGCATCAAAGCAATAGCGCCAAACACGATGCCAATAGTTGTGATTTTATCCCAGCCTACTGATAAAATGTTCCCGAACAGTACTTCCTGTATATCTGAGTCTCCGTGAGGGGTCTTGGAAATTAGTAATACGGTAAGCGCAGAGGCGAAGGCGTACAATATCCCGATGATAGCCTCCTGCTTCAAACGCTTATCGCGGATATTTATGAATGACATAAGCAAGGCGCCCACGAGGGTGAAAACAAGAGGGATAGAAGTCATCCCTGTCCCGATGAAAGCAGCGAAGGCAACACCTAAGGATGATATCTGTCCCAGGGCTAGGTCAACAAACACGATACCCCTTCCTACTACATGCACTCCGAGATAAGATAACAAGATCCCGGTGATGGCCGCCGCCGCAAAGGCCTGTACCATAAACGGGAGTTGAAACATTTCAAACATAATTATCAGTTATTATTAATTTTTGAATCAAATGAGTTTCCACACTATTTCAGGGCTCCGGTTAAGAGGTTAATATTGTAATCAAACAGATCAAAATAATTTTTGACCGAATCAAAAGCACCTACGGATGTAGCCATTGTCAGAACTTTTACACCGGTTTGTTTTGCTACTACATCAGATGAGGAGGTGGTAAAATAAGGTGACGAAATTATGACTTTAATACTATTTGATTTTATCTCATTGATCACTTTTACCAATTGTGATGGTGAAGGCGGGATACCCGGTTTTGGCTCCATGAAATCAACGATCTGCAGACCAAAACGGGTCTCAAAATAAACCCATTCATTATGATAAGCGATGATCTTCGATCCTTTAAATGCCGCCATTTTTGCCTGCCATTCTTTCATTTTTGCATCGATCCTGGTAAAGAATGCCTGTAAATTCGCTTCATAGAATGCCTTATTGGACGGATCTACCCGCTCCAGCCCGTTGGCGATATTCCTGGCTATCACTTTCCCGTTTAAAGGGTCAAGCCAGTAATGCGGGTTGCCGTAAATATGAATATCACCTTCGGCCCGGTTAAGGGCAGAAGGAACCTGGTATAAAGTAACGCCGGCGGATGCGTCCACGTAGCCCTCTGCCCCTTTTTGAATTTTGTTATTCCTGGAGCTGCTAACCAATTGCGGAGACCATCCGGTTTCCAGGTCAAGACCTACCGTAACAAACATGTCTGCGTTTGATAAACTGATAATATAACTTGGTTTAGGGTCAACAAAGTGAGGATTCTGGTACCCCGTCGCAATAGAGGATACCGAAACTTTATTACCGCCGATCAGTTCGGTAATACTTTTTAGATCGGTAGTGGTAGTGACCACTTTAATAGTACCCGCCATTGCCCCGAAAACAGTGCAAAGCAAAATGGCGGTAAAAAAAACAATTCTTTTTGTCATAGTTTTATTTTTATTCTTTTATTAAATAATTTTTTCCAGGCGGTCTTAATATTGATGTGCTCCATGTGCACCAATCACAAATATCCAGCGCATCCAGGCTTGTTCATAACGGGGTTGAATATTATCATTGGTGGTCTTTACCTCGAATTCCATTTTGGAAAACTCGGTGGCTAACCACCCCGCGGTAAGTGAATAAGCCTGTTCAACAATAGTTTTATTATAGGGTTTTTGGGCATAATCATACCGGCCGGTCAGGAACCAGCGCTTCGCCACCTGGTATTGGAGAAATGAGTATAACCCGAATGATTTCCTTTCCTCAGTAGCTGTGTAACCCGCTTTACTGAAATAAAATTCGCTCTGCCAGGTAATGGACTTGTAGGTATTCATTATAACCGGTTTCCATTTATAAGTGATATCACCGGAACCGATATTCGTAACCCTGGCGGAATCATTCGGTCCGGAGATCCCTGTCAATCCCAATTCCAGGGTAGCGTTATCATTAAGCGTGAAAAAATTCTTCAGGTGACCGAGATAGATAAAGCGGTTCGTTTCGCCCCGATGGAAACTTGGCGATTCAGAGGCACCGGAGGTGCCCTGGAAAACCAATTCCTGGTAAAATTTCTTATTGGGAAGTAACCAGCTCAATGAAGCGCCTTCATCATTAAGCCCTTCCTCGCCAAAATAATTAACATAGGCATTTGGAAGATCAACAAAGGGAAGCGCATGTGCATGAACAGGATTGATCCGGCCAACGGCTTCTTTAAATTTTCCCACTTTCAATTGCAGCTTGGCAGGAAGTGAAAGGGTGGTAAGATAACCTTCTTCCACATTCACACCATATTTCCCGGTTTCGGCGTCCCTGCCAAAGGAAATGAAAAAATCGGCTCTCGCATAAGGATCCACGGTGGCCTGTAATCCAATTTCAGTTTCATTGAGATAGGCATTGAAATTCTTATTACCCCGGCTGATATAAGAGCCCTGGAAGTCCCCGATCACACTCAGATCGGGGTTGGCTGTAATGCCGGAACGCGTCTGGGCTGGTTGGGTCGCCGGTTGAGTATTGGCCTGCATTTGTTCTTCGATCTGTTTGAGTAATAATGAGTCTTTTGACGTGCTGTCAGATACAACCTGTCCCTTACATACCTGGCCTGTAAAGAAAAGGAACGGCATGAACACACGTAAAATAATATATTTTGATTTTCTGATCATTTTCATGACGAAAAATTAAAGTCTAAAAAATAAATGAATGGAATGTTCGTAGAATGGAATAAGTTATCAACAGGCGGGGGGACCCCTGTTAGCAATGGCGGTAGCAGGCAGGAATTGATAAAATGTGAATATACCCGGGTATTCCTTTAATAAAAAAGAATACGGTATACCCGTACTGCTTAGTATCGGTAATTCTGAGTCTTTAGCAAGCTGGAAATCACAAATGGCACAGGTAGTACTGACCGGTTTTAGGGCAATTCCTTTTTGTTGGGAATGGGCAGCACCGGGCTGATGGGTATGAAAAACCTTTTCTGCGTGAATAAAAATGAAAAGGACCAGCAAAAAGCTGGCAATCATTTTCCTGAAAACTATGGATGAAAATAAATTCACTAAGTCAAAAATAGGCATTTTTCCACTATTGCAACAGAGGTTCAATTGCTTTACGTGAAGGAAAACTTACCGTTGCAGCTCCCCTTTTAATCTTTTCAGAAGAAAACTGGTCTGATAATGTCTGAAATGTACCGGGAAAATGGCACTTCTGTTACTATTTCATTGAAAATTATTAAATTAACCTGCTTTATAAAAACTCTCTCATGCCAACTAGCTTAAGGATCTCTTTTCTCTGTTTTTTAACAGGTCTGTATTTCTTGTCCTGTAATAAAAAGGATACACCCGATCCCTGCCAGGGTGTAAATTATGATGTTCAATATGTAAAATCTGAGGCCATTAGTACACTAAATAATGGAAGTATCAGCATTTCCTACCCGATAGGGGATACCATTTCTTACAGCCTGAATAATGGTTCATTCCAGGCATCCGCCACTTTCAGTAACCTGTCCCCGGGCAATTATATACTCACCGTTAAAAACCAAAAAGGGTGTACCGATACAACCAATATCATCATACTGAATTACGGACCGAAGTATTCCCTGGTAAAACAGATCGTAAACGGTTATTGTGGCCCCTGCCATCTGAATACTGCCGTTAGTGGTGGAAAGAATTTTGATACCGATCTAAATATTATTAACAGCTGGGACCGGATCAAGGCCCGTGCCGTAGATGGCATTCCTTCTTTTATGCCTCCTACCCCGAATAGTCCGCTGACAACAGTTGATAAACAAAAAATAACTGATTGGGTGAATGCCGGGCACCATCAGTCTGATTAGACTGCCGACAGCACGGCTGCCGACTGCCGACTGACTACCGCACCTTCATCATCGCTCTCACATGCTGTGTTACACCATTCTGAAACCTTGCATAATAAACACCAGGAGGAAGATTTTCACTATTAAATGTTACGGTATATGTGCCAGCTGCCGGGTAATCAGTTTCGAGCAATACTTTAAGTTCCCTGCCTAATGTATCCATGATCTGGATAAGCGTATGCCCGCCTTCCGTTTTAAATCTGATCGTGGTGCTGTTGGTAAAAGGATTGGGATAATTGGTGATCAAAAGATCACCCGAAGTAGAAGGTGGCGTTACTGAATTACAAGCGCCGGTCTTTACCAGCGGTAAACTTTGTAGTTGGTTATTGATGTTAGGTGGAAATAATGAACTAACGACTGAATTATCAAGACAGAACCATTTTTCAAGGATTGTCGCGTAAATACTTCTGAAATCGTATTGCATAGGGACATTATCATTCACCGTGGCAGCGGATGGAATAGTAGGATTTGTCCCCAGCATGCCCGGATCGATCCTACTCCCAAAAAGAAACATGGGTGCCGCAGCGCCATGGTCTGTACCAACGCTTGAATTGGATTTTATTCTTCGTCCAAATTCGCTGAAGGTCATACCGATTACCCTTTCTTCGACTCCTAAAAATTTTATATCATCCTGGAAAGCTTTGATGGCATCGGAAACGCGCTGTAGTAAAGTGGCGTGACCGCCCGTAGTGGTATCCGCGTTGTTCACCTGGACCGAGTGGGTATCAAAACCACCAAAACTCACCATATAAATTCTTGTTCTTAGCCCCCCTTTTATCAAACGGGCCACGATCTTTAACTGGTCCCCCAGTGAGTTATTTGTGGGATAAACGCCTTGTTGCGTAACTGCATTCGACGCATTACGAATAACGGTTGAATATTTTTGGGTTTGCTGGTTGACAAGCCGGATGAATTTTAATTCTTTTCCTGCGGGTGTACCGGGAGTAGGATCCGTTGTGCCGCTGACCAGGTTATAAAATGAAGAGGGATTGGTAATACTCATTCCCATGTTCACAGAAGGTCCCTGCAGGGTAAGTGAAGTGGTCGAACCTATCTGTATGGCCAGCGGGTCTGGCATATCCGTGTTAGGATAGCCCGCCGGGAAATTGGGGTATTCATAATTCAGATAGCGGCCGGCCCAACCATTGTACACATCCTGGTCACTATTAGAAGCGCTCATCCAAATATCCGTGGCACGGAAGTGTGAGAAATTGGGCTGTGGGTAACCTACGGCCTGAACCACTTTCGCTTTTCCATCTGCAAACATGGATTGCAAAGCTGTCATGGCTGTATGGATCCCGGTACCTGTAACGCCTGCAATGGGCAGCACCTTGTTTTCAGGGATGGCAATATTGGTTCGGGCATTGTAATAATTAGTATAAGCGGCGCCCACCGGGATCACCATATTCAACCCATCATTACCACCCGCCAGTTGTATGATCACCAGCACATGGTCCGTAAGCGTGATGCCCTGCATCAGTGCCTGGATCAATGGAGAACTGGCATCAAAAGTTTTTACAGAATAGCCATTGATGACTTCCGGCAGGATCGCTGCGGCAGGAATGGTACTCAATAAAAAATCTCTTCTTTTCATTGTATTCAATTAAAGATGATACAGGTTGATCATGCTAACTGGTATTCTGAGAGATTGAAAAAATACTGGAACAATGATTTCAGGCGTGTATTTACGATATTAAAATTGGCGGTGGTCGGACTGACTTCATACGCTGCCCATGCATTGGTCCAATAATAATCCCATTGCTGACCGGTTAACAGGATCTGAGTTTTTATCTGGGTCTTACTCACAGCGGACAGGTCATTCATAAAGAATATCCGGAGCGCCTCATCGATCAGGTCATTAGGATCGCCCGGATTAGCCAGGGACTGCGCAAATGCCATGCAATTGAACTGCACTCTTTGTCCATTGCGCGTATAACCGGAATTGATCATAGTATCTGTATACTGGTTACGTTTGGGAAGTGAATCAGAATTGATCCATATTTCATGGAATAATGGTTCCTGGTAATAGGCCGGCATTCCTGAAACATTGGGTGGGTCATGTGGGTTCTGACCCATGTTCACGATCCAGGAATAAAAGGTGTTCCAGAATCCATAATTGGTATCCCAATCGGTGGCGGCAGGAAATTGTGTATTCATTTCCCTTAAGGAGCCGATCACATGGTCGGCCGGATTCTTGATCATGCAACCCCTGTTCAGCATATCAAAAAAATGTTCACTCTTGAATAAGGCAGAGAGTAGCGGTTTCAATTCGTAATTATTGTTCCTGAAAATATCCGCCAGCGGGGAAATAACATTTGTTTCCGTAGCGTCATCTATCGTATAATAAACAAACCAGCGGTATATCTTCCGTACAATATATTTAGCGGGTTCCTGTTGGCTAAAGATCATATTCATCAGGTCTGCTATTTCAAGATCACCTGCGGTAGCGCCGGTACGACCCTGGATAACTGTATTATTATAGAAAGCGGAGAAAGTTTTATTTACTGTGGAATGCCGGCTGGGCGTAAAAACGGATGTATAGGTGTTCCCGTTGATCTGCCAGCCTGTCAAAACTTTAGCAGCTTGCTGTACATCGCTTTCGGTATAATGTGAATCCGATCCTTTACCAACGGTAAATAGCTCCTGCAACTCCCTTCCATAATTTTCATCAGGAGCAGAAGCCACATTCAGGTATCCGTTCAGGTATCGAAGCATGGATACATCCTTGGTTATATTGGTGACAAGGCTTTTAAAATTACCAAGCACATTTTGCCGGACCAGGTCATGTTGTTTATATATCCAGTTCGCATTACCCACTGTTGATGTTTCATTTCCAAAATGATCTACTAAAAACATGATCAGTTTTTCCCTTATACTCCTGTCCTGGTTGATCATGACCCCTATCCACCATTTTTTATAGGAAGCGGTTCGTTGTGATTGCACAGTACCATCACTATTAATATCATTCACCCAGGTAGTCCCCTGGGCAATATTGGCATCCGGAGTTGTTGCTGATGTAGAGGTAACATATTCCTTTATAGGTAGTGCGGGAGACGGTGCAGTGGGGTTGAGTAATTCATCCACCGCCTGGATCATGGTCCTGGTTTTGAAATAATCAATATCGGCTTTTTTTGCGCCAAACATAGTTCGTTTCAGAAGATGAATGATTTCGGGTTCGGTCCAGGCCCCTGTATAGGTACTGATCCCCGATTCTGTGCGGAAGGTCTGAATGGGTTCAGCCACGGGCTTAGCTATTTTCCTGCGCTGACGGGGAGTGAAAAAATCTCTTCTGTCCATAGCAATGATTTTGGTTCAGGAGTCTTTCTAAGATACAGCTTATGTTGAAAAGTTTAAGAGTAGATTAAAACTAATAGTGAATAGTTAATAGTTTCTTAGGTCGAAAAGACCTTACAGCTTTGGGAAAGTATCGAAGCCGTAACGACTTTTCTGCTTTAATGAACTATTATCTATTCACTATTAGTTATTATCTAAAACGTTTCTATTGAAGATTCTCTAGTATCCCGGCAATCCCTTGCCCGCCGCCGACACATGCTGTGACCATTCCATATTTTTTATTCAGCCGCTTCATGTCATGAAGGTTCTGGATAGTAAGCTTACAACCCGTACAACCGAGTGGGTGGCCTAAGGCAATAGCGCCGCCATTGATATTTACTTTGGCCGGATCAAGAGCAGCTTCCCGGATGACGGCTAGTGACTGTGATGCGAAAGCTTCGTTGAGTTCTATAAGGTCGACCTGTGAAAGATTCATGTTTACCTGCCTGAGGGCTTTTGGAATAGCGGCTACCGGGCCAATTCCCATGATGCGGGGATGCACCCCTGCTACTGCACAACTAACCAGTCTTCCAATAGGTTTTAATCCAAGTTCTTTCATCATCTTCTCTCCCATCACGATCACAAAGGCTGCCCCATCCGAGGTTTGGGAAGAATTCCCGGCTGTTACTACGCCTCCCGCCGCGAAAGCAGGTTTAAGTTTTGATAATGCTTCAATCGAAGTATCAGCTCTAGGACCCTCATCCGTATCTATGGTATTCGTTCTTTTTTGTTTTTTACCCTTTGCATCCAGGTAAATCTCTTCCACATTCACAGGAAGAATACCGGATTTGAAAAACCCGCTTTTAATAGCATGAATAGCTTTCTGGTGTGAGTAGTAAGAAAATTCATCCTGGGCCTCGCGGCTGATACTATAATCTTTGGCTACCGCTTCCGCGGTAAGACCCATACTTAAATAATAATCTGGTTCCTCCTTAGCAATGGAATAGGCAGGAACAGGTTTCCAGCCTGCCGTAGGTACCAGGGACATACTTTCTGTGCCCCCTGCCACAATACATTCGGCCATCCCCATTCTTATTTTGGCTGTAGCGATAGAGATCGTTTCCAAACCCGATGCACAATACCTGTTCACCGTCATTCCCGGCACTTCAAAGCCCAATGCTCTCGCGGCGATGATCCTGCCCACCTGCAATCCCTGCTCTGCTTCAGGTACTGCATTACCCACTATCACATCATCAATCCTTTTTGCTTCCAATTGGGGAACCGAGGCCATTAATCCTTTGATCACATCCACAGCGAGGTCGTCCGGACGATAAAAACGAAATCCGCCCCGCTTGGCTTTGCCAACAGCGCTTCTAAAACCGGCTATGATATAGGCTTCCTGCATAGAAAAGGTTTACCCCCAACCCCTAAAGGGGAGTTAGGAAGATTATTATATATTGATTAAAAATTTAAAACCTATCACCAGTTTTAAACAGTTTATATGTTCTCTTTAATATTTGAACACAGCATAGTTGTTTATGCAACTTTTCATACCAAAGTTAGCTTCCTCTTTTATATCAACCAAAAAGCTCGGTAAAAGTTCATTTATCTTCGCTACCGTTATGTATAAGTTCGTTCGGAGTTTTCTTTTTCTTTTCCCGCCGGAATGGGTCCACTATTTTTCGATGAATTGCCTTCGTTTTTTATGCAAAATTGGGTTGAGACCAATACTTGCCAAAATATTTAAACCACCCGGAATTAATCAATATTCAATATTTAATATTCAATTCCCAAATCGCATTGGACTGGGCGCCGGCTTTGACAAGAATGCGAAATATTTAAGAGAACTGGAAGCGCTTGGTTTTGGTTTTGTAGAAATCGGAACAGTAACTCCCTTGCCGCAATCCGGTAATGATAAGCCAAGAGTTTTTCGATTGCCAAAAGACAAGGCCCTGATCAATCGCATGGGTTTTAATAATGATGGTGTTAAGGTTGTGGCTGCAAGGCTCCGCCGATGGTCGGACTCGCATTCACCACTCAACATTCACCATTCACAACTTATCATTGGTGGCAATATTGGTAAAAATAAACTCACTGCTAACGAGAATGCCTGGAAAGATTACGAAATCTGTTTTTCTGAGTTGTTTGACTGGGTGGACTATTTTGTAGTGAATGTCAGTTCTCCGAATACCCCCGGGCTTCGGGATTTACAGGAAAAAGGAGCCTTACGAAAAATTCTTACTCATTTACAAACAATGAATGCGGCACAGTCAAAACCGAAACCATTGTTATTAAAAATTTCCCCTGATCTTTCAAAAGAACAAATTGATGATATCATTGACCTGGCGGTAGAAATTAAGTTGGACGGCCTGGTAGCAACAAACACTACCATTAGCAGAGACCAACTCACAACTCACCACTCACAACTCACCACTGTCGGTGCCGGCGGGTTAAGCGGCCTGCCCCTGAGGCACAGAAGCACAGAGCTGGTAAAATATATTTGTGAAAAAACAAAGGGGAAGATCCCGGTGATCGCCAGCGGCGGTATTTTTACTGGCGAGGATGTGAAAGAAAAATGGGCGGCAGGCGCCTCCTTATGCCAGGTGTGGACAGGTTTTATATATGAGGGACCGGGGATCGTAAAAAAGATCTGTAAAACAATCTGAAATTATTTTTATAAGCTAACTATATGCAGGAGTTATCCCGGCTTTTTACAACCCAGGGCATTACAGGGCTGCTGGCATTAACCATAATGGAAATAATGCTAGGTATCGATAATGTGATCTTTGTATCAATCATTTTAGGGAAATTAAGAACCGAAAAAGCTAAGCAAAAAGCAGCCACCATATGGATGGTTGCCGGGATGGCCCTCCGTTTGATCCTGTTGTATGTGCTGGGAAATTTATTAAACGGGGAGAATACCATTTTTACCCTTTGGCACCACGATACCAGTCTTAAGGACCTTATTATGATCGGGGGCGGCTTGTTCCTTTTGGTCAATACCACCCTGGAGATCCATAATAAACTGGAGGGAGAAGATCCTAATGAAGCCATCCGGCATCGAAAAGGCATAAATAATTTTTCTTCCATCATCCGTCAGATCATATTGATCGACCTGGTGTTCAGTGTGGATGGTATCATTACCTCTGTGGGGATGAGTCAACTCCAGGTGGTTCGTTACATCGCGGTCATTCTATCCATGATCGTCATGTTCATTTTTGCCCGCAGGATCAGCAGGTTCATCAATGCCCACCCCACATTTAAAATGCTAGCCTTATCTTTCTTAATGCTGATCGCCTTTACGCTGATCGTTGATGGTGTGCATATTGAACATTTCGAAATACCACATGGTTATGTCTATTTCGCGATGGCTTTTTCACTGGGTGTTGAACTCCTCAACCTGCAATTGCGTAAAAAAAGTAAGAATCCGGTGGAGCTGAGGACACCGAGTATTGATAGTAAAATGGATGATAACCTGGGTTTATGAATATAATGATGATGAGCATTCCGCTGAATATGGAGGAATCCCGGTGGATACAGTAATGCTGGAAGTAGTAACCTTGTGCTTAACCTGCGTTACTACAGACACAAAGGGATGGATGAAGGCGACAGACCGCAGCCAAAACCATCACAACATGGAACCCGTTAGGGCATTACAAGGACTGCCCTAAAATCAGTTTGCCTATCCTCATTCATAGCTGTGGTTGTATTGTGCTGGCGTGTGTTTTTGAAGGCAAGGGAAGGAGACCGATTCCTTAATCATTTAACTTCAACAAGTATGGATATACCATATTTTTCCTTTATGTAACGATTAAAGTAAGAGCCTTTGGAAAATGTGTTTTTAAATCCGTTCCAAACCTCAAGAGGGACACCTTGACGAATATAAGTTGTACCTCTGCTAGTATTATAAATAAAAAATCCGTTTTTCCCGTCACAAGAATAATAATTTGCTGAAGTAATCCATGAAAACATATCAGGAACCCAAGCTGAAGAGCTATCAGATATTTTGATCTCATCCTTAAAACGAAATGTACAATTTTTTACACGCTGAATTGCTCCCTCATAAGACGGAAAGGAATCCGGTAAATTATTGCATGTGTAGGAATGACAACTTGATTCTATTATTACTATCATTAAAAATTTGATTGTTATTTTGTTCATCATTTTAAAGTTTTATAACATTTCTTCTCAGCCAAGTCTCCCCCGGCTTCCAGCAACTATCAATTCAAGGAAAGCTAAGGGGGACACGGCGTTTTGATATCGACGGGTCGGGCCGGTAAATTCATCCTTTCGCATAGATCCTTGGCCCAGAGTCGGCTCAGAAGAAATTACAAAAATTCAAACCGTACAAAGAATAGTTGCCGCCACTACACCCGCTGTTTCCGTCCTCAGTCTTGTTTCTCCCAATGCAATGGGAATAAACTGATGTTGGATAGCCCAATCAATTTCACCTTTCGTAAAATCACCTTCGGGGCCCACCAGAATGATCCTTGATTTAAGATTGACATTCACCTGGCTCGCAAGATTTCCTTTTTCGCCGGCCATGCAATGCGCAATGAATTTTTGCTGCTGTGTTGATTCTTCAACTGCTTTTTTAAAAGAAACAGGTTCGTGAAGCACGGGTAACCAGACCTGCTGGCTCTGGAGCATCGCGCTGATACAAATCTGATTCATCCTTTCCTGCCTGAACTTTTCTTTCTCTGTTCTTTCACAGATCAGGGGAATGATCTCAGTAATGCCGATCTCAGTGCCTTTCTCTAAAAACCATTCAAACCGATTAGAATTCTTGATCAATGAAATAGCAATAGTGACCTTTTGTGAATGGTGAGTGGTATCCTGATTGCTATCGGGATGTGAATGAGTGACCTTTACTTCACAGTGTTTCTTATGATTATTGGTGATCTCACAAGTAAGTAAATTCCCTTTCCCATCAGTAAGATTCAGCTCATCCCCAACCTTCATCCGCAATACCTGTACGATATGCTTTGAGGTGTCTTCATCCAGTACGATTTCTTTTTGGGAACCATCGTAAATAGCAATATAAAAAAATGGAAGATTCAAATGAAACACTTTTTCGTAGTGTTCTACAAAGAAAGTCATTTTGTATAATCGGAGTGCGCGAAGTCTCCCCTTCGGGGAGATTTAGAGGGGCCGCCCTAAAACGGATTCTCCTCATCTTCCGGCAGATCATTCATCTTGCTGCCCGTCTGGATATATAATTTGGCCGTATCACCCCCTTCAGAATCAGGGACCGGTTTCCAATTACCGGGTAAGCCTGTGCCACCGCCAAAGCTACTGCCATCATCTTCCACAAATTTCTGGATATGCAGTAAGGCCCTGAGTTTGATCGTGTCAAGCATACCATTACGATGCTTCGCGATACGCACGATGGTCTCCCCACGGTTATTCTCCCCCATTTCATTTTGGGTGATATCATAGTATTCTGGACGGTACATGAACATTACCAGGTCGGCATCCTGTTCAATGGCTCCCGATTCACGAAGGTCACTCAACTGTGGCATCTTGGTGCCGTCTTTGGCGCCGCGTTTTTCTACTTCCCGGCTCAACTGTGACAAAGCAATGATGGGCACACTCAATTCTTTCGCCAATGCTTTCAGATTCCTTGAAATATTACTGATCTCCTGTTCCCGGTTACTGTTGCGGTTCTCGCCGGTGCCGCTCATCAATTGCAGGTAGTCAATGATGATCAGACCGATATTATGTTTGTTCTTCAGGCGCCGGCATTTGGCACGTAATTCAAAAATGTTCAGCGCGGGCGTATCATCAATATAAAGTGGGGCCTGCGCCAGGCGCTGAATACCCCGGGCATAGAGCTGCTTCATCTCGTGCTCTTCTAATTTTCCTCGGGCGATCTTTTCCAGCCATATTTCACTTTCCGCAGAAAGAATCCGCTGTACTAACTGGCCGGCGCTCATTTCAAGTGAAAATAAAGCAACAGGTGTTGGTTTGGCAGCACTCATGACAGCGTTCCTTGCAAGGTTCAACGCAAAAGCTGTTTTACCCACCGCGGGTCGTGCCGCCAGGATGATAAGATCGGTATTCTGCCAGCCATAGGTCACTTTATCCAGTGACTGGAACCCGCTGGGCACCCCGGATATATCTTCGTTTTTATGGCGAAGATCCTCAATACGCTGTATGGTCTTTACAAGGACCGAATCGATCGTATCAAAGTTCTTGCGGAGGTGGTTATTGGTGATCTCGAATAATTTGCTTTCGGCATCATCCAACAGATCGAATACATCGGTGGAATCCTCGTAAGCATCCCCGATAATTTCGCCGCTGATCCTGATCAATTCTCTCTGAATAAATTTTTGCAGGATAATCCTGGCGTGCGCTTCAATATTGGCCGAGGAAACAACCGTGTTAGTAAGTTTGGTAACATAATAAGGCCCACCCACCATCTCCAGTTCTTCTTTAAAGCGCAGCTCTTCCACTACCGTTAAAATATCTATCGGCTGACTTTTATTCGCCAGGCTTTGCATCGACTGAAAAATGCGTTGGTGTGCTTCCACATAAAAACATTCAGGCTTCAGGATCTCAATGACTGCATCAAAAGCATTTTTTTCCAGCATGATGGCGCCAAGCACGGCCTCTTCAAGGTCCTTCGCCTGGGGTGGCACTTTTCCATATACCATGGTGCCAAGATCAAGAGTGGATTTTCTTCTTTGCTTGCGGTCCTTGTTGAGGTTAGTAAGATCCATTGTTCAATTGGGGAGATAAAAAATTAATTCATTGATTAAGTTACCAATGACCTCGGGTAAATAATTCCAGCCTTATTTTAAGTAATGTTACTTTGAGTTATCGGAATGTTCCCTGCAGTCAGTACGGCGAAATAAGACGCAAATACCCTATCAAAAAAATTTTTCTTTCTGCACTTTTTTTCACCAGCCCTTTGCCGGTTATCCACACTTCATTCTTTTCCCACAGTCCTTCTACAATTTAATGAAAAAAAACAGCCTGGTTGTTAAAAGTTTTGACCAAAATATACCCGGAGGAGCAATTCACAATTGGCAATTAGCAAGTGGTTTTGCCTGTTGTAATTGCCTATTGCGCATTGTCCATTGCCTATTGATCTATAAAACCTGATCGCACACAATAAACGGGTGAAACGGGAGTTATAAGACTAAGTCATTCCACCCCAACCAAATCATCCCCCGACCCGGTAGCTACCGGGATTTCGAAGGCTGAACCCGCTGCTTATATTGATTATTATCAACTAAAATCTCATATATATGGAAATAACAAAGAACAGCAGCCAGCCCTATAAAGGAGATCATGCCGTCCGGCCGGTGATCACCCAGGCTGAAAACAACACGACATTATGGATCGGGCATTTGCAAACGGATCCAACTGACCATTTTGCAGGGCAGACATTTAAATGCCCTTTTGCAGGACAATTGGATAATATACAAGTGTATTCATCTACGGTTCAGCAATCCGGTGAATTGGAATTGACCCTCCACGTATTTGATACGGTTTCCAGAACCTGGGGGCCGGCTATTGGCCATTCCACCCTTGTACTGCAAAAAGGCGATGCGGCAAAATGGATCCGTTTTGAACTGGAGACGGTGCCATTATCTAAAGACGCCACTTATGGTTTCAGGCTCCAAACTGCTAATGCTTTGATCGGTATAGGCGAAGCCGCCAAAGGCAATCAACAACCCTTCACGTTCGGTCATGAATGGAACGGTGACTCCCAAAATCAAAAAGGATATTTCTTTACCTACTTTAGCCTGGCATTTAAAGTGGAGATGTGCGCGTAAATTATTAAGGCCCTGAGCATAAATAAGAACCTCGTTTAGGCGGGGTTTTT
>JADGPW010000138.1 GCA_017882265.1 Chitinophagaceae bacterium | reverse complement strand
TGGGGATTAGGGTCAGGGCAACCTGGTATAATAAATCATTGTTCATGGAAAGATAGCCGGGGAACTAAAATAATTGAAAATGCCATTTTGACAATGGGTATTAACCACAAAATAAACAGAATAAAACATTGGGACTTCTTAACCCGGGAACCAACCTATCCTGGTATTTATTACCGTCATGATGTAATTGAGAAAACCAGGTTTTCTTCATATGGATTGATTTTCAGACGTTTAGGTTTTAAATAGAGGAACAACAATTAAAAAACCTTCTCCCTAGTTAGTCCACTACCTCTATCCAGTAAGTCCACTGTGTAGTGGACTAACTGGATAGAGGGTATAGCCCTTTTAGGGAGAAGGGTTTTAGAAATCCGTTTTTAAATTACAGGAGGATGGGGGAGGAATACACTTTCTACATTTCCAGCCTGTTCAGACAGACCGGGAGAACCTATCTGCCGCTTGACAAATTTGGGAATTAGGACTGAGCCAGGCAAATGATTCCTGGAACGGAAAAGAAAATGAAGAGACAAATTGTTGAAATTACATTTTCGGGATATTCAATTGTTTGCAAATTGCATCACAAAGAAACTTTTCCAATTTTGGATGTCTTGGAACTGTTGTTTTCTTTTTTGAGAGCGAGTTCTGGTAAATATCATGTTTGCCGCCATGACGGTGCAGGTAGCAGTGGTGATTAGCAAGATGCTGAAGAAAGTCATGTCTTTTGACAGACATCAGGCAACAATATTTAAATCTTCTTCCAGTACTGTATTGTTAGAACCTGGTTCTTGTTGCATGTCTTCCAGGTAAAGTTGAAGTGCATCCAGCACATTCAATCTTGCCTCTTCTACCGAAGCTCCCTGTGTAAGCACGGCAGGGATTTCTTTTATAGAAGCCACATAGAATTCTTCTCCCCTGGCAATGTTAATTGTGAGTTTCATGAAATTTCCTTTGTCTAAAGTTAAAAATAAAATCCAACTATTGACTAATCACTTTCATTTCAGTTCTCCGGTTCTGCGCCTTCCCTTCTTCCGTTTTGTTATCCGCCATCGGCTTTGTTTCACCATACCCTTTGGAGGTTAAACGTTGAGTAGAAATGCCTTTACCGGCCAGGTAAGTGACAACGGCTTTTGCACGGTTGTTTGAAAGAATAAGATTGTCGGCGGGTTTGCCTACATTATCGGTATGACCGCTGATCTCGATCTTTAAACCCGGGTTTTCATTCAGTAACTGAATCAGCTTATCCAGTTCCGCCATGGATTCGGGTTTGATCTCAAATTTATTGACATCAAAGAATATATTCTTCAATACAATGCTTGCATTCATCTCCAAAGGTTGCAGCCCAATATTTTTTTCATATACAGAATCAGGGGAAGCGGTTGTCAGGGAGAAATGATCGGAATAAAACAGGTAACCCTTGTGGTTGACATTAAAAGCATAGTCTTTTCCTACCGGTAAGGTGATGAGATAGTTTCCTGTTTCATTGGTCTGCACTTTGGTAAGCAGTTCCTGAGTGGAGAGGTCGATCAATTCCACCGAAGAAGGTAATCCTTTGGTTGTTTTTTTATCAAAAACCTGTCCTTTCACCCATAATGTTTTATAGGGACGAACACTTTCCCGAAGTTCAAAACTGTAAATGTCAAGACCTCCGCGGCTATCACTTCTGTCGCTGGCATAATACGCTGTTTTGCCGTCCGCAGCGATGAATAATGTTCCCTCATCGTTGATCGTATTGATAGGATAGCCAAGGTTTACCGGTATGCTCCAGACGCCACCCGGCCCCTTTCTTGTATAAAAAAGATCATTGCCACCATAACCGGGCAGGCCATTGGAAGTAAAGTAAAGCGTTTGATTATCGGCATGCATAAACGGGCAGCCTTCGTCTCCCTTGGTGTTTATTTCAGGTCCCATATTTTCGGGTTCCCCCCATTTCCCATTAGGCTGAAGGTGGCTCACATAAATATCGCTCCCGCCATAGCCCCCAAATCGTTTGCTTGCAAAATACAGGTCGCGTTTATCAGGAGAAAGGCAAGGTTGCGATTCCCATTGATCGGAATTGATCTGTCCGCCGAGGTTGATCGCTTCACTCCAGCCCTGCGAAGTGAGGTAGGAAATATAAAGATCACAACTGCCAAATCCATCGGGCCTGTTGCAACCGGTGAATACCAGCCATTGGCCATCCTGTGAAATATTTTGCGCCCCTTCATTCTGATCTGTATTGATATTTCCCTCCATGGGTTTTGCGAGATCCCAGCTATCACCTTTTTTCTTACTATAATAAAAATCTTCATTGAAATTCTTTATACGCCGGGTAAAAACCAGTTCCTGGCCATCAATGGTCAGGGATGGAAAATATTCCGATTCGCTGGTATTAACGCCGCTCCCGATATTTTTTGGCGTGAATACATAGTCCTTGTCAGTATTTTTTTTGGCATAATTAACGGCAAATTCATAAGAGCGTCTTCTATAGTCACCGGCTTTGAAAGTGGCGGAGTTGGGGTTTGGTTTTTTAAGCAATAATTCATTGATTGCATCCAGCGCTTTTTGGAATTCACCCAGCCCGGCCAGGTTGATGGAATAAGGAAGTTTGTATTCAATAGTATAATCAGGGTCCAGCGCAAAAGCTTGTTCATAGTAATTGATGCTGCTGGTATAACTTTTCAGTTGTCCATATACCCCGGCGAGTGATAAGTAGGCATCTACATATTTCTTATCGATGTCTATACATTGCAGTAAGAGGCCGGCGGCGCTGGCCAGGTTACCATCCTGGGCACGTTCCAGGGCCTGGTTGTAAAGTTGAACCGCTTTCTTGTTTATTTTATCGGGGTAATAAGTTTGCGCAAAGGAAGAAGAATCAAAACATAACAAGCAAATGGAGAAATATAAAATGAGACGCAGGTATTTCATAAAAAGTATTGTGCTTTACAGTTGCGAAGCTACCTAAATTTTCAACTTTAAAAGGAAGGAATATGTTAAAGGAATAGCTGCGAGCTGTTAGCTACGAGCTGCGAGATCCTCTCCGGTTGTAGATGAAATCATATGATTGGATATAGGTAATAGTAAATAGATAAAAGTTGATTATGTGCATGGCATTATATAGAATGAGACCAGGTATTTATCGTCCCGGAGGGACGGTTGGTGGGTAGAATTTTGTAATGATCGATTTAGCATTCCATAGGAACGTGGGAAATTTTTTGTTTGCCTATCTACCCATGAGATGTTCCTACGGAACATTAAAGCAAGAATAGATTTTGTAATTCGTTTGTACTATCTATCCCCATACATTAATTTCTTATTGCCGATTGCCCATTGTCTATTGCCTATTGTCTTTTGTCCATTGCCCATTGCCTATTGTTCTACGGCACATTAATATACTTATGAATCTGCAATGACAATTCCCATTCCGGATGCTCCATAATATATGCAATGATCATTGGCGTTATCTCCGCCGCTTTATCCCATTCCGGCTGAAGATATAGTTTGCAGGAAGATGAGACGAGCGCTGCATATTTCTCAGCCCAGTCAAAATCTGATTTATTAAAAATGACCACTTTTAATTCATGGGCATATGGTAAAATTTCAGGCAACGGCGCCTTGAATTTTTTAGGAGATAAACAGATCCAGTCCCAATGACCACTCAGCGGGTAGGCACCAGAAGTTTCAATATGGGTTTTATAACCCGCCTGTTGCAATTCCCTTGTCCATTCGTCTAAATTATACATCAAAGGCTCCCCACCCGTAATGACTACCACCTTCGCTTTGGTATTCGCAATATTCAATATTAAATCTTCAATCTTCAATAATGGATGTTTCCCCGCATCCCAGCTATCTTTCACATCGCACCACACACAACCTACATCACATCCACCGAGTCGGATGAAATAGGCGGCCCGGCCCTGGTGAAATCCTTCGCCCTGCAGGGTGTAGAAATGTTCCATGACGGGAAGTGAAGTGGTTGTTGACAAGTTGATAGGTTGATGGGTTGATAAGTTAACAGGTTGATAAGTTGAGGAAAGTCCATATCAACATATCAACCTCTCAACTTTACACTAATTCTTCAAACTACATGAATAATAAGTATTCTTCATCAGGGCAGCGATCGTCATGGGACCCACTCCCCCGGGTACCGGCGTGATCCATGAACATTTTGGCGCTACGGAGTCATATTCCACATCAC
>JADGPW010000137.1 GCA_017882265.1 Chitinophagaceae bacterium | reverse complement strand
GTACACCGACCCGGAGTCCACCTGCCTGCAACACTGATACTGAACACCGGTGAAAATAATGGAATGATATGTCTGAAAAATGATCGATCATATAATCGTTCTATTTTAACTAATATAACGATTATCTCCTGCAAAAAGTAAACCGGAACAGTAAAATTTTTGGGGATGTTAAAATAAGAAAACATGTAGAGACAAGGCATGCCTTGTCTCTACAAACAACAGACAAGGCGTGCCCGGTCCCTGTTATTTAATAAAATCATATCGCATCAGGATCTCATGCCCGTTCGATCCGCTATCAAATACACTCAGCGGTGTACTGAATATATCAAAGCAATAACCGATGGTGAATTTCTTTTTTATATGCACACCCGCTGACAGCATCCAGCTCTGACGGGCCCGCAGGCCTACTCCCCACCAGAATACTTCTTTGTGTTCCACCCTTACTCCTCCCTGGAATTCAAGAGGTGCATTGGGCAGGTATATGAATAACAGATTGGGAATGATCTTCGTGCTCTCATCCACTTGCCAGGTGTAATTGCTATGCAGGTAATAGTGCCTGTACAATCTTCCTTGTTCACTGGTAGTCAGGTTGCCGGTATAAAAATTCAGCTTTGTTTGTATCAACTGGCTAACGGAAACTCCTGCCTCGAATTTCTTTCCCGTATAGGCAAGTCCAAATCCCGCATCTCCCTGAAATCGGGTGTCGGCTCCCGCCAGCACAGGATCATTCGGACCCAGGGAGGTTTGCAGCTTGGCCTTGTCAATAGAGAACTGTTGAAATCTTGCCTCGAGACCTATTGAAAAATCACCCCCGTTTTGCATCCCGATATGATAGGCATAATCCATATCTATGCCGGTTCGTTTGGTAGGACCCGTGACATCATTATATAAATAACCCCCGATACCCAATTTAACGCTCTTGATATATGCCGAACCAAACAGAACCTCCGTTTGCGGGCCCCCGTCAATACCTTCCCACATCGTCCTGTAGCTGGCCCCGATGATCCCATGTTTCTTTGCTCCTGCCGTGGCCGGGTTGAAAAGGTTGCCCTGCATATCATATAAAGAAGCCGTCATCAGTTGCTGTGCTGACACAGCGCTCACAAAACTGCCGGCCATTAGAATAAGAAATATATAACGTTTCATAATAACTTTTTTTGTTGCTTATCGCAGGATGGTCAGGTTGCCTTTGAGTAATACCAGTTTACCATTTATCAGTTTAAATGAAATGATATAATAATAGGTGCCATCCGGCAACGGGTTACCCTTATACCTCCCATCCCAGTTATTTTTGTAATCATTGGATTCAAAAACTTTGGCGCCATAGCGATTGAACACCTGCGCACTCGCGCTGACCAGGCAATTACCATTGGTGATCAGCCAAAGATCATTGATACCATCACCATTGGGTGTAAACGCTTCCATGGGTTTGACGCAATAAGGCACTACCGTAATGGTCACATCATCTGTGGCAATACAACCCAGCGCTGTTGTTACCCGCAGGGTATAGGTGGTCGTGGCTGTCGGGTTGGCCACAGGTGTAAGAATAGATGCAGAACTTAATGACGCGGAAGGCGTCCATAAATACGTGCCCGGGGAACCGGATCCCTGCATCAGGTACACATCTCCTGTAATAATAGTGGCATCCGGGCCCGCATTGGCAACAGCGCCCGGCGATACAGTAATGGTGACGGACTGCTGGGTTGTACAGGTACCCAGGGTCCCGGTAACAGTGTACGTGGTCGTCGCCTGTGGAGTAAGAACGGGGTTCGCAATACTGGTATTACTTACACCATTGGCAGGCGACCATGAATAAGTTGCCGCATTGCTCGTCACCACCGGGGTAAACGATCCGCCAAAACAAATGGTACCTCCCGTAATAGCGCTCATCGTGAGGTTATTTGTAAATGCCAATGTTACCTGCTGACTTTTCGTACAGCTGGCGGCATCTTTAACAACAACATTATAGGTACCGCCTGCCAAACCGGTAAACACATTTGAACTCTGATAGCTTGTACCTCCGTTTATGCTGTACTGGTAAGGCCCAGTACCGCTTGACGCTGTTATAGTAATAGAACCGCCGGTACAATTAGCATCTACCTTTGCCACGGTCATGGTAAGAGTATTAATAAGGCTGATAGTAACTGGCTGAATAGTTGAATTGCAGGTTGATCCCACTGTCCGGGCTGTCACGTTATAGGTGCCGGGCGCAACATTGTTAAATACATTTGATGACTGGAAACTGGTGCCACCATTTATACTATACTCAAAAGGAGGTGTGCCCCCGGTTACCGTTACCGTGATCGTTCCGTTTGTAGTGCAATTAGCATCCGACTTAACAACTGTTATGGGAGGTCCCGATGCTTTCTTTACAAATACGGTATCCGTAAACACCGCATTCCCGGCGGAGCTGCCACAAGGACTATAGGCCACCCGTAAAACATAGGCTGTGCTATCTAATGTAGGGCAGATGTTTGGAAAATTAAGATTCAGGATCCCAGGTGTCGTAGTGCTGGTATCACCGGTAGCTACCACCGTTCCATTGACCAGCAATTGAGCGCTCACAAATCTTGATACACCTGCGGAAGGGATGAAACGATAGCAGGAATCAACGCTTGTCGGACCTCCCCATTGTGTACAATTTTTTCCGGCTGCAGCTACAGCTTTGTTCTGGTTGAAATTCTGAATACCCAGGATAGCTAATCCTCCGTTCCAGGTAGAACAAAGGGGTTTATCATGAACATACACTTCAACGACGCCTGTACTTTCATAAATGACTATCTGCGAAGTCTCATAAGTAGTTGTACAGCTATACATAGGAACACTATTATAACTGCCAATGAACCTGCGTTGTGGACTGGCACCTTCTATCCTCCATTCGATCTTTCTTTGGCCGCTACCATTTACGGTTGGATAAATATCATTGTAGGGTCCCATGATTGAAGCCCTTGGATAATAGGCTGGAAACGATAAGCCCTGAGTCCCCCCTGCGTAGGGAATGGGTAAGGGTAAACTTGTATTCGGGTCTGT
Source organism: Chitinophagaceae bacterium (assembly GCA_017882265.1). Taxonomy (GTDB): domain Bacteria; phylum Bacteroidota; class Bacteroidia; order Chitinophagales; family Chitinophagaceae; genus JADGPW01. Next base: position 7,301 of record JADGPW010000137.1, on the reverse strand, counting down.
CAATGGCCATGCATTACCCATATTGGCATTGCTAGCATCAAAAGTAATTATCGCATTAGATCCCATCACCAATGAATTATAGGTAGACCCATAAAAACAGAAAGGAAACGGAAGACTGATCAGGGGACTAAAAACATCGTCTGTATAAATGGAGGTCATTTCAGTTCCGGTAGCCGTGGTATAAGCAAATGGAACATAGCCCGGTCGCGCAATGAGATAATCATCGGTCTGTTTAATATGGGGTACAGAGGCGCTGATCGAGGTACAGGGCGTGCCACAGGGTAAATTGATCGTCCGGTTTGGGATAGTAAACGTGGTAACCGGATTTTGGGCATAAATAGCAAAACCAACAGTAACGCCCAGCAAGAGTAGAGTTATTTTTCTCATCAGCAATTAGTTTGGTTGCGAAAAAAATTTACATACGGATCAATTCCGCATAAGTCATTCAAGACTTCAAATATGGGTGAAATACAGCGCCTTTCCTGGCTATTCCGAAGATATTGGGCTAACACGGTGGAAGTCCAAACCTACAATATTTTGCGATTGCATAAAACAAATTCTCCACCTTTTTAGCATTGTCACCCTTTCAGCCTATTGAACCCTTCCCGGTATGATAAAATCAGCTACATTTGCAGCCCTAAAAGTAAAGAAGTGAGACAGTGAGACAGTGAGACAGTGAGACAGTGAGACAGTGAGACAGTGAGACAGTGAGACAGTGAGACAGTGAGACAGTGAGACAGTGAGACAGTGGGACAGTGGGACAGTGAGACAGTGAGACAGTGAGACAGTGAGACAGTGGGACAGTGAGACAGGGAGATAGTGAGACAGGGAGACAGGGAGACAGGGAGAATGCTTCAATGATTAATTGACTTTCAATCCCGGATGTGGTGAAATTGGTAGACACGTCAGACTTAGGATCTGATGCCGTAAGGTATGGGGGTTCGAGTCCCTCCATCCGGACCAGAGGGCAGGCAAGGATTTAAGAATGAAGAAGTAAGTACGCACATTTTGAGCTTCGTCTTCATCATTCATTATTCCTTGTTCGACATTCATTATTCAACCGGTATGGGGGTTCGAGTCCCTCCATCCGGACCAGGGGGCAGGCAAGGATTTAAGAATGAAGAAGTAAGTACGCACATTTAGAGCTTCGCCTTCATCATTCATTATTCCTTGTTCGACATTCATTATTCAACCGGTATGCGGTTCGAGTCCCTCCATCCGGACAGTGAAGTTGGTAAGTTGATAGTTCAATAAGGGATTTCCCTTTTTAAGACCTTCACTTATCAACTTATTAACTTATCAACTTAACACAATGGCTACTGTAACAAAAGAAAATATCGGCCTGCTACATGAAAAGCTGACCGTGAAACTGGAAAAGACCGATTATCTCCCTTCGTTTGAGAAGGTGCTGAAAGAATACAGTAAAAAAGCAAATATTCCCGGCTTCCGGAAGGGGATGGTGCCGGCAGGTCTTATTAAAAAAATGTATGGTACTTCCTTATTTACGGATGAAGTACTGAAAAGGGTCGACAAGGAATTGATCGACTATCTTCAGACTGATAAGTTGGATATTTTCGGACAACCGCTTCCGCTTGAAACGGATATCCAACAACTGGATGTTAACAACCCCACTGATTATAATTTTGAATTTGAAGTGGGTATGAAGCCTGTATTCAACCTGCCCGACCTGGGTAAAGCAAAAACGACCCGTTACCTGGTTACGATTACGAATGAGATGATCGACAATGAAGTGGCCCGCCTGCAAAACCGTTATGGTCATATGAAGGATGTAGAAACCGTGGGCTCAGATGAGAATGTGCTGAATGTAAGCTTTACAGAAACTGATGCAGACGGCCATGTGGTAGAAGGCGGTATCAATAAAGACAATTCACTTCTCGTAAAATACTTTGGAGAAACCTATCGTAACAACTGGATGGGCAAAAAGACAGGAGATCTTATGATCGTTCAGTTGAAATCAGCTTTTGACGAAAAAGAAAGGGAATGGATCATTGGAGACCTTGGATTAAATAAAGAAGATAGTTCATCCGCGGATAAATATTTCAGGGTCGTCATTACCAAGATCGGTTTGCTGGAGAAAAAAGAACTGGGGGAAGAATTCTTTAACCAGCTCTACCCGGGCGGCGAAGTAAAAACTGAAACGGAGTTCCGCGGTAAGATCAAAGAACAACTGGAAAATTATTGGAGCGGCCAGGCCGATAACCAGATCCATGACCAGGTATTTCATGAACTGGTTGATCATACCGAAATACAATTCCCGGAAGGATTCTTAAAAAAATGGGTAAAGACTCAGGGAGACTCTTCAGCCAAGACCGCCGTACAAAAAACTGATGAAGAAGTGGAAAAAGAATTTCCCGGTTTCCTGAGTCAGCTGAAATGGACCCTGATCACTGACAAAATTGTACACGATAATGGTATACAGGTTAATCCTGATGAAATAAAAAGCTTTGCCAAACAACAACTCTTCAGTTATATGGGCGGAGCCAATTTAAGTGATGATCAACCCTGGGTAACTGATTATGTAGAAAAAATGATGAAGGACCGGAAATTTGTAGAAGATGCTTACACCCGGATCCAGGCACAGAAAATATTTCAATGGGCTGAAACACAGGTAAAGCCTGAGGAGAAAGATATCAGTGCAGAAGCCTTCACTACCATGGTAGAAGCGCACCAGCATCATCATTAATGCAAAGTTGACAGGTGAACGCCTGACCAACTGAGTCATTCAGGGGGTGAAAGGTTGACAAGGTTATTTATCCCTTATTTTACTGTTTTCTTCCCCGGCTCCTGCCTCACTAACCAAATGATTCCCCGAACAACACTTACCCTGAATGCTTTTACCCCTACTGAAACCCTACTAGGACCCTACTGAGACCCTTTTGAAACCTTTTGGTTATGAGTCCCATTCTGCTTTCAGCATCTTTCGACCTCCGAAACCGAGGGATCCTCACCGGGCATAATTGAGGAATCAACAAATAAAGCCCTTCTCCCACCTATCTCCACTCCCTCTCATGGTTAAGTCCACTGTACAGTGGACTTACTCCAGAGAGGGTATAGCCCTTTTAGGGAGAAGTTAGAAAGAAGGTTTTCTAATAAGAATTCCTTTCTGAAAAAACTAAATATCTATAAATCAAGGGGTATGAAAAAAAGTCGGTCCCTGCAACTTCTTTCCAGCGGGGGGAAAACAGAAAACCTGTCCGGCTAAATACGAGGTCTGGATCTGATTTGGAAACTGTGATTTGTCATCTGTCTTGTGAATCAAAATACTACCCAGATTTCCAAATAAATTTTAATATGATATACCGCCTCCCTGGCTCCCGGTCTGATGCGGTCGATATGCTCTGATGAAAAAGACGCTTTTGTCAAAGCTTTAGCATCGGTGCATGGTGTTGTAAGCGACCCCAAATGGGCGAAAGTTAGCTGACATGCATTTCAAATTACTAAACAAGTCAACTTGTCACTGATTTTGCATTTCCGGCATTTGGACAGATATTTGAGGTTCAGGTGGAAGTTGATATTCTTGCTTTTAGCTATTAATCAACTCATCAGCCCCCGCCTGAACAACTCAGTCGGGCAGGTGTTAACTTATCAACTAAAAACGCATGAGCTTTAATTCGGAATTTGAAAAATACGCGGTGAAGCACAGGGGAATTTCCAGCAATACGCTGAATAGCTATGCTTCCGGGCTGGTTACCGCGCTAACTCCTAATATCATAGAAGAACGCCCCATGAATGTGGCCGTGATGGATGTGTATAGCCGGCTGATGATGGACCGTATCATCTTTTTGGGTTATCCTATCAATGATGAAGTAGCAAATATTGTAACCGCACAACTACTATTCCTGGATTCTACTGACCGTACCCGGGATATTAATATGTATATCAACAGCCCGGGGGGCAGCGTTTATTCCGGTCTGGGAGTATATGATACGATGCAGTATGTAACTCCGGATATAGCCACGATCTGTATCGGTATGGCTGCTTCCATGGCTTGTGTATTATTAGGCGCAGGGACCAAGGGTAAAAGAGCTGCACTGAAACATGCCAGGATCATGATGCACCAGCCCAGTGGCGCTATCGGGGGACAAGCCAGTGATATTGAGATCACGGTGAATGAAATACGGAAATTGAAGAAAGAGTTATATGATGTAGTGAATGTGCATACCGGCAAATCGGTGGAGCAGATCGAAAAAGATTTTGACCGGGATAAATGGATGACGGCCGCCGAAGCCAAGGAATATGGATTGGTAGATGAAGTGTTAGTGACCAACCCGCGGAAACTGAAGAAAGAATAAACCCCCTGTTCCCCTAACGCTTGCGCTAAAGCTTCAGCGTCGGCGCAAAGGAGGGGGGACCCAGATCGGAGACACTGATTTTATCTACTGTTGCTAAAAGAAGAAAGAGAAAACAAACTCAGATATAAACTAAGATTAAAAGGAGAAATTATGTATGAACCGTAAATCATTTTTATACAACAACTGGAAAAGCGAAGATGAAGAAGAGGAAGAAAAAGAGGAACAGCCAAAGTCCGACCTGATGATATTCAGTAAAAAACTTGAAAAATATTTCTTCGAGACTCGCGCCATTTATCTCTGGGGAGTTGTAGATGATAAAAGCGCGAAAGATGTGGTCACTAAATTACTTTTACTGGATGAGGATAAACCTGGGAAAGAGATAAAATTCTATATCAATAGTCCGGGGGGTGTGGTCACCAGCGGAATGGTAATGTATGATACCATGAAAATGATCAACAGCCCGGTAAGTACTATCTGTATGGGCCTGGCTGCTTCCATGGGCAGTATTTTACTCAGCGGTGGCAGCAAAGGAAAACGGTTTATTTATCCCCATGGCGAAGTAATGATCCACCAGCCGTCTTTAGGAGGATTGATCCGCGGTGTTAGTTCAGACCTGGAGATACAAGCCGAGCAAACCAGGCGGGTAAAAGAGATCGGGGCACGCATCCTGTCTGAGAATTGCGGCAAAACCATTAACCAGGTCATGAAGGACTTTGACAGGGATTACTGGATGGATGCCAAAGAAGCTATAGCCTATGGTATAGTGGATCAGGTGGTAGAAAAATTATAACTCTTTATTATCGAGTCACTTAGGTTTAAAAAAATAAATAATACCGCCCTTCTCGGGGCGGTTTTATAATTTTGCTGTGACGGATACGTTTGTAGTTCGTTATACTATAGAAAATAATGGCAAAAAATCCTCTACATTGTTCATTTTGCGGGCGCAGCCGGGATGAGGTTAAGATCCTTATTGCCGGCCAGGAAGGGCATATCTGTGAAAACTGTGTAGAGCATGCCCGGGAGATCATTGAACAGGAATTGCTGGTTCGGGATGATAAGGTCACTTCTTCTTTTAAGCTTACGGTGAAGAAACCCATGGAAGTCAAAAAATTCCTTGATGAATATGTGATCGGTCAGGATGAAGCGAAGAAAGTATTAGCCGTGGCTGTGTATAATCACTATAAACGTTTACAGCAAAAGTTGACCGATACTGCCGCCACAAACGAAGTGGAGATCGAGAAAAGCAATATTGTTATGGTTGGCGAGACCGGCACGGGGAAAACGCTTTTAGCGAAAAGCATAGCCCGGATGTTGAATGTACCGTTCACGATTGTTGACGCCACTGTATTCACTGAAGCAGGATATGTAGGGGAAGATGTGGAAAGCATTCTGACACGTTTACTACAGGTTTGTAATTACGACGTGGCGGCTGCCGAGCGGGGCATTGTATACATTGATGAAATAGATAAGATCGCCCGAAAGGGAGATAATCCGTCCATCACCCGTGATGTAAGCGGGGAAGGTGTACAACAGGGAATGCTGAAACTGCTGGAAGGAACGGATGTCCTGGTGCCCCCGCAGGGTGGAAGAAAACATCCGGAACAAAAATTAATCAAGATCAACACACAAAATATTCTCTTCATTTGTGGTGGTGCCTTTGATGGCATAGATAAGATCATTGCCCGGCGGGTTCAGACCAATACGATCGGGTTTAATGTAGATAAAGAGCTGCAGGATAATATGAAGAAGAACCTGTTGCGTTATATCAATCCACAGGATCTGAAATCCTTTGGCCTGATACCTGAATTACTGGGACGTTTACCGGTTGTCACTCACCTCGATCCGCTGGATGCTCCCACCCTTCGTGCGATCCTTACAGAACCCAAGAACGCCCTGGTCAAACAATATAAAAAATTATTTGACCTCGAAGGTATTCAGCTTACCATTGAAGAAGAGGTATTGAATTTCATGGTGGAAAAGGCGATGGAATACAAACTGGGCGCCCGGGGACTCAGGAGTATTTGCGAAGGTATCCTTACGGATGCTATGTACGAAATGCCTTCCAGCAAAGAAACACAGTTTTTACTCGACCTGGAATATGCCAAACGGAAGTTTGATAAGAGTAAACTGAGTTTGTTGAAAGTGGCTTAATGAGAGTTAAGTGCTGAGAGTTAAATTATTGGTCCTGTTATTACGGGACTTTTTTTATTTTACATGTTCAACATTGAACTTAACATTTAACACATAGCACTTAACACTTAACACCAAAATTTATGCAGGAATTGATTGACAAATTAAAAGCCGAAGCCGGGCTAACCGACGAACAGGCAAAACAGGCCATCATTACCATCAAAAAATTTGTGGTAGAAAAATTCCCGATGTTGGAAGGAGCGATAGACAATGTATTTGGCGGAGAATAATTTTATTACTACTACTCCCTGCCTGGTTTACCCTGAGTTTATCGAAGGGTCATTGAGCTACCTGATCACACCGCATTTCTTACCCCTGGGATTATTAGCTGCCTGGTAAGGGGTAAAGTTCCGGCTACAGCTTTCAAACAGGATAAGAAAAATAACAAGGAAAGCAAGGAGTTTAGTTTTCATGGTTTGGAGATTTTAGATCTGTAAAGTACAATCTCTTTTATAACAAACAGGTAGGGAATTACGAGGGAAATTGGCTATTCTTCATAAGTATATTGTACTGCTGAATTGCCCGGAAAATTTACCTGGCCGGGAATAGCAGGTCTTTGTTTCGCTGCCAGAGCGCCCTGTCAAGGCTTTGGGTGGATAGTTGATAATATTTTCCAGCCGTTATATTTAAAAGGACATCTCCCCCTAAAAACCCATAGGCAAGGGTTCTCTGGTTACCTGTGAGGTTGCGATTACTCACCATCGCCAATACAGCTATATTGGCAGCTAAAGAAACAAATCGCAAAACAAAGCTGATTGTTCTATATTGTTTGGCCTTTGTATATGAAGCCATTCCAAG
>JADGPW010000136.1 GCA_017882265.1 Chitinophagaceae bacterium | reverse complement strand
GGTTTGCCGATAATAATATGCGTAATGTTTTCTTTTTGAGCAAAATCCACAATTGCTTTAACCATATTACTATTGGTAACAAAGCGGAACTTAATACCTAACTGCCTGGAAAGGCTGATATTCTTATTTAGTTGTTCACTTTCTTTGGGGCTAAGTTTATATGAAGTTTCTACATAGACAGCTTGCAGATCGGCGCCCATTGTGTAAGAAAGGTTTTTAGCCCACCGGAGTAATTTAGCTGATTGCTGGGTATGACTAACTGCAACCAACAGATGTAATCCCGATTTCCAGGGACCTTTAATGCGCTTAAGTTGCATGTATTCGTGTAGCTGCTTGTCCACCCGGTCGGCAACTATTCGCAATGCCATTTCTCGCAAAGCTGTTATGTTTCCTTTGCGGAAAAAACTTTCAATGGCTTCTTTAGACCGTTCGGGGGAATATACTTTACCATCGGAAAGTCTTTGCAGCAGTTCATCAGGAGTCAGGTCAATAACCTCGATTTCATCGGCGTTTTCAAAGATTTCATCGGGGAGGGTTTCCCTTACAATAATGCCTGTAATCTGTGCGACGGTATCGGAACGGCTTTCGAGGTGTTGAACATTAACCGTAGTATATACGTTAATGCCGTTGTCGAGTAATTCCAGAACGTCCTGAAACCTTTTTGTATGTCTGCTACCGGGTGCATTTGTATGGGCAAGTTCGTCAACCAGCACAATCCGGGGTTTTCGGGTTATAATGGCATCCAGATCCATTTCCTGTACAGTAGTAGTTTTGTACTGGTAGGTTTTGCGGGGAATCAATTCAAATCCCTCTGCCAGTTCGGCGGTTTCCTTTCGGTTGTGCGTTTCAACATAGCCAATGATAATATCGTTTCCTTTCAATTTCTCAGCTTGTGCTGTTTGAAGCATAGTGTACGTTTTACCTACACCGGCACACATGCCGAAGAATATTTTCAGCTTGCCCCGTTTGCTTTTTTCTTCCTCCAACTTTATTGAAGCTAAAAGTTCATCGGGATCAGGGCGATTGTCACTGATGTCCATATAACACTACTTATTTTCTAACCTTGAAATTAACTTAATGGCTTGTTCTTCTACACTTTTTATCTGTATCAGAACTTTTTTCAACTCCTTAATGTCGTTAAGACTATAATCTTTTACCGGATCCACAGGTAAAGTTAGAGACATTTTCTGTTTGTTTTTATTTATTTTCTCCGCCATTTCATTAACAGCCAGTGCAATTTCGCAGAGTTCATCATTCCCATCAAGATAAACCCTTTGGCTGTAATTACTGGAAACTATTTCTTTTATCCCATTATACAATCTATAAAATCGTTCATTGAAATATGATGAAAAGATAAAGGTAAAACCATAGGCAATCAAAAAACATATGGTTCCAATAAATGTCATTTGAAACGTAGCCTTTTTTGCCGATACTTTAGCATCATCGGTCTTTACTTCAATGGCTTTTTCGTTCATTTGAGACAAAACCATCAATTGTCGGTAAAGAGAGTCAAATTTCTTTTGAAGGGAAAGAACGTTATCATCTGGATTTGGCGATTTTATGAACTTTAAAACAAAATCGCGGTATTCAATATAATCAGTCTCAATACCTGATGCAAGTTTATCTTCACCGGGCTCAGTTAGATTATTTTTTTCTAATTCAAGCGATTTGTCAAATAACATAAACTCCTTGTTAAGAATTAATGTATCAGGATTTTTGTTTGCTAAAAAACAATTAATAATTTCCTGATTAATATTTGTCAGATCTTCTGACATGTCTCGGGCATAAACAACTGAATAATGGTTTTCTTTGAGGATTGCATTTGTTTTCCCCGACAGCCTGTTAAGGTAAAAAGCAGAGGAGATTGATAACAACAAAATGATAACCAGGAAAAGCACTATCCCTATTGTAAATCTTTTGCTGCGGATTGAAGTTTTCATAAAATATCGATTTTATTTGTTAATTGTAACGTTCTGGTGTAGTTTATCAAGTTCAAGGTTTAATATCAATACATTAACTCTTTCTTCGCCAAGAACAAAAAACTGAGGTGATTCAGTAAGATCCTCTATACTTTGAACCAGTTTTTGCTTTTCGACAATATTAAAATTTCGGGCTTTAGCAACCCGGTCCACCTGCAATAATGCCGCTTTTTGAGAAATATGCGGGTCGAGGCCGCTTGCTGATGCAAAAAGCATTTCGGAGGGTATAGCTGTTGTATCCGTTATGGTATTCTTTGTTGCAAATAAAATGCGTCGTTCCGAAACCTGCTTTTTCAACTTATCACTCGTTGGTCCGAGATTCGATGCTCCTGATGGAATCGGGTTATAGTCAATGGCTGAGGGCCTTGACCAGAAATAGATAGTGCTGTCAAATTTTTGGCCAATTAACTCAGAACCTATAATTTTACCATCTTTTATTATCAGACTCCCATTCGCTTTGGCCCGAAAGGTAAGCTGTGCCACTCCTGTCATGAAAAACGGATAAATAACTCCGGTCAGAACAGTCATGATCAGTAAAAATTTTAATGCTATAGTCGTTTGTGTTTTCATAATATTCTTTTTTAAAATAAATTTTTTGTTCTGATCCCTAGATCATGTGCGTGGACACAAGCAGCATATCGATCAGTTTGATTCCTATAAATGGAATGATTATACCGCCAACACCGTAGATCACCATGTTCAATGCCAGTACCCGTGTCGCGGAAATAGGACGGTATTTCACACCTTTCAGTGCAAGAGGGATAAGGGCGATAATTATCAGGGCATTGAATATTACCGCACTTAAGATAGCGCTTTCAGGAGTAGATAGTTTCATAATATTCAGAACACTTAAAGGAGATACTCCGGAAGCTGTAATATACAACAAAGTGGCAATAGCAGGAATAATGGCGAAATATTTAGCCACATCATTGGCAATACTGAATGTTGTCAGGGCGCCCCGGGTCATCAGCAACTGCTTTCCGGTTTCCACCACCTCTATTAGTTTTGTGGGATTACTATCAAGATCAACCATGTTCCCGGCCTCACGTGCAGCCTGAGTGCCGGTGTTCATAGCCAAGCCCACATCGGCCTGGGCCAGGGCCGGAGCGTCATTGGTGCCATCACCAATCATCCCTACCAGATGACCGTTAGCTTGTTCATCACGTATACGCTGTAATTTATCTTCGGGCATTGCCTCGGCCATAAAATCGTCAACTCCTGCTTCGGCAGCAATAGCGGCTGCAGTTAAAGGATTATCTCCCGTGATCATTATCGTTTTAATACCCATTTTCCGCAACTCGGCAAATCGTTGCTTAATACCTCCCTTCACTATATCTTTAAGGAGGATGACACCCAGAACCTGGTTATTTTCGGCAACTACCAACGGTGTGGCTCCCTGCCGTGAAAGATCGGATATTACCTCTTCCACTTTTTCAGGAAAGAATCCATTGTTATTTTGAATAAACGTCTTGATCGCATCAGCAGCGCCTTTCCGGATACTGCGTAATTGACCATAAGGCCTTAAATCGATACCACTCATCCTGGTTTGTGAAGTAAATGGAATAAGTACAGTACCAGTAGGGTTAATTTCTCTTCCCCGGATATTAAATTGCTCTTTGGCCAATATGACAATCGAGCGTCCTTCTGGCGTTTCATCAGCCAGGGATGCTAATTGTGCTGCATCCGCCAATTGTTCTTTCGTAAAGCCTTCTGCAGGAATAAATTCAGTAGCCATCCGGTTACCCAATGTAATGGTTCCGGTTTTATCCAGCAGCAGAACATCCGTATCACCTGCTGCTTCAATAGCTTTACCACTGGTTGCAATAACATTCTTACGTAACAACCTGTCCATTC